>NZ_JAHLEC010000015.1 GCF_018861705.1 Clostridium psychrophilum | reverse complement strand
ACGTTATTTTTGCAAAACATAGTAATCCTCCTCTACGTACTGATTTTGATATTATTATATCATAATTACTACGTTTGGAAGTAATTACAAGCTTTTTGTGGGATAATCATATAATTAGTTTTAGTGAGGTAACTAAAGAAATATTCTTAAACTTTGCTTTATATCTTAAAGAAGAAAAGGAGGTTGCTGTAGGAACAGGATATAATTTATGTTATGTAGTTGAAGAAATAATTAAAGTAGGTCAAATAAAAGGTTGGAATGTACCTAAAACTAATTTATTATCCGATGTTAATTCGTGTGATTTATGGAAACCACAAAAGTCACGTAAAGAAAATAAAACTAAACCTATTCCAGAAGAAATATTTGATAAAATACTTTACTATGCAGCTAATAAAGAAACCAATATATTAACTAAAGCAGGAATAATAATTCAAAGTCAAACAGGATTAAGAATAAATGAGGTTTTAGGAATACAAAAGGGTTGTGTTCATACAACAAGAGATGGACATGATTATATGAAAGTTTTAGTCCCTAAAACAGAAAAGGATACTAATCCAACACCACATAAAGTTTTTATAAATGAATTAGTTAAAGGTGTAATTAAAGAACTTGAAGAGTACACAGAAGAACTAAGACAAGAAAGTGGATTAACGGAATTGTTTTTGGTGAGATACTCAGGAATAAAAGTTTTAAGTGTTTCTGCGTTTACAGATAGGAGGATACCTAACTTTATAAAAAAATGGGATATAAGAGATAACAAAAGTAATTTATATCCGTTAAAATCACATCAATTTAGAGCAACATATGTTAGAGAACTTATAAAAAAGAAAGTACCTATAGCACACATTATGAAGCAATATGCTCATGTAACCATTGAAATGACTACGCATTACCTTACTTTAAACAATGAAGAAGTTAAGGAAATATATTCTGATATGATATTAAGCCCTAATTCAAAGATTTCAGGATTAAGAGTCAAAGAGATTAAAGGTAAATTAGACACACAATTCAAAGGTAAGACCGAAGAAGAAATTGATGATATTGTTTCTAATATATCAAAATCAATGAGCTTTAATCCATTGCCTACAGGAGTATGTTTATATGATTTTAGGAGAGGTAACTGTTCAGATGGAGATGGTTGTTTCTTTTATAATTGTGCTAACTTATAACCGAAGTTAAATTCTATCCTATCTTAAAACAAGAATTAGACCTTATGGAAAAGGAAATGGCAAGGTTTAAGGAATTAGATAGAGAAAGAGATTGGCAAAGGCAGTATGTCAAATGGCAATATCTTGAACCATTAGTAGATAGTTTGGAGGTTCAAATGAATGGTAAAGAAGCCTAATAGAAATACTCAAGGTTTAAAAGAGTTTTCAGAAAAGAAAAACCAAGTAACTATTGAAAAGGTTAATAAAGCTATAGATAAGTTAAAACGTTCTAAAACTAAAGCAATCAACTTTAAAGTCGTAGCAGAAGAGGCAGGAGTATCAAAGGCTACACTATATAATAATGACATCCTAAAAGAGCGTATAATGAGTTTAAGAGCTATTGAAAAAAGTAATACAAATGGAGATACAGTTGTGACTTCAAAAGATAAAGTACAGGCTAAATACGATAAAATAAAGAAACTCTATGGAGAAGTCAAAAATTTGAAAGAAGATAAACAAAATCTAATTGTTCAGTTAGTTGATATGGAAGAATTAAAGGATGAAAATAAAAGGTTAAAAGAACAGTTAGACAAGATTAAATCTTTAAATAAATAACGTATTCGTGAATTAATAAAAACGTTGTAACGAAATCGTAAACTGTAAAGGAGTGTTGAAATGCTTGAAAGTTATATGGTAAATCAAATGCTTGAAAAGGGTAGGATTCCATTTGGACAGATTGAAATAAACAATGAAAAATCATTAGCCTTACAAATCAAACTTGGATTTAGTGTATCAAAGGATAGATTGTATTGGATGTTTTAAAAAACTATAAGTATAATTCTTAATTGTTAGATGTTACTACAACATATTCGAATATGACGAACTATCGCGAAAGTTATTAACATGTTATACACATAAAACAGTATAAAAAGAAAGGAAGTGGATTTTAGTGGGGGTTAGGTACTTGCTATACACTCTCTCACTAAAGATAAAATATGATATATCCACATGAAAATAAGTATGATAAAAAACTATCTGAAGACTACACGGATTCAGCATCTATTATTGACACGAGACTTCAAGAAATGAGAGGTGACTGTGGAAAATGTTTTGGATTATGCTGCGTTGCATTATACTTTTCAGCTTCTGAGGGTTTTCCAGTGAACAAAGATGCTGGTAAACCTTGCCCAAACTTACAAACAGACTTCAATTGCTCTGTTCATAAAGAGTTAAGGAAAAAGGGGCTTAAAGGATGCACAGCTTATGATTGTTTTGGTGCAGGTCAAAAGGTAGCTCAAGTTACTTATGGTGGACACGATTGGAGACAAGAAGTTGAAGTGGCAAAACAAATGTTTGAGGTGTTTCTCGTAATGAGGCAACTTCATGAAATGTTATGGTATCTGACAGAGGCAAGCACATTACAAACGGCTCACTCTATCCAAGATAAACTCAGTTGTTTAATTAATGAGACAATGCGACTTACCCGTCTCAGTCCGGATTTACTTATAGGACTGGATGTGGAAGTACACAGAGACAAAGTAAACATTTTGCTTCTTAATACTAGCGAACTTGTTAGATCTAAAATATGTAGGGGACAGAAGAATCCTTCAAAGTATCAGAAAACAAAGGCTAGAGGGGCTGATTTTATGGGTCTAGACCTTAGAAAATCTAATCTTAGAGGTGCAAACTTAAGAGGGACATGCCTTATTGCTGCAAATCTTAGAAATGTAGATTTAAGTGGTGCTGACTTTATTGGGGCTGATTTAAGAGATACTGACCTTAGAGGAGCTAACCTTACAGAAAGTATTTTCCTAACTCAATCCCAAATTAACACAGCTAAGAGAGACTCAAATACAAAGTTACCAAGATTACTAACTCGTCCAACTTATTGGCCAAAATAGTAAGGATCATAGTTTAAAAAAGCATGCCACAATATGATTTAGAATTCATATTGGGACATGATCTTCTTCTTTTATCGGAAACAGCCTGCAGTATGTGTAATATAGTATGAAACTTCTCCAGAAGTGACTTGAAATAAGAAGAGCAGAAACAATTGAAAATACATTTAGAAATTCTTCTTTTGATAATCTAAAATGCGCGTGAGCCTTCCAAGAGGGAAGGCTAGCGAACCCGAGACAGGAAGTCGAGTGTGAACGCCAGGGAATTTTAGATTATCAAAAAATTAGAATTTCTTAATGTATTTTCATGTTTCAATCTCTTATTTCAAGTTACGTAGGATGATTTTCATATGGAAACACTTTTATTATTTGATATTTAGCAAATTGTCTATTAATGTTTGGAGTTTTTTAATTTTATCTTTATCCATTGGTTCGGTGCCTTTTAATTTATATGGGATAGATAGAGCTTCATATTTGCTTACACCCAGAACATGGTAGGGAAGAAGTTCTACTTTATCTACATTAGGTACCTTTTCACTAATAATTTCTGCGATTTTGGTTATATGCTCTACAGAATCTGTAAGCCCAGGTACAACAACATGTCTTATCCAGACCCTTGATGTTGATTTTCTTAATGTTTGTAAAAATATATTAAAGTCAGTTGTATCTCTTCCTGTTAGATTAATATAACCTTGACTAGTTGTATGTTTTATATCTAAAAGTACTAAATCTGTATATTTTAATATTTCATCGTAGTTACCATCACCGAAACCAGCTGTATCGAGAGCTGTGTGAATGCCGTTTTGATTACATAGTTTTAAGCATTCAAGTAGAAACTGTGGTTGAAGTAATGGATCACCACCAGAGAAAGTAACCCCTCCGCCAGATCTATTAAAATATGGTTTAAAGCGAACAATTTTTTTGACAAGTTCAATTGGCGCCATTTCTGTTCCACCATTCAATTGCCAAGTATCAGGATTATGGCAATAAGCACATCTTAATTTACAACCTTGGAAAAAAACTACTACTCTTATTCCAGGACCATCAACTAGTCCCATACTTTCGATAGAATGAATTTTACCTTTTACCATATATAATTCCTCCTTAGCTTTGAATGAAATTCTTTGTTAAATTAATATAAATTGAGAAGTACTTATAAAAATAAGTACTTCTCATATTATTTAATATTGACTAGATTTTTTTATGGAATGTTCTACTAATAACTTCAAGTTGTTGTTCTTTTGATAATCTATTAAAGTGAACAGCATAACCTGAAACTCTTATTGTTAATGTTGGATATTTGTCTGGATTTTCCATAGCATCTATTAAAACTTCTCTGTTTAGTACATTTACATTTAAGTGGTGTGCACTTTGTGCAAAATAACCATCTAAAAGGAATACTAGATTATTAATTCTTGTAGGTTCATCTATTCCAAGTGCAGCAGGTACTATTGAAAAAGTATTTGAAACTCCATCTTGGCAATAATTTCTATAAGGAATCTTCGCAACTGAATTCAATGATGCAAGTGCTCCATTTTCATCAGCACCTTGTGTTGGGTTTGCTCCAGGAGCAAGTGGTATACCTTGTTTTCTGCCATCAGGAGTTGTACCTGTCTTTTTACCATAAACTACATTTGATGTAATAGTAAGTGCCGATAAAGTATGTTCTGCTCCTTTGTATGCAGGATGTTTCTTTAAATCAGTGCTGAATTCCTTGATAAGTTCAACAGCTAAATCATCAACTCTATCATCATCATTACCGTATTTAGGGAAATCTCCTTCGGTTTTAAAATCAACAGTTATGCCTTTTTCATTCCTTACAGGAGTTACTTTCGCAAATTTTATAGCACTTAAAGAATCGGCTGCAATTGAAAGCCCAGCTACGCCAAATGCCATGAAGTATTTAAGATCTGTGTCATGAAGAGCAAGCTGCCCTGCTTCATAAGCATATTTATCATGCATATAATGTATAGTATTCATTGTATCTACATACATATTTGCAACATAGTCTAGAACTTTTGAATACATTTTTCTAACTGTTTTGTAGTCAAGTACTTCATCAGTGATTTTTTCAATTCCAGGTATTACAAGTTTACCTTTTAATTCATCTACTCCACCATTAAGTGATAATAATAATGACTTTGCAAGGTTAGCTCTTGCTCCAAAGAATTGCATTCTCTTACCTATTTCCATAGCGGAAACACAGCAAGCTATACCATAATCATCACCATAGATCGGTCTCATTATATCATCATTTTCATACTGAAGTGCATCAGTTTCAATTGACATCTTAGCACAATATTTTTTAAATGTTTCTGGTAACTTCTCAGACCAAAGTACAGTCATATTTGGTTCTGGTGCTGATCCTAGGTTTGTTAATGTATGAAGAAATCTAAAAGAATTCTTTGTTACCATTGGAGTTCCGTTAAGAGCTACACCACCAATAGATTCTGTTACCCAATTTGGATCTCCACCAAATAACTCATTGTACTCAGGTGTTCTAAGATGTCTTGCCATTCTAAGTTTAATTACGAATTGATCAATAATCTCTTGAGCTTCATCTTCAGTTATTTTACCTGTACTTAAGTCTCGTTCAAAATATATGTCTAAGAAAGTAGTTGTTCGACCTAGTGACATTGCAGCACCATTGTTCTCTTTTATACCGGCAAGATATCCTAGATAAACGGCTTGAACAGCATCACGAGCACTGGTTGATGGTTTTGAAATATCAATGCCGTATTTTGAAGCCATGCTTTTTATTTGATCAAGCGCTCTTATTTGCATACTTAATTCTTCTCTATGTCTTATTAAAGAGTCTGTTGCATGTCCTACAAGTTCTTTTAAATCTTTTTTCTTTTGCTCAGTTAGAAAATCTATTCCATAAAGAGCTATTCTCCTGTAATCACCAATTATACGGCCTCTGCCATATGCATCTGGAAGTCCAGTTAACAATCCTACATTTCTTGCAACTCTTGTGGCATCAGTGTATGCATCAAAAACACCTTCGTTATGCGTTTTTCTATATTTAGGGAAGAATTTTTCTATATCCTTGTTTAATTTGTAACCATATTCTTTAAGAGATTGTTCTACCATTCTAAAGCCACCAAAAGGGTTAACTATTCTTTTGAGTGGAGCATCAGTTTGAAGTCCAACGATTACCTCATTTTCTTTATCAATGTAACCAGGTTTAAAATTATCTATTCCAGAAACTTCATTAGTTTCTACATCTATAATACCTTTTTTTATTTCTTCGAGTATTAGTGAATTAGCTTTATCCCAAACTTTCTTAGTTTTATCAGTTGTTCCTACTAGAAAACTATCATCACCTTCATATAAAGTATAATTTTTTTGAATAAAGTCTTTTACGTTTATCTGATCTTTCCATAAGTCACCTTTGAAACCATTCCATTGTTTAAACATTATTGTTCCTCCTTATAATATATTAATTTATGATGTTTTATACATAATTGTTTTATATATAATTGAGTTAAAAGTAATTAAACAATAGATACTAACTAATAATAAATATCATTTAAACCTATTATACTATAAATTATTATGTTTGTTAATACTTAAAGGCAAAATCAAAAATAAATTCATAAAATAGCAATAATAATTAAGCTTTGATGAAATTGATTTGAACATATTCATATTGTAATATTAAAAGTGATACAGTTCAAGTAGTTTCACATAAGTTAGAAAATTAAGAATATTAAAATAATTTTCAAACCACTGATATGTATAGGAAAAATGACACTTAAAACTTGATAAAAAAAAAGTAACAGTTAAAATAAAAAGTGGAACAACTTAAAAACATACTGATCAATAATAGCAATAGCACTGTATTATTAGAAAATTATTTATAGCTCTTTAAGTTAACAAAGTATTACTATATAAAAGCTAGGGTATGAGCAATAAAATAATATTATTTTTATTTGTAATGCGGTATAATAGATTATGTACTGTTATTAATCAAGCAATTTTGAATGGTAATAATGTATTAACTATAATGGAGGTAAATTACATGAAGAAACCTAGTATGTTTAGCAAACATTATGAAAAGGAAAAAAAGAAGCGAAGAAAGATAATATTAATAGTGATTATTATACCTATTATTGGATTGAGTATATTTTTAACAACTGATTTTAAGGGTTTATTGAACAAAGGTATAAACATGAAGAATAGTATGTCTCTCAATAAATCAAAGGATAAAGAGAAAAATACTGCAGAAACGCAAAATAAATCAGAAGAAGTGACTAAACAAACAAATGCTGATAAGCTTAAAGCTTTACAGGCAAAATCTGATGCAAAAGTTAAAAATGAAACCTTTATTGTATCATTGTCTGATGGACAAAAGATTAGTATTCAATATACCGTGAAGGCTGCAAAAAAAACAATTAAAGGTATATTAAATTCCAAAGACATAGCATATGATATAAGCCCAAGTAAGAAAGCAGTAGTTATAGAGAGCAAAAAAAATCAAGATTTATTATATGTTGATGTTAACAAAGTAAGTAAAGATATTACTAAAAAAGTATATAAATCTAGCAAAAACAAACCTTTTTCAAAGGCAAATAAGCTTGAAATCAGTCCAAGCTATGTATGGTCAATTACACCTAAGTTTATTAACGAAGATAATATCGCATACGTAAGTGAATTACCATGGATGAATGAAAAGGCAATACAATATATATGGAAGGTAAATATAAAAACTAATACCCATATGCAGGTACAATCAATATCCGGCAAAACAATAACTTTTAAAAATATAACTTCTAAGGGACTAGGGACAATGGTAGATGGCAACACAGTATATGTAATGGCCTTAGGTGAAACATTAAAATAGGAAAAGAGGTTTAAACATGGACATAGGGTTATCTTCAGCTTGCTTTTATCCTAATTTGCATACTGAAAACAGCATAAGGAAGATGAAAGAATTAGGATTTAATTATGGCGAAATATTTTTGAACACACCAAGTGAGTGTGAGGAGAAGTTTTTAGAAAATTTTTTAGAACAAAAGGAATTATATGAATTTAACATAAATTCTGTTCATGCATTTTCAAGTTCTTTTGAACCATATCTTTTTGATGAATATGATAGAAGAAGAAATGACATGTTAATACAATTTAAAAAGGTTTGTAAAGTATCCAAAAAATTAGGAGCTAGTTGTTACACTTTTCATGGTATGCGTTATAAAGATTTAAATGAACTTGATACTAAGTTTATAATAGATATATATAATGAACTGTTGTACATAGCAATGGATTCAGGTATTAAATTAGCACAGGAAAATGTATCTTGGTGTATGTCATCAGATGTAAACTTTTTAAGACTTTTGAAAGAAAAGTGTAAGTATCCAATATATTATACTTTAGATTTGAAACAAGCTTATAAAGCTAATGTTTCAATTGAAAAATATATAAAGGTTATGGGTAGCAGGTTAGCTAATCTTCATATTAATGATAGAGATGAAAATCATACTTGCCTTTTACCCGGAAAAGGAAACTTAAATTATGATGATATATCAAGCAAACTTAAAAATGTTAATTATTGCGGAAAAGGGATTATAGAAGTATATAGCAATAATTATATAAATTATGAAGAATTAACAAGGGTTAAGGAATTTGTATCGGAAAAGTTCAATAACAATAGTGACAAATCAACAGTTTAATAGCTTAATCGTCATTTAAACAGGAGGATACTTAATAAAATTTTAAAATGATTGTTTAATGAAACATTATTAAATTTTAGTAACAATAAAATTATCTTGTAAATTAGAAAAAATTTGGTTATAATCTTAATATTAGACTATTTGAGCAAATATGCTTAATAATATTTGTAAATACCTTAAAAGTTATGTTATAATATTTAAGGTAATAAGCATTTGTGGTGATTAGGAGGAGTAAATATAATGAACGTTAAAATGGAAAAATTAGAAAAAAATATTATTAAATTAGAAATAACGGTAGAAGCAGAAAGATTTGGTAAGTCTTTAAAAAAATCTTGTGCTAAAAACTCAAAAACAATGAACATACCAGGATTTAGAAAAGGTAAAGCTCCAATGAATATAATAAAAAAAATGTATGGCGAAGGTGTTTTCTTTGAAGATGCTATAAATTTTTGCTGTGATGATACATACCCTGAAGCTTTAAAAGAAAAGGATATAAACCCATTGGATTATCCTAAAATTGATATTGTTGAAATCGGGGAAGGAAAAGATTTTGTTTATACTGCATCAGTTGTAGTAGCACCCGAAGTTAAATTAGGAGAATACAAAGGATTAGAAGCAAAAAAAACTGAATATAAAGTAACAGATGATGAAATTGAAAATCAGATAAAAGGCATGCAAGAAAAAAATGCTAGAGTTGAAGAAAAGGTTGACGGTGCTATTGAAATGGGCAATATAGCAATTATAGATTTCAAAGGATCTGTTGATGAAGTAGCTTTTGAAGGTGGAGAAGGAAAAGACTTCCAACTAGAAATAGGATCAGGATCTTTTATTGACACTTTTGAAGAACAATTAGTTGGATTAAAAATAGGAGATAAAAAAGAAGTTAAAGTTAATTTCCCAAAAGCATATGGAAGAGAAGATTTAAACGGAAAACTTGCTATTTTTGATGTAACTATTAAAAGTATGAAGAAAAAAGAATTACCAGCTATTGATGATGAATTTGCTAAAGATGTGTCAGAATTTGATACTTTAGAAGAATTAAGAAATGATATTAAAAAATCACTTGAAACAACAAGCGTTGATAGAGAAAAGAAAGAATTTGAAGAAGCTGTAATAGATTCTGCTTGTTCTAATGTTGTAATGGATATTCCTGAAATTATGATAAAGAGAGAAACTGATATAATGTTAAAAGATTTAGAAGCTAAATTAAAACAACAAGGATTAGATCTTGAATCATATTATAAATATACTAACAACACTGAAGAAAAAGTTAGGACATTTATGAAAGAATCAGCTGAAAAGAGAGTTAAGACAGATTTAGTAATAGCAGAAATAGCTAAAACTGAAAAATTTGATGCTACTGATGAAGAAATGCTAAAGAAAGCTAAAGAAGTTGCAGCCCAATATGGCGACAAAGAAATCGATAAAACAGCAGATCTAATTATGAAAGCACAAAAACAATATCTAAAAGTTGATGTTGTTAATGAAAAAGTAATAAAAATGTTAGTAGATAGTGCTAAAGTTATTGCATAAGTTATAGCAAAATTAATTGCCAGATATTTCTCTGGCAATTAATTTTAAATATAGGATAAAAATAATTGTTTAAAAGTAATTATTTGGGATATAATTTAGGAATAGATTAAGATTTAAAGTAATATTATTATTAGAGTAAAGGAGTGATTTATATGAGTTTGGTGCCAATGGTTGTTGAACAAACTAACAGGGGAGAAAGATCTTACGATATTTATTCAAGATTATTAAAAGAAAGAATAATTTTTCTAGGTGAAGAGGTAAATGATGTAACTGCTAGTTTAATAGTTGCTCAGTTATTATATTTAGAGTCTGAAGACCCTGATAAAGATATTTATTTATATATAAATAGTCCAGGTGGATCAATTACATCAGGAATGGCTATTTATGACACAATGCAATATATTAAACCACAAGTTTCAACTATATGCATTGGTATGGCAGCATCCATGGGATCTTTCTTGTTAAATGCTGGTGAAAAGGGAAAGAGATTTGCATTACCTAATAGTGAAATTTTAATACATCAGCCACTAGGCGGATTTCAAGGTCAGGCAACTGATATCGATATCCATGCAAAACGAATTATGAAAACTAAAGATACACTAAATAGAATATACAGTGAGAGAACCGGACAACCAATAGAAAAAATTCAACATGATGTTGAAAGAGATTATTTCATGAGTGCACAAGAAGCTATGGATTATGGCTTAATAGATGAAGTTATAACTAAAAAGAAATAAATCAAACAAAATAAAGTAAGAAGAGGTGAAAATATGACAAAGTTTGATGAAAAAAAACAACTTAAATGTTCATTCTGTGGTAAAACGCAAGAACAAGTCAGAAGATTAATTGCGGGACCAGGAGTATATATCTGTGATGAATGCATAGAATTATGTTCGGAAATAATTGTAGATGAATTTCAGGGAGATGTTGAATTAGATTTAGGGGCATTACCTAAGCCTTCCGAAATAAAAAAATATATGGATGATTATGTAGTTGGACAAAATACAGCTAAAAAATCTCTAGCAGTAGCTGTTTATAATCATTATAAAAGAATAAATTCAAATGTTAATGAAGGTGATGTTGAACTTCAAAAGAGCAATATATTATTACTTGGACCTACAGGTTGTGGTAAAACATTATTGGCTCAAACATTGGCAAAATATTTAAATGTTCCTTTTGCTATTGCAGATGCAACTACTTTAACAGAGGCAGGGTATGTAGGAGAAGATGTAGAAAATATTCTACTTAAACTAATACAAAATGCTGATTATGATGTAGAAAAGGCAGAAAAGGGTATTATTTATATAGATGAAATCGATAAGATTGCAAGGAAATCTGAGAACCCATCTATAACTAGGGATGTATCTGGAGAAGGAGTTCAACAGGCATTACTTAAAATATTAGAAGGTACTACAGCATCAGTACCACCACAAGGTGGAAGAAAGCATCCTCATCAAGAATTTATTCAGATAAATACTGCTAATATATTATTTATTTGTGGAGGAGCGTTTGACGGTCTTGATAAAATCATAGAAAAAAGAACTAGAACTACATCAGTTGGTTTTGGGGCTGAAATACAATCAAAAGAAGAAGTAAACATAGGTGAGTTACTTAAGGCTATAATGCCTGGAGATTTACTCAAATTTGGATTAATTCCAGAGTTTGTAGGTAGACTTCCTATAGTAGTTACACTTGAAGCTTTAGATGAAGAGGCATTAGTTAGTATTCTTAGTGAACCTAAAAATGCACTTATAAAGCAATATAAGAAATTGTTTGAAATGGATAATGTGGAATTAGAGTTTAAAGAAGAAGCCTTAAGAGCTATTGCAAAAGAAGCTATTAAAAGAGAAACCGGAGCTCGTGGTCTTAGATCTATAATAGAAGACACGATGAAAGAAATCATGTTTGATATTCCTTCTAATGAAGAAGTAGCTAAAGTTATAATTAATGCGGATACTATTAAAACTAGAAATCCAGAATTAGTTTTAGCTGAAAACGGCAAAAGAGAAAAAATAAAAGTTACAAAAAAAATTAAGACAAAAAAAGGCACAGAAACAGCATAATAAGTAATGAAAAAAGATGGATTATTATCTATCTTTTTTTTATTATTTAAAAATTGCCGAATTATCAATTCTCTAATAATGTAACAACGTCATGTTTAAAATAAATGTAGATTTATTTATTCATACATTATAAGTCATATGAAATTAAGATTTTTTTGAAGAAAGAAGAATACATTAGATATTATTTGTGCATAATATAAGAAGATGCAATATTTACTAAAATATGCAAATTTAATATGCGGAGGAGGATTAGTTTAATGTATTCAATATTAAACTTGAAATAATATGACAACAAAAATTTTAATGGCAGTGCAACTTTTCTTTACAGTAGTTATTGGTTTATATTTTTTTAATGCATTAAAGACTCAACAAAGTAGTAAGGTAGTTGTTAATAAGGAAAATAAAAAAGAAATGGAAAATTTAAGACGGATGAAAAAGATAAGTCTTACGGAACCACTTACAGAAAAGAGTAGACCAACAAAATTTTCAGAGGTTATAGGTCAAGAAAAAGGAATTAAGGCATTACAAGCAGCAATTTGTGGTCCTAATCCTCAACATGTTATAATTTATGGACCACCTGGAGTAGGAAAGACAGCTGCAGCTAGATTAGTGCTTGAAGACGCTAAAAGAAGAGAAAAATCTCCATTTAATGAAGCTTCTAAGTTTGTAGAAATAGATGGAACCACTGTTAGATTTGATGAGAGGGGAATAGCAGATCCACTTATTGGATCGGTTCATGATCCTATCTATCAAGGAGCTGGTCCACTTGGAGTGGCAGGTGTTCCCCAACCCAAGCCTGGAGCAGTTACTAAAGCCCATGGCGGAATCCTATTTATTGATGAAATTGGGGAACTACATCCTATAGAAATGAATAAGTTACTTAAAGTATTAGAAGATAGAAAAGTATTTTTAGATAGTGCTTATTATAATGGGGATGATCCTAACATGCCTCTTTACATAAAAGAGGTATTTGATGAAGGACTTCCAGCTGATTTTAGGTTAATAGGTGCAACTACACGTAATCCAGAAGAAATAATGCCGGCAATAAGATCAAGATGTATAGAAATATTTTTTAGAGCATTAGTTCCGGAAGAATTGCAAACTATTGCATCAAATTCAATAAGTAAAATGGGTCTTAAAATTTCTGATAAAGCATTAAAGCTTGTAGGTAAATATTCCAGCAATGGACGTGATACTGTTAATTTAATTCAACTTGCTAGTGGAATGGCTATTAATGATGAACGAGATGAGGTAAGCATTGAGGACATTGAATGGGTTATAGAGAATGGACAGTACTCTCCAAGGATGGAATCTAGAATATCAGATAAACCACAAGTAGGATATGTAAATGGCTTGGCAGTTTACGGATCAAATATTGGAGCTGTAATGGAAATTGAAGCTAGTGCAAAAAAAGTAAAACTAAGAAAAGGTGTTCTTAAAATCACGGGAATTATTGAAGAGGAAGAGATAAGTAACGGTGCGAACAAAAAACTTAGGCGTAAGAGTACTGCAAGATCTTCAGTAGAGAATGTTGTTACAGTACTCGAAAAATATTTTAACTTAGATTGTGATGATTATGATATTCATGTAAATTTTCCAGGTGGATCACCTGTGGACGGACCTTCGGCAGGCGTAAGCATAACAACTGCAATATACAGTGCAATAAAAGGTATACCAGTTGATAATATGATTGCAATGACTGGAGAAATATCAATCCATGGCAATGTATTACCAATTGGTGGTGTTAATGCTAAAATTGCAGCTGCAAAGAAAGCAGGAGCTACTAGAGTCATTATTCCTTGTGACAATTGGCAGGATAGTTTTAATAATATTGAGGGTATTAAAATTATACCAGTAAGTAGTATAAGCGAGGTAATTCAAGAAGCATTACTTCAAGAGAGTTCTAAAAATATCACAAGTACATTTGAACCAGAGGTTGATGTGATAGCAGCTGAGTCATTAAAACTTTAACTATATTGATACTAAAGTTTTAAGCTCTTTGATGTACTGTTAATATTTCAAAATAAATATTAAAATTTAGCTAGTAGTTTTATAAAAAAAAGTAATCCCATATTAATTATAGAAGATTGTATTAGGCATATGCAAATAAATAATAGGTTAGTATGTTATTCTATTTTAGGTCATACACAGCTTAGAGAAACAGCTACAGGTATAACAACTAGTAGTCTAGAATATCCTCTTTGCTATGATACAAAATATGAATAGCACCATTGACTGTTTGTTTATTTTCATGTGTCTTATTTATTTTACAGCCTTTGGTATTGAAAAACAGGTATATTATAGGTATAATATAATAGTGTAACTATAAGAATATAACGAATAATTTTTTATAGTTGATTACTTGTACTTAATGCAAAATCAAAAATTGATCTTGAATTTATAAAAGACGATAAATATAAGATAGAAAAGAGGGAGAAATATGGACAAAAATGTAAAAGTTCTTCCGCTAATTCCACTAAGAGGTATGAATATATTTCCATTTATGGTGTTGCACTTTGATGTTGGTAGGAAAAAATCTATACTTGCATTAGAAGATGCAATGCAAAACAAACAAGAAATTTTTCTGGCTTCACAAAAAGTATCAAAAATTGAACAACCAGAAGAAAAGGATATATATAATATTGGTACTATTTGTAATGTAAAACAAATATTAAAGTTGCCAGGAGATACAATTAGGGTACTAGTTGAAGGAATAAAAAGAGGTAAGATATCTGAGTACAAAGATAAGGAATCTTTTGTAAAGGTTGAAGTGGAAATAATTGAAGATGAAGATTGCTTAGATGATAAAAAATGTAAGGCATATATTAAAATTATAGATAAATGTTTTGAGGAATATATAAACTTGTCAGTTAACAATTTTCCAGATGCTTTATTCACTTTAGAAGAAACAGAAGATCCAGGAAAATATTGTGATATTGTAAGTTCTTATTTAACACTAAAGCCAGAGCTAAAACAGGAATTGCTTGAAATATTAGATGTCACTAAAAGATTAGAAAAATTATTAATTATATTAAAAAATGAGGTTGAAGTATTAAAAATAGAGAAAAAGATAGAAACAAAAGTTAAAGTTCGAATTGATAAAATTCAAAAGGAATATTATTTAAGAGAACAAATGAAGGCTATACAAGAAGAATTAGGTGAAGATGATGAAAATAAGAAAGAAATATCAGAATATGAGACTAAGATAAAAAAGGCCAAATTACCTAAAGAGGCAAAAGAAAAAGCAGATTATGAATTAAATAAATTAAAAACTTCGGGAAATTATTCTGCTGAGAGTGGAGTAACAAGATCATATTTAGATTGGATATTAGCTTTACCTTTTAATAAATCGACTAAAGATAATATTGATATTAAAAAGGCTAGAAAGATTTTTGATACGGAGCATTATGGACTTGATGAAGTGAAACAAAGAATAATAGAATATTTAGCAGTTAAAAAAATAAGTAAAACTTTGAAGGGACCTATTCTTTGTTTGGTTGGACCACCAGGAGTTGGAAAAACATCTATAGCTAAATCTGTAGCAAATGCATTAAATAGAAATTTTGTTAGAATGTCACTCGGTGGAGTGAAGGATGAAGCTGAAATTAGAGGACATAGAAAAACTTATGTGGGAGCAATCCCTGGTAGAATTATATATGCTATGAAACAAGCAGGTTCTAAAAATCCTTTATTTTTGCTAGATGAGATTGATAAAATGAGTAGTGATTCTCAAGGCGATCCTGCAGATGCACTTTTAGAGGTTTTGGATAGTGAACAAAATGCAAGTTTTAGGGATCACTACCTAGAATTAGATTTTGATTTGTCAAAGGTATTGTTTATAACTACTGCAAATAAATTAGATACTATTCCAAGAGCATTGCTTGATAGGATGGAAGTAATTGAAGTATCTGGGTATACATCAGAAGAAAAATTCCACATTGCAAAAAATCATCTTATTCCAAAGATGTTAAAGGAACATAATATGGAAGGTGACAAAATCACTTTTTCTGATACTTCAATTAGCTGTATTATTGAAAATTATACTAGAGAATCAGGTGTTAGAAGTCTTGAAAGACAAATCGCTTCTGTTATTAGAAAGGTAATAACAGAAATGGTAGAAAAAAACAAGGAAAAAATTAATGTTACTACAACAAGTGTTAAGAAGCATTTAGGGGCAGTTTTGTATACTTATGATAAGGCAGATACAGAAGATGCTATAGGTGTTGTAACTGGGCTTGCATGGACTGAAGTTGGTGGTGTAACCTTGCCCGTAGAGGTATGTGCTATGGATGGGACAGGTAAACTTCAACTTACAGGGCAATTAGGTGATGTTATGAAAGAATCTGCTAAGGCTGGATATAGCTATGTTAGGGCCAATGCAGATAGATATAATATAGATAAGGAATTTTATAAGAATAAAGACATTCATATTCATGTGCCAGAGGGAGCCGTGCCTAAAGATGGTCCATCAGCAGGTGTAACTATGATAACTGCAATGGTTTCTGCTTTAACTAATAGAAGGGTAAAACACAATGTGGCGATGACAGGAGAAATCACGCTAACAGGAAGGGTACTACCTATTGGTGGGCTTAAGGAAAAAACGTTGGCTGCATATAGAGCTGGCATTGACACAATAATAATACCTAAAGAAAATGAAAAAGATATACAAAAGATACCAAAGAGCATTAGAGCTAAACTAAAATTCATAATTGCAAGTAAAGTAGAAGATGTACTTGAAAATGCATTAATTGGAGAGATAAATAATGGAGATAAAACAATCTGAATTCATAATTTCGGCAGTAAAACCTTCTCAGTATCCCACAGATAATAGGGTAGAGTATGCTTTTGTTGGTAGGTCCAATGTGGGCAAGTCATCCTTAATAAATTCTTTAACTAATAGGCGTAAATTGGTTAAGGTTAGTGGTACCCCTGGCAAAACTAGACTTATTAACTTTTTCTTAATAAATGATAGTTTTTATTTTGTTGATTTGCCAGGTTATGGATATGCTAAAGTATCTAAAAGTGAACAATCTAAATGGGGATTAATGATGGAGGACTATTTAGTTCGTAGGCCTCAGCTTCAAAAAGTAGCATTACTCGTGGATTGTAGACGTAAGCCAACTGAAGATGATGTTTTAATGTATGGATGGATTAAGCATTTTGGATATGAGGTTGTAATAGTTGCAACCAAGAAAGATAAGTTAAACAGAGCAGAACTTGTAAAAAATAATAAGCTGATAAGGGAAACTCTTGAATTAGATGCAGAAGAAGAAATTGTTAATATTTCATCACTTAAAAAAACTGGTATAGTAGAATTGTTAACAAGCATATTTAAAGATTCTCACATTGATGAATAAAATAACAAGCTATATTAAGAGATAGATTTATACTATGGAGTGCTTACTAATTAATATTTAGGGCACAAAGTAATGTGGTCTATTTTTTTTTATGTTTTTTGACAATGCACAAAGAGAAAAAATTATATTTTGTTGTAGTTTTATTTAAAATCTTGTGTCAATTTATTTCTAACAGAATAGTATATATTAGAAAACAAAAGAAAAAGATTTTAAAGGTTTAAAGGTAAAAACAATTATAAGGAGGGAATTTAAATGGATATGAACAGCTTATTAAGTGGATTGGCCGACTCTCAGAAAAATGGATCTAAAAGCTGTAGTTGTAATAATAATGGAAATAACGGCAATTGTGGTGGCGGCGGAAATTCAATAATTTGGATAATAGTTTTATTATTCTTATTCTGTGGTCAAGGACAACAAGATAGTGGCACTGTCTGCGGATGCGATCCTAAACACTGCAAGGAACTTTGCAGATGTGGAGGAAGTAGTAATGGAAATGGCATATTTGGCTTAGGTGGATTAGGTGGCGGATGTGGCGGCGGAAGTGGCATTTGGATAATAATTTTAATACTTTTATTTGTAAGTAGCGGTAATGGAAGACAAAACAAAGGTTGCACAAATAATATTATAAATTTAGATAGCTGTGACGAAGAATAACTATGATAAATAATTTATAGCAAACAATTAGATAAATTAATTTGTTCTTAACTAGAGCTGAAATATATAACACATTAAAATTTGGCCCAGAAAGGGGAGTTTTAAATGTCTAAAAAAAGATGTTGTCGAAACACAGTTGTAGCACCAGTAGTAAGCCCAGTAGGAAGTCTATGCACGAATCCGATTTGTGCGATAATATTATTAATTATACTTCAAAGAACATGTCTACTTGAAAACAAGAATGCGTTTTTACTAATATTGTTATTCCTAGGTTTTTGTTTCTGTAAAGGCGGATATGGTGGAAATGCAGTTAAAAGCTGTGGTTGTTAATTAAAAAAAATCAGGGGGAGCTTTATGCTCTCCCATTTTATAAATGAGGTGATAAATATGTCAAAACATCATAGACGTGATAGAAATAATATGAGTAATGAAAACAATGGCAACAACAACAACAACAACAACAACAACAACGGTAATAATGGTAACAACGATAATAACAATACGAATAATAACAACGGTAATAATGGTAATGCAAACAATCGTAGCAATAACAATAACAATAATGAGAATGGTAATAATGGTTCAGATAACAACCCACTAGCACAAATGTTTAATGGAAATTCTGCAAATCCTTTAATGGGATTATTATCAAGTTTTCTTGGAGCCAATAGTAGTGGTGGCGGTAATGGTGGAAATATGATTGAAGGATTACTTTCAAGTTTAGGAGGCCAAGACAATAATATCTTGGGAAATTTAATGGGCAGTTTGGGTGGTCAAAATAATAACATGTTAGGAAGTTTAATTGGTGGTTTAGGGGGACAAGATAATAATATGTTAGCAAACCTTATGAGTAGTTTAGGTAATCAAAGTAATAACATGACAGATAATCAGAACAATGCTGCAAATTCAAGCAGTTCTGATTCAAATAATGCCAATACGGGTAAGGCAAAATCGACGCCTAATGTTGCAAAAAATGTTGTAAAAAATAATAATAGTATGAAACAAAACAATGAAATATTAAATTCAAAACAAGATGAGCAAGATAACAGGTTATCAGATATATTTTCAGGCATTGGTAGTATAGATTTAAGTCAAATTTCAAATATGTTATCTGGAATCGATTTGAACAATTTAGATTTAAATAATTCAAATATTAGTGATATTATGAATTCTATGTCTAGTAATAATTCTTTTGAAAACACTAAATCTTTTGAAAATAATGTTTCTTTTGAAGATGTTGATTCTATTCAAAATAATGATGTTGATTTCAAACATACAGTGTCTAAAGAAAGTACACATAATATTTTAGAAGATTTAGAGGATGAGGATAAGGGACAGCTAATATATATATTAGCTCATCTAGTAGATGATAAAAAACTTGAAACACTAAATAAAATTGTAGAAGGAAATGCTAATTCAAATCATTAGTATTTTTAAAATCATATTTATTAGCAAACTATTTTTTTATGAATTTATTTTGAATTGTATTTTTTAATGAATAAAACTTATTAAAAAGGTTAATATTATAAATGTAATGAGAGAAAAATCTCCATTTGCATAAAATAATTTATTTTATGCGTACCCCCCATCCCCGTTGGGACCGAATATTCGGTCCCTTTTGTAATTTAAGAAGGAATATTAACAGTATATAAGTTATTATTTTTATTAGATTAATCTAAATTTATAGAGGTGATTTTAAAGGTGGAGGTTTTATCATTATTAGGTATAGGTTTTAGAATTAATTCAATAACATAGTTTTTTGATCCTTTTAAGTCAGTTGCATTAGTTCCTTTAAAGTTTAATGTCCACAAAATTGATTTAGTATTGCCATTCTTATCCCAAGCAGTATCTTTAAAAACGGCATCTTGAAAGTTTAAATGTATTTTTTGGCTGCATAAATCACTTAGTAGTGAAATGTCATTACCATCTAAATCGGATGCAAAAATGTCCTTTGATATATTTAATTCCGATACTGGAAAGGATGACATTAAATTAATAAATCCTAGTACTGTATTTTTGCCCATGTAATTATCTGAGTAGTTATAATCAAATGATTGCATTTTGTTTTCAATAAAAATATAACTTCTAAAATTTATTTTACCATCATTAAGAGTCCCCGAAATAACTTTAGGCGTTTTATTATTTTTACTATCTACAAAACCTAATAGATTATTTGTATTATAAAATATATCATTGAATTTTTTACCATTCCAAAGAAATGCATGTTGCACCGCTTTATTATTTTCAGAAGCTTGGGTAAATATTTCAGGAATATTGTTTCTAGATATATCCATTAGTGATATCCTCATTGGCCACTCAGTATAATTATTTCCTACAGTATCAATTTTCTTTGATGGTTCTAGATAATAGCTATTATTTCCTGAATTAATTTGAATGTAGTATTTAGCCATTTCTGTCTTTATGTAGAGAATATCTTTATTTCCATCACCTGTTAGATCAGATTGCATCATTTTGTTTTCATTAACAACGTTAAATGTAGTTATTGAATCTTTTCTGAAAAATAAGAAGAACGTAGTTATTATTGTAAATGCAATAATTGCTAAAGCATAGTAAATAAGTTTTTTCTTGAAAAATATTACTTGTAACTTCATATATTCCACCCCCACTTAATTATATGTAACATTTATATATTTAATTAATAATAATTAAATATATATTAAAGTTGGGAGATGAATTTACGAAAAAATTAAATGAGCCTTAAAAAACTTCAATAGTGTAGTGATAATGGAATCGTTAATATGAAATATAAATTGAAAAAAGGAGCATGAATTTATTTCAATACTCCTTTAAACCTAAATACTTTATTTTTTTATTTTTTGCAATTTTCACAAACACCATAGAAATATATTTTAGTAGATAAAACTTGGTAGTTTGTATATTGTTTTACATCCTCAAGTACATTTGAAAAAGATATACCTTCTATGTCATCAACTCTGCCACAATTTACGCATTGAATGTGAGAATGTGAAGACGTGTTACAATCATATCTAAAATTACCTTCACCTACGTTAAGCTCTATTATTAATCCAACTTCTATAAGCGTTTTTAATGCTTTATAAACAGTAGCTAAACTCATAGTAGGATATGTTGGTTGCAGAGCTTTATAAATCACTTCAGCTGAGGGATGTTCTTTTGTAGACTGTAGATATTTATAGACTGCAATACGTTGCGGTGTGAGCTTTAATTTTTTCTCTTTAAAAACTGTTGTAATGTTATCCATATACACCATCCTATAATATTATTAAGTATAATATAAGATTTATTATATAATAAAAACTATTACTTGTCAAAATAATTCTTGAAAATAAATTTATGAAATTTTTAAATTATATTTGATATTTAATTCATTTATAGAATAAGTAACATATATTAGTATTAGAGAGAGGGGTGCTGATATTTGAAAAAGACCTACGTACTAGATACCAATGTTATTTTATATTCACCTAGTGCCATATTATCATTTGGAGAGAATGATGTAATAATACCAGAGATAGTATTGGAGGAATTGGATAGTTTTAAGAAAGATAAAAGTGATTTAGGAGCTAATGCTAGATCTTCAGCTAGACTTATTGATAAACTTCGCAAGCAAGGAAAACTAAATGAGGGTATTGATTTAGATAGTGGTGGAAGACTACGAGTTGAAATGAATCACCATGATGCTGTAATACCTGCTTCTTGGAATAAAGAAAAGGCTGACAATAGGATATTACAAGTATGCAAAGGTCTTAAAGAACAGGGTGAGAATGTATGGTTAATTACAAAAGATATATTTTTACGTATAAAGGCTGATGCCGTAGATATTAATGTGGAAGATTATTATGAAAAATTTGTACCTGAATATGATGATCAATATACTGGAAGGGCAGAGGTATTTGTATCTCCAGAAAAACTTCAAGAATTTTATAGCAATAAAATTATATCATTTGATGATTTACTTAAATATGATGAAGAATTTGAGAAATATAATATACCATCTTTATACACAAATCAATTTTTAATTATTCATTCAATGCAGAATCCTAAACAAACTGCATTGGGTAGGTATGATGGTAAAAACATAGTACCACTTTATAATAAAGATAGTAAGCCTTTAGGCATCTCATCAAGAAATGTGGGACAGAAATTTATGATGGAAGCTTTAACTATTGATGCTGCAAAAGCACCACTTGTAATTATTAAAGGCCCTGCAGGAACAGCGAAGACTTTGTTTTCGCTAGCAGTAGGTTTACAAAAGATATTACAAGAAAATAATGAGCATTACAGAAGAATTCTAATTTGTAGACCAAATGTTACTATGGATGAAGAAATAGGTTTTTTGCCAGGAACGGAGCAAGAAAAAATATCACCTTTCATGAGACCGATATTTGATAATCTAGAGATACTTGTGGAATCAGATGAGAAAGAGCGTTACAAAAATGAAAAACAGTTATTAGACAAAATAAAAGATTTATTTGAAAGAAGGATTATAACTACCGAGGCTGTTGCTTATCTTAGAGGAAGGTCGATAGTTAAAAATTGGGTTATTATAGATGAAGCACAAAACTTGTCACCAAAACAAGTTAAAGCAATAATAACTAGAGTTGGTGAGGGAACTAAATTAATACTAATAGGTGACCCAGAGCAAATAGATCATCCTTTTCTTGATTCAAGATCAAATGGATTGTGTTACGCTTCTGAAAAGATGAAAGGTAGTGAATTGTGTTATCAAGTAACCTTAAAATATGATGAATGTGAAAGATCTCCATTAGCATACGAAGGTTCCAAAAAATTGTAAAAATTCATTTTTACGGGAAAGAGTATAAAAATTTATACTCTTTTTTTGTATGAAATTGTAGTATTGTAGTCGTGTTTACAAAAACTACATTTAAATTTTGTGTTCAAATATGCAGTTTTACTGTACAATATGGTAGTACATAATAAAGAAAAGGATGGGAAACATGAGAAAAATAAAGAAATGTGAAAAGACCAAAAGAAGATCGAGCACACTTGTTTTATTATTTGTTATTTTTGAATTAGTTTTCACAACCATTACAGGTCCATTTGTGGTTTATTATGGGCCGTTTAAGAATGTAAGGACTACAGTGGTAGGTGCGGCAATGACTACACTTAAAACCCAATGGATAGCTACATTATTTTTATCAAAGACGAAAATCAAACAGATTATGAGCGATCAGAAGGTTGAATCTTTAGTTCAAGATAATTTAAACGGTGTAAAGGTAAAAAATAAAAATGATAATAACATAGAAAGATATGATGTATCTGGAAATAAATTTAAGGGGTACATATTAGTAATTAATGACCCAACTAGAATAAAAGTAGGTTATAGTAGTAAGATTGGAGTAGAAGGTCAACTAACAAGTGACATTGCAAAAGATAATAATGCCATTGCAGCAATTAATGGTGGTGGATTTACTGATGAGGCGACTGGATCAAAATGGACAGGAACAGGAGCTAACCCAGCGGGTGTTATAATGACTAATGGAAAAATTGTTTATAATAATATAAAAAATGAAAATGAAAAAAGGCAAGTTGTAGCATTTACTAAAGCAGGTGAGTTATTAGTCGGACCTCATAGCATTAAAGAAATGAAAAGTAGCGGAGTGAATGAGGCAGTATCGTTTGGGCCAGCACTGATAGTTAATGGAAAGAAGACTATAACTAAGGGCGATGGTGGCTGGGGAATAGCACCTAGAACAGCTATAGCACAGAGAAAAGATGGAGCTATTATAATGCTCGTTATTGATGGAAGACATGTAAATAGCTTAGGAGCTACATTAAAAGAAGTACAAGACGTGTTATATGATTATGGAGCTTATAATGCAACTAACTTAGATGGAGGTTCTTCTTCTACACTATTTTATGATGATGAAGTAATAAACAATCCTTGTGACAGCTTGGGGGAGAGATCGGTACCATCAATAATATATGTTGAGAGCAGAAAATAGAGTGAAGTTTGATTTTAGGATATTTTAAATTAAAGGAGAAAATATTATGAAATGGTTAAAAAGAATAATTGTATGGATAATAGTATCTTTATCACTACAATGTATAGGGCTTTTTTATTTAAATAATTATTATCTGTCTACAGATTCAAAAGTGGTTACAAAAAAAGTTGTTGAAGACAATAGTGATAAATTAAAAAATATAGATATTAAAATACCTGAAAATTCAGAGAATGTTTTAGCATCCTATGATGCTAAGTATTTATCTTATAATCAAGCCAATAAATTAAAAATTGTTAATTGTAGGGATGGAAAAGTTAAAAGTGTAGAGGCAGAAGATGGATCAGAAATAACTTTTTCAGAATGGCTCCCAGATAGAAATAGAATGCTTTTAGTAGAGAAGAAGAGTGATGATGAGGCTAGTAATTTAGTATTATACTCTTATGATGTATTAAAAGAAGAAAAATTAAAGGTGAAAGATTTAGCTTGGGGTGGTACAAAACCTGTAGTTGAAGATATTCAATTATCAACTTTAACTGGGATTACTTATATAAATGTATCTAATAATGGTAATAAGAGCAAGATATATAGAATAGATAGAATGGGTGATATTACAAAAATTAATACAATACCTAATATTGTAAGTAATATAGCATTAGTTCATCATGAGGATAAGTTGGTTTATGAAGGATTAATATATAATAAAATATATGTCACTGGCAGTCAGGAATCAATAAATATTGATGGTGTAGATAAACTTACGTTAATTGGTACTGATGATGATGATAATGTGTATGTTGGAGAATTAAAAGATAATTTGGTAAGCAAAATTTACTATGGTAAAACAACAGAGAATACTCAGCAATGGAAAGTGTTTAATTTGAAAAATCCAGTTGCAAAGGATGATTTATTTGTTTCATGTACTGGTAAAGTATATCAAAATGATGCACTTAAAGGTGTATTAACAGAAATTAGTTCTGGAACACAAACTAGTTATTCAGGAAAGTTATCTCAATTGTATACTAAGGGATTAGTTGCTATATCAAACAGCAAAGCAAAGTTTGTTCCTTTTAAATAAGTAGGTGCATATAATAAGTAAAAACTATGCCTTTGGCATAGTTTTTACTTATTATATATTACAGAACTTAAAAAAGTAAGTTTAGTAGTTAATCTGTTTAAAAAAAGAAAAAGTTTATCTAAAATAATATAATAATGTGGTTTAAGAATATTAAATTTCAAATAACAATAAACTTTGTTATAATAGGTATGTTAGATATTTGAAATAATGAAGATTTTATCATGCGTTAATAAGGTGAATAATAATTAATAGTTGTTATTATTCTAAGCAATATGAGGAGGAACAAATTTGGATACACAACAAATATTATATAAAGTTTTAATGATACCAGCAATCTTGTTAGCATTTACTTTTCATGAGTATGCTCATGCGATCATTGCAGATAGGTTAGGAGATAAGACTCCAAGATTTCAAGGAAGAATTACATTAAATCCTATAGCACATATAGACCTAATGGGATTTATTTTAATCCTAATTACAGGATTTGGTTGGGCAAAACCTGTTCAGACAAATCCTAGTGCTTATAAAAATTACTATAAGGATGATTTGTTGGTTTCTTTTGCAGGACCATTTGCAAATTTGATACTGGGTTTTGTATTTGCTGTATTAACAGTTTTATTCTATAAATTTTCGCCAGTTCAAGGCCCGGGCGAAATATATAACATTATTATGTTAATAATACAATTTACAGGATCTATAAATTGCATGTTGTTTTTTCTTAATTTAGTTCCAATACCAGGATTTGATGGGTTTCATATAGTTAGAGATCTATTTCCAAAGTTTTTTAATGAATTATCAGATTCTATTTACAAATATCAATTTTTAATATTTATTGTGTTGATGTTACCTATATTACCAGGGCAACAATCAGTTTTTACTTATATTGTGCAAGCACCATCAGCATGGTTATTTAATATCTTCATAAAGATTGCAGAAATATTTTAGTTTAATGTAAATTCAAGAAAAATTACAGAGTGATTTTTATTATTTAAAATATAAGGAGAAAATATATGCGTCTAAGAAAAAAATATTGGGCTAGGCCAGAAATGGAAGCTAGTCATATTGTAATAACAGATCAATATGATCACAAAGGAAATTGGAGTAAAGAATTTAAAAACAATAATGAAATATATTTAGAACTAGGTTGTGGTAAGGGTAAATTCATATCAGAAAAATCTAAGCAAAACCTTGATATTAATTTTATAGGTATAGATTTAAAAGATGAGGTATTAGTGTTTGCTCTTAGAAAGGTTATAGAGGTAAGAAAAATTAAAGGGCAAGAAGATATAAATGTACGTCTTATGCCTTTAAACATTATGCTTATTGATGATGTATTTTCAAAGGATGAGATAAGTAAAATATATATAAATTTTTGTAACCCATGGCCTAAAGAAAGGCATAACAAGAGAAGACTAACTCACACTAAGTTCTTAACAAACTACAAGAAATTTTTAAAACCTGGATCTGAGGTATGGTTCAAAACGGATGATTTTGAATTGTTTAATGATTCGATAGAATATTTTAAAGAATGTGGTTTTGAAATATTATATTCTACTTATGATTTGCATAAGAGCGATTTCAAAGATAATATAGTAACAGAATATGAAGCTAAATTTACAGAACTAGGTAAAAAAGCTATGTTTTTACGAGCCAAATTAATTTAGATTGATTTGATTTCAATGTAAGTATTTGAAATGTTTATGCATTGACATAACTAAAGTAATGTTATAAACTTATTCTGTAGAAATTATATAAAACAAAGAATTTAGATGAACTTAATTGTATATAAAAACATAGAGATAAAAAAATAAATAGATGTTTTAGGTGCCTATTAGGAGTAGCTGAGTTAGCTACTCCATAAGGTGAAAAGGGAATGTGGTGTAAGTCCACAGCAGCCCCCGCTACTGTAATTAATCAAGAAATCTTTAACGATTACCTGGAATGGTATGATGTAAAAGAAATCGTAAATTAAGAGTCAGGAGACCTGCCTAAAGCAATGATATTAAGCTTTCGGAGGGAAAGAACTTGTAGAATTTAAGTTAGTACAAAGACAATTTTGTACATAACAGCAGGTGTGAAAGCTTGCTGTTTTTTTGTTTTGAGAAAAAAGTATAACAATGATGAGGGAAGGGGTAAAAAGTAATGGCTAAAATTATGGTCCAAGGAACCGCTTCATCTGTAGGAAAAAGTATAATAGTTACGGCACTGTGCAGAATTTTAAAACAAGATGGGTTTTCCGTTTGTCCTTTTAAGTCACAGAACATGTCACTTAATTCTTATATTACATTAGACGGAAAAGAAATGGGGCGTGCACAGGTACTTCAAGCTTATGCCGCAGGAATTGAACCACAGGTATTTATGAATCCAATTTTATTAAAGCCTACCTCAGATAAAAAATGTCAAATTATTGTTAACGGAAAAGTTTATGGAAATAGCACAGCTATGCAATATCATAATATAAAATTAGAGTTTAAAGATATGTTAAAAAAGCAGTTTGAAGAATT
The DNA here is from genome assembly GCF_018861705.1 of Clostridium psychrophilum. Taxonomy (GTDB): domain Bacteria; phylum Bacillota; class Clostridia; order Clostridiales; family Clostridiaceae; genus Clostridium_AD; species Clostridium_AD psychrophilum. The sequence goes on along the minus strand of NZ_JAHLEC010000015.1, from coordinate 29,487 downwards.
AGAGAAGAAGTTTGATATTATAGTAATGGAAGGTGCAGGCAGTCCTGCAGAAATAAATTTAAGAGATAGAGATATAGTAAATATGGGAATGGCTGAACTTATAGACTCACCTGTAATACTTGTAGGAGATATAGATAAGGGCGGAGTATTTGCATCGCTTGCGGGAACTATGCTTTTGCTAAGTGATGTTGAGAAAAAAAGGGTTAAAGCTACTATTATAAATAAATTTAGGGGAGATCTAGAAATACTAAAACCTGGACTTACAATGCTTGAGGACATTATTCATATTCCATGCGTTGGAGTAGTGCCTTACTTTAGATTAGAACTCGAAGATGAAGATGGTGCAGTAGAATTTAATAAAAAAATAACCGCACCTATTGATGTTGCTGTAATAAAATTACCCCATATATCTAATTTTACTGATTTCGATGCTTTAAAGAGTGAGGAAGATGTATCTGTGAGATTTATTACAACTAAAGAAGAGTTTGGTAATCCAGATCTACTTATAATACCGGGAACAAAAAATACTATTGACGATATGATTGCTTTGGAAAATATAGGAATTGTAGATGTTATTAAGCAATACAGTGCAAAAGGTAATATATTAGGCATTTGTGGAGGATATCAAATGCTTGGGAATAGTTTATATGACCCGAGTGGTATTGAAGGAAGTTTACAAAAAACTGAAGGTATGAAACTTTTAGACATAGATACAGTGTTTGCTGATGAGAAAATAACTACAAGAGTAAAGGCTCGTAGCATTAATATAGGATCTGCGAGCGACATAAGTTACAAAAATGAAAAGATGAACGGATTACATAATATAAGCATTAAAACTTACGGTTATGAAATACATATGGGTAAATGTAGTTATGGGAATAAAGCAAAACCACTTTTTGAAATATATAGTAGAAATGGTGAGCGAACTTCCACGGAAGGCGAACAATCATCATCGCTTGATGGAGCAATTAATGAAAGAGGGAATATTATGGGTACATATATTCATGGAGTTTTAGACGGGACAGAGTTCAGAGAATACATTATTAATAAGCTAAGAATAAAGAAAGGCATGGAACCTAAGAAGTCTAAGGTTTATGAAAGTCTAAGGGAGAAGGAATTAGACAAACTAGCAGACTTAGTAAGAGACAATATAGATATGGACTCAATTTATAAAATTATAGGAATAAAAAGAAATGATAAAGCGAGGGACAGTTAATAACTAATAAAACAATAAATAAGAAATATTACGAAATTAAGATAGTGAGGATTTAGAATGGAAATGCTATTTATTATGAATATAATAGATTTAATACTGGCAATTATATTAGATTTATTAATTGGAGATCCATATTGGTTTAAACATCCTGTCATTTATATAGGAAAACTAATATCTAAGTTAGATAAGATGGGTAGAAAATTATGTAAAACAGACAGGCAACTGAAAGCATTTGGAGGGCTAATTGTAGTTGTAGTGGCCTTTTCTAGCTTTTTAGTACCATTTATAATCTTAAAACTTTGCAGTAAGTTTTTTTTGTTATACCACACTTTTAATATAATATTGTTGTGGACAACAATAGCTACGAAATGTCTCCACAAGGAAGGTATTAAAGTTTACGATTCATTGGTTAAAAATGATATTGATGATGCTAGGGTTAAATTATCATACATTGTAGGTAGAGATACAAAACAACTAAGTGAATATGAGATTATACGAGCAGATGTGGAGACTATTGCAGAAAATACATCAGACGGTGTTATAGCTCCTATTCTTTATGCAATACTAGGGGGAGCTCCAATAGCGATGATGTATAAGGGTATAAATACTATGGATTCAATGCTTGGATATATGAATAAAAAGTATAAATATATCGGATTCTTTCCAGCAAAAACAGATGACATATTTAATTTTGTGCCTGCCAGAGTAACTGGATTTCTAATTTGTTTTGCTTCGCCAATAGTTCATGGAAATATTGGTGATAGTATAAAGGTAATGATAAGGGATAGAAAAAATCATAAAAGCCCTAATTGTGCTTATCCAGAAGCTGCAGTTGCGGGAGCCATGAAAGTTCAATTAGGTGGTACAAATGTATATTTTGGTGAGAAAATGTATAAACCGACTTTAGGAAACAAAATAAAAGATTTAAGTAAAGAACATATAATTGATTCAATAAAATTAATGTATGGATCATTGTTTTATTTAGTAATAATATACGCAATATATGAAATATACAGATATATGAATATATAAAGTATAAGTTATAAAATATAAAACATGAAAATTAAATGTAAAATATGAGGAACGAAACATTAGGAATAGGTATGTAATTTTGGAGATGATATTAATGATACAACTTATAGGACTAAAACATGATGTGAAAATAGAAATTAGAGAAAAATTGTCAATTATACCTAAACGTCAAGAAAAATCTTTAGAGGCTCTTTTAAGCATTTGTGAAGAGGCTGTTATTTTAAGTACATGCAATAGGACGGAAATATATTTTAAGTCAATGGATGATGAAATAATAAAAAAAATCTTTAAGGCATTAAATTGGGATGAAAATCTAATAAAATGTGTAGTTAATTATAAGGGAGATAAAGCGGTGCAACATCTAATGGAAGTTGTTTGTGGGTTTGATTCACTACTCCTTGGAGAAGACCAAATACTTGGGCAAGTTAGGGATGCATATGAAATTGCTAAAGGATTAAAATCAAATAAAAAGGAACTTCAGAGACTTTTTGAGAATGCTATTGCTTGTGGAAAACATTTTAGAACTGAATCTAAAATAAGTGAAATACCAGTCTCTTCCTCTTCAATGGTGGTAAAAAAGGCAATAGAAATAGGTCACAAAAAATTTATGGTCTTAGGGTATGGAGCAGTAGGAGAGTTAACATCAAAATACATATTAGAAAAAAATATTGATGTGTTATATATTGCAGTTAGAGATTCTAAAAAAGTTAACATAGAAGATCCAAGAGTAAAAATAATACCTTTTAATGATTTGCAAAAATATTACGAATATGCTGATTGTGTTATATCTTGTACAACGGCTCCTCATACAGTTATTCATCTAGATGATTTGCCAAACAAGAGTTTATTATTATTTGATTTGGCTGTACCAAGAGATATAGAAGAAATAGTAAGTGAGAACCCATTATATGAAGTGTATGATATCGATATGCTAGGAGACATTCATGATGCAAATTACAAAAGACGTGTAGCATCAATGAAAAATAATAGATACATTGTGGACAAGGCTATAAAAGATTATATAGAATGGAAAACTATAGAAGAGCTAACTCCTTTTATAAAAAAGATAAGACATATTGGTGATGATGTTTACAAAGAAAGGCTTACTACATTTAAGCATAAAAAAGAGACAAAGGATAATGAAAAATTAGCAGAGGTGCTTTTGAAGAGTACTTCGAATGCATATGTAAATAGAGCGATTGTTGTGCTAAAGGAAGAACATCTGATGGGGAGGTCTAAACAATGCGAGGACATAATAAGCAGGATCTTTCAGCAATAAATTATATGATGATATCATTACTGGCAAATAAGACTAATATACTCATTGTAGGTGGTGGAGAGGCCGCTTTTATAAAGTGCAGAACTTTTTTAAGAGAAGGTTGCAATATTACAGTGGTTTCAAAAGAATTTTGCAAAGAATTTAATGAATTGAAGAATAGTAGTAACATAAAATTAATAAAAGATGAATATGATGAAAGTTATGTGGATAAAAATCATATTGTAATTATTGCTACAAACAGTGAGGAGACAAATGAGAGTATAAAAAAATACTGTGATAGCGAATGTAAGCTATATGTATATTGCGCAGATTATAAACAAGGGTTGTTTGTAACACCTGTTCAAAAAGATACATCTAATATGAAATTCGCATTACATACTAAAAATGGTAGTCCTAAAACAGCGCTTTTTATGTCTAATATTATTAAAAATAAACTATGCGAATATACAGATTTTATAGAGTTTACATTTAGAATAAGAAGTATGCTAATTAAAAACGCCAAAAAAAAAGAAATTATGAGCTTTGTTTGTAGTGAAGATTTCTACTTTTTCTACACAAAGGGTGTACAAGATGCAATTTTAGAAATGTTTTATGGAATCATATAATTCTCAAATAATTAAGAGATGGAGGTTTGGCTTTGAAAATAAACATAGGAACTAGGAAAAGTGAACTTGCTCAGGTACAAGCGGATATAGTTATAGGTATGATTAAAGAAAAGTTTAATATTGATTCTGAAAAGGTACTTATTGAGACTAAGGGAGATAGAATTTTAAATGTTACTTTAGATAAAATAGGGGGCAAGGGACTTTTTGTAAAGGAAATAGAGTATGCGATGCTTAACAAAGAAGTTGATATGGCAGTGCACAGTATGAAAGATGTACCCTATGATGTACCTAAGGAGTTTGAAATAGTGGCCATTCCGGTTAGAGAAGATGTTAGGGATGCATTTGTAGCCTTTAATAACATTAGCTTTTACGATTTGCATGAGGGAGCAAGAATAGGCACTAGTAGTATAAGGCGTGGTACTCAAATTAAAATATTAAGACCGGATGTAGAAATTGTTCCTATAAGGGGTAATGTGCAGACGCGAATTGCGAAAATAGAAAAAGAAAATTTAGATGGTATAATACTTGCAGCTGCCGGACTAAAAAGGCTTAACATGGAAAATATAATTACTAATTATTTTGACCCAATGGAGATTGTACCAGCAATAGCCCAAGGTGCGCTTGGGATAGAAATGATTAAAGGTCACTTGCAAGTATCTACAATTAAAGAATTAGATTGTTATGATGCAAGAATTTGTGTTGATGCAGAAAGAAGCTTCATGGCTACTCTTGATGGTGATTGCCATGATTGCATAGGCGCATATGCCTATCTTGATGGCGAACTTATGCACATGATTGGAGTGTATAGAGTCAAAGGTAAAATAGTGAAAAAACAATTATCAGGAAATAAAAACAACTATATAAAACTAGGGGTGGATCTAGCAAAGAAAATATTAAATGATAATTAGCAAATAAAAAAATGGAAGGGGGATACTAATGGGAAAAGTTTATTTAATGGGAGTTGGTCCAGGAGACGCAGAACTAATAACGCTAAAGGCTATAAGAATGCTTGGAAAGTGTACAGCAGTTATGTATGATAGGCTTGCAAGCACTAGTGTACTCAAATATTTAAAAGATGATTGCAAAATATACTATTGTGGAAAAGAACCAGGATGTCATTATAAAACTCAACAAGAAATAAATGATATGTTAATATCACTTGCTAAAAAAGATAATATTGTTGGACGGATCAAAGGGGGAGATCCCTATGTATTTGGGCGTGGCGGCGAGGAAGCAATAGCACTTATAGATGAAAATATCGAATTTGAAGTTGTGCCTGGAATAACATCACCAATAGCTGTACTTAATTATGCGGGTATTCCTATTACACACAGGGGGATAGCTCAAAGTTTTCATGTGTTTACTGCAATGAGTGCAGAAAAACTTAATATAGATTGGAATGCAGTGGCAAAACTCCAAGGCACAATGGTATTTATGATGGGTTTTAGAAATCTTGGTAAAATTGCAGAGAATCTTATATCTAACGGTTTAGACAAAAATACTCCATGCGCTGTTGTAATGAGAGGTACTACATCAAAACAAAAAAAAGTAGTTGGCAATTTAGAAAATATAGTAGCTAAGGTTAAAGAAGCAGAGATATCTTCACCTTGCATTATTGTAGTTGGGGAAGTAGTTAAGTTTAGTCAGAAGTTTAATTGGTATGAGAAGAAACCATTGTTTGGTAAGAATATATGTATAACTCGTTCAAAAGAGCAGTCAAGAGAGCTGCGCGAGAACTTAAGTGACTCAGGAGCTGAAGTACTTGAGATAAATTCAATAGAATTTAAAAATACTTCATATAATTTAAAGTCATACAAGGATAAGTTTACTGATTACGACTTTATAGCCTTAACTAGCGTAAATGGAGTAAATTTCTTTTTCAATTATCTAAATGAAATTGAATTTGATATAAGAAAACTTAAAGCTAAAATTGCAGCTATTGGACCAGCAACAGCGAATGCTATTAAAGACAGAGGGGTTATACCTGAGATTGTGGCTGACCATTTTGTTGCGGAAAGTTTATTTGAGAAAATGAAAAACTATATAAAAGAGAATGACAAGGTGTTAATACCTAGGTCAAAGGGTTCAAGGCCTTATTTGGTAGAAGAATTAAGGAAAAGTGGATGCTATGTTGATGAAGTTTTTACATATGAAACGATATGTGGGAAATTAAGATCTGAGAGTGAGATTAAGGATGTAGATATTATAGTGTTTACCTCACCATCCACTGTTAAAAATATGATAACTATGGTTGGTATTGAAACTATAAAATCAAAATTAGCACTGGCTATAGGACCAATAACTGCTAAGGCACTTTCGGATGTAGGCATAGAAGCTGTTATATGTGATGTTTATAGTGCTAAGGGTGTTATAAGCAAAATTGTTGAGATGTAGTGTTGTAAGTGGATTGTTTATAATGTTATGTGGATAACATTAAAATTGTAGCTTTGCAAAAGATAATTTAACTAGGAGTGGATAATTATGTTCAAAAGAAATAGAAGATTAAGAGAAACAAGCAATATAAGAGATTTAGTACGTGAAACTATATTATCACCTACAGACTTTATATTTCCAATTTTTGTAGTTGAAGGTGAAAATATTAAAGAAGAGATATCTTCGATGCCAGGAAATTATCATTTTTCATTAGATAGACTTCATGAGATTATAGAAGAAGTTATCGAGGTAGGTGTACGTGGAGTAATTTTATTCGGATTACCAGATCATAAAGATGAAGTTGGTAGCGGTGCTTTTGATAAAAATGGGATAATTCAAAGAGCGGTTAAAAAAGTTCGCACAATATCAAAAGATTTAGTTGTAATAACGGATGTATGTATGTGTGAATATACTAGCCATGGTCATTGTGGAATAGTTGTAGATGAAAAGGTTGATAATGATAAAAGCCTAAAATATATAGCGGAAATAGCATTATCTCATGCACAAGCTGGAGCTGATATGGTAGCACCATCTGACATGATGGATGGTCATGTAGAGGCAATAAGAACAATACTTGATGAAAATGGGTTTAAAGATGTATCTATTATGGCTTATAGTGCAAAATACTCCTCAGCATTTTACGGTCCCTTTAGAGAAGCAGCTGATTCTACTCCTCAATTTGGAAATAGAAAAACATATCAAATGGATCCAGCAAACAGCAGGGAAGCCATGAGAGAAATAGATGCTGACATAGAAGAAGGTGCAGATATCATAATGGTTAAACCTGCATTATCATATTTAGATGTAGTAAGATGGGCTAGAGACAGACATGATGTACCAGTAGCAGTTTATAGTGTTAGTGGAGAATTTGCCATGGTAAAGGCGGCTGCAAAGATGGGATTTATTGATGAAAAAGCTATAGCCATGGAAATGCATTTGTCTATGAAAAGAGCAGGAGCAGATATGATAATTACATATTATGCACTTGATTTATGTGGGTGGCTTAGAGAATAGGCGAAAAGTTTTCAATTATATTAATGTTGATTTAAATAAATGAGATTAATATATAAATTAAATTTATGGAAAGAGGAAATTATTATGAGAAACCTAGACATATTTAATGAATCAAAGCAATATATACCTGGTGGAGTTAATAGTCCAGTTAGGGCATTTAAGGATGTAAGTGCAACTCCTCCAATTATTAAAAAAGGTAAGGGTGCATACATTTATGATGAAGATGGGAACAAATACATAGATTTTGTATGCTCATGGGGACCTATGATACTTGGGCATTGTGATGATGATGTAGTAAAAGCTATACAAAACACTTGCGAAAACGCAATTGCATTTGGCGCATCTACAGAAATTGAGTTAAAAGTAGCAAGGCATATATGTACTACTGTAGATAATGTAGATATGATTAGAATGGTTAACTCAGGTACGGAAGCTACAATGAGTGCGGTTAAGCTTGCACGAGGGTATACAAAAAAAAGTAAAATAATTAAATTTGCAGGTTGTTATCATGGACATTTTGAAAGCTTTTTAGTTGAGGCAGGTTCAGGAGTAATGACTGCAGGAATCGCTGGTTCTGCAGGTGTTCCAAAAGAAAGTATTATAAATACACTAATTGCAACTTATAATGATATCGATAGTGTAAAGGTACTGTTTGATAAATATAGTAAGGATATAGCTTGCATAATAATTGAACCAGTAGCAGGAAATATGGGAGTTATACCAGCTGAAAAGAAATTTCTAGTTGAACTTCGAGAATTATGCGATAAATATAATAGTTTACTTATTTTTGACGAAGTAATGAGTGGATTTAGAGTGGCTTATAAGGGTGCACAAAGTATTTATAATGTAAATCCAGATTTAATAACTTATGCAAAAATTATAGGTGGTGGACTTCCTTGTGGAGCTTTTGGAGGAAGAAGAGATATAATGGAATTATTATCTCCAATGGGACCAGTATATCAAGCGGGAACTATGTCTGGTAATCCGGTAGTAATGGCAGCAGGTTATGAAACATTAACTAAGCTTTATGATAATCCAAGTGTGTATGTGACCATGGAAATGCTCTCGGAGAAACTTCAAAAGGGATTACTTGAAATTGCAAAAGAAAAAGGGATACCTATGGTAGTTAATAGATGTGGATCTATGCTTACGGCTTTTTTTACTAAAAAGAAAGAGGTCAAAAATTTTGAAGATGCTAAAACTTGTGATGCTAAGTTATTCTCAAGATATTTTGAACATATGATAAAATGTGGAATAAATATTGCTCCTTCACAATTTGAGGCAATATTCTTATGCACTAAACATACAGAAAATGATATAGAAAAATTCTTAGAAGCATTTAAGAGTTTTGAAGTATAAAGGTTAGAGGAGAGGTAACAATTTCTCTTACATTGTGCTATAAGGTCAAGTTCGAAGCAACTTTATAAAGCCCATCATGTAAGAAGCTAGGATAGTAGAACGTTCATTAACAGTGTCTAAGTTTATGAAATATAAAATTCCCTACGGGAACCATTCGACGTCCTGTCTCAGGGTTCCGCGCTACCCATCCTGGTCCGCTTACGGGAATTTTATATTTCATAAATTAAGACACTGTAAATTTACTATATACTATCTTTCACTTTTTACATGTTTATCCTCTTATAAAGTCGATTTAATAATTATATTTTTATAAATCATTTTAAATTATCTTGACAAAAAAGCGTTAGCGTGGCCGTAGGTCGATTAATGGTTATATTACTAAACATATGTACATACAGTGTTTTGATCTTATAGGTTTTAAGGCGATAGCATGATGATTAAGGTTAATCACTATTAATATATTTAGTAATCTATTTTAATAAATAAAATGATGATTTATATATTTTATTATAGGATGTTAATAAAAGTATATATCGAGTAAAATGCGTTTGAACAAGCTTTAGTAATTCTTTATTTATTTCATTTACAGATGCGTGAAGAAGAAAACATGTCTGAGCGATAGTGAGTTTGTGAAAATATAATAAATTTTAGAATTACTCAGCGATGTGAATGCATTTTTAGCGATATATGCTTTTTCTTATAACATCATATAATAAAATATTGTAGCTTCGCACTTGGAGATTGTTACGAATTAGAATAAAATAGGAGGTGTTGGTTATGAAATTTATTAAGGACCATGAATTCATACGTGGCAGTTGCCCAATGACTAAGGAAGAGGTACGAATATTAAGTGTAATAAGGCTGGAACTTGAAGACAATTATAGGGTACTCGACATTGGCGCAGGTACAGGATCTATAAGTATTCAGATGGCAAAGGTTTGCAGTAAGGGTGAAGTTATAGCTATAGAAAAAGATGATGAGGCTATAGGCATTATAAAACAAAATAAAGAAAAATTTAAAGCAGGTAATGTTAATATAATAAAAGCAGATGCCATAGAGATTGAACCTATTATAATTGGTGAGTTCGATGCCATATTTGTAGGGGGAAGTGGTGGAAATATAGGTGATATTATTGAAAAATATGGAGATAAGCTTAAAAAGGGTAAAAACATTGTTTTGAACTTTATAACTATAAATAATGTATACAAGGCTATGGAAACTTTAAAAGAACTAAATTATGATGTAGAATGTGTTCAAGTTCAAGTAAGTAAGACAAAGGGACAAAGTTATATGTTAATAGCAAATAATCCTATATTTATTGTAAGTGGGAGAAAACAATAAAAAAGCCTTATAATTTCAAGCAGTAATTATCTTGAAATCATAAGGCTTACTTTTATATACACTTCGTATTAACAATTTACTTTTTTTCTTTATTTAGATGTCAAATATCCTTCTTTATATAAGAGCTCAGCTGAAAGTACTGCACCACCAGCGGCTCCTCGTAAGGTGTTATGTGATAAACAAACAAATTTATAGTCAAATAATTTATCCTCACGTAGTCTACCAACTGATATACCCATCCCTTTTTCAATATTTCTATCTAGTTTAGTTTGAGGTCTATCGTTTTGTTCAAAGTATGTTATAAACTTTTTAGGAGCATTTGGAAGGTCTAGAAGTTGTGGTTTACCTTGATACTCAGCCCATAGTTTTAAAATAGTTTCTTTTGATGGCGTTTCTTTAAAGGAAACAAATACAGCTGCTAAGTGACCATCGGATGCTGGAACACGAATGCATTGAGTTGTAATTATAGGCTCAATCGCATTAACAATCTTATCATTCTCTATATGACCCCAAATTTTTAGGGGCTCCTGTTCACTCTTTTTTTCTTCTCCACCTATGTATGGTATAACATTATCAATGATCTCTGGCCAGTCTGAGAATATTTTTCCAGAACCAGATATAGCTTGATAAGTGCAAACAAGTATTTTGGTTGGCTTATATTTTAAAAGCGCACTTATAGCAGGTACATAACTTTGAATTGAGCAGTTAGGTTTAACAACTATGAAGCCTCTTTTAGTACCTAAACGCTTACGTTGTGCGTTAATTAGTTCAAAATGGTCTGCGTTTATTTCGGGAATTACCATCGGTACATCTGGAATACTTCGATTTGCAGAGTTATTTGAAACCACAGGAGTTTCAGCTTTTGCATATCTTTCTTCAATTTCTTTTATTTCATCGGCAGCCATATTTACAGCGCAGAAAACGAAATCTACTTGACTACTTATTACGTCTACTTCATTAATATTCTTTACTACCATGTTTTTAACGCACTCAGGCATAGGAACATCCAGTTTCCATCTATTATTTACTGCTTCAAGATAAGTTTTGCCTACAGAGTGTTCACTAGCAGCAATCACAGCTATTTCAAAATAAGGGTGATTTGCAAGTAGCGTAATAAGACGCTGACCAACAAATCCAGTTCCACCTAATAATCCCACCTTTAACTTTTTATTCATTGCAACAATACCTCCGATTCTATTAATTTATATTTATGAAAAGATATAAACATTATATTTAGTTATATTCATATCAATGTTATAAACTGAATAGTATATTAACATAAAATCATTTAAGTTAGTACTTTAGCTAATTATAATGTTAAAAAGTATATACTTCAAGCATATTATTATATAGAATAGGTATGAATAATAAAATAATGTATTGACTATAAATTTATAATTTATAAATTTTTTAAAATAAGTTAAAAAGAAATGGGGAATAAAGTTGGCTAAGAATGACAAAAGCAAATTAAAGCTATATGGATTTAACAACTTAACAAAATCATTAAGTTTTAATATTTATGATGTTTGTTATACAAAGACGAAAGAAGATAGAGAAAAATATATAGAATATATTGATGAACAATATAATGCTGAGAGGTTAACAAAAATTCTTACAAATGTTACTAAAATGATTGGCGCAAGTGTATTAAATATAGCAAAGCAGGACTATGATCCTCAAGGAGCAAGTGTAACACTACTTATTTCGGAAGAAGAGATACCGATTTATGTAGTAGATCCATCTTGCAATAGGGGGATTCTAACACCGATTAGGGAGAATATCGTGGCGCATTTAGATAAAAGCCATGTAACAGTGCATACGTATCCTGAAAGTCACCCACAAAATGATATAAGTACATTTAGAGTAGATATAGATGTAGCAACTTGTGGGACTATATCTCCATTAAAAGCTCTAGATTATTTAATAGGTAGCTTTGATTCAGATATTATAACTATAGATTATAAGGTACGTGGTTTTACTAGAGATATGGATGGTAAAAAGCATTTCATAGATCATGAAATTAATTCTATACAAAATTATATTGCAAAAGATACACAAGACCGATACAGCTTAATTGACATGAATATACATCAATCTAACATATTTCATACAAAAATGATGTTAAACGATTTTGAGCTTGATAATTATCTATTTGAAGTTAAACAAGAAGACTTAAGTGATATGGAGAAAGCTGGTATTATAAAAAAATTAAAAAAAGAGATGGAAGAAATATTTTATGGCATGGATACTTCAAATGATTAATTTAATATAAAAACTTAATAGTGAGTAAACATTAATCGTTTTCATGTTATTATGTATATAATAGGTAATTTAATAAATAAAGTAAATAAAATTAAGTATTTACAAAAATTACCGTATTTCTCTATGCTTATATGGTATAATTTTATATGTTATGAATGTATTGTTAACATTTTTCAATAGTGTATAAAAATTTTAAACTTATTTAATAAAAAGTTTAATTATTAGAAATATAATTTTTATAGATTTATGTTACAAATTATGTACTTTAAGGCGTTCTTTGAATAAACTATAATTTGTTTATGGTTATAATCTTATTTTTAAAATGCATATAATCATTTAATGACAAATATAAATAATATTATTTTAAAATATTTTTATATAAATCATTAGTAAAGTAAAAACCTGATTTCTATGATCGTTTTTTTGAAGTTAGACAAAATACAACATTTGTTGTGGGTTTTTAAGTTATAGTAGGAAGGATGAGATTTGATTTAAAATAAGTTAATATCATTTTTACTAATGTATGTGTTTTCTAAAAAAATATTTTGCTATTTTTAAACAATTAAGTTACATATGAGTGGTTTGATCAATTTATTGAATGGAATGCTATTACTCAAGATGTGAAATAGTTAACCTTATTGTATAAATATTAGTGCATTAGCCTCATTTATAATTTTTATAAGACTAAATATCGACAAACAAGTTGAGTTATTATTAGTAGTATAGTTAAATTATTAAGTCTTATTGAAATAATGAAGTTTTATTGAAATAATAAAGGGATAGAAAGGAGCCAACTAGAATGATAAAAAAAGAAATGATAGCGATGATCTTGGCAGGAGGTCAAGGATCAAGACTAAAACAATTAACGAAAACAACAGCAAAGCCTGCAGTACCATTTGGAGGAAAGTATAAAATCATAGATTTTTCTTTAAGTAATTGTTCTAATTCGGATATAGACACAGTAGGGGTTCTCACTCAATATCAACCATTGTCCTTAAATTCTCATATAGGAATAGGATCACCTTGGGATTTAGATAGAAGAAATGGAGGTGTTAGTTTGCTTCCACCTTACCAAAGTGAAGATGGCGGCAATTGGTATAATGGTACGGCAGATGCTATATACCAAAACACAAATTATATTGATAGTTATGATCCGGAATATGTGCTTATTTTATCAGGAGACCATATCTATAAAATGGATTATTCTAAAATGTTAGATTATCATAAAGAAAAAGACGCCGATGTTACTATCGCAGTATTAGAGGTGCCTCATGATGAGTGTAGCAGGTTCGGAATAATGAACACACGTGAAGATGCCAGTATTTTTGAATTTGAAGAAAAACCAGAAGATCCTAAGAGCAATTTAGCATCTATGGGTGTTTATATATTTAAGTGGGCTGTTCTAAAACAACTTTTAAAAGAGGACAACCTTGATAAGAGTTCTAATAATGATTTTGGAAAAAATATAATACCAAAAATGCTTGCTCATGATCAAAAACTATTTGCATATCCGTTCAAAGGATATTGGAGAGATGTTGGTACTCTTGAAAGCTTTTGGGAAGCTAATATGGATTTAATATCAGATGATAATGAATTGAACATACACGATACTAAGTGGAGAATATATACCGTGAATCCTATGTTGCCACCACAATATATAGGACCTGAAGCTAATATAACTAATGCACTACTAAATGAAGGGTGTACTGTTTTGGGGGAAATAAACAATTGTGTGCTTTTTCAAGGAGTACATGTGGGTAAAAACTCTAAAATAACTAATTCAGTTATTTTACCTAATACTAAAATAGGAAATAATGTAGTTATAGATAAAGCAATTATAGGAAGCGATGTTGTTATCAGACGTAATTCATGTATTGGAAATGGACGAGATATCGTTGTTATCGAAAAAGGACGCGAAGTTAAAGTCGATGCACAGATATCTACTAAATTATAAATTTGACGAGGTGATAAAATGCTAAAGAATTATATAGGAGTATTAATGTTAAATGAACAAGAAGATAATATCAAAAGTCTTACAAAATCAAGGCCTATAGCATCGATCCCTATAGGAGGAAGATACAGAATTATTGATTTTGTTCTTTCAAATATGGTTAATTCAGGTATTCATAATATAAGCATTTTTACTAACACTAAATCTAGGTCATTAGTTGATCATGTAGGTTCTGGAAAACCTTGGGATTTAGATAGAAAAATAAATGGATTATTTTTGTTTAATCTTAGTTCAGAAAGAGCACAAGCAAGAGATATAGACATTATAAGCAATAATATGGAATATTTTTATAGAACAAAGCAGGATTATGTAATAATAGCGTCTTCATACATGTTATGCAATATGGACTACAATGAGGCTGCTAAATATTTCGAGGAATCTGGTAGCGATATAACCATAATATATAAAAAAACAAACATTGGTAAGAAGGAATTTATAAATAGTAATACTTTATATATAAATGATGAAAATAAGGTTTTGAGCATTGGTAAAAATATAGGAGCAGAGGACAAACTTAATATATCAACAGAGATGTTCATAATGAAAAAAACCACACTTATATCTATTGTAAATAAGTGTATTCAAACAGGAGATCATAATTCAATTAAAGCAGCTATATATAATAGTGTTTCTAAACTTAATGTAAATGCATATGAGTTCACAGGATACCTTCAATGTGTAAATTCTATTAAAAATTATTTTAAAATCAGTATGGATATGTTAAACACTAAGATAACTAAGGAATTATTTCATAGCAAAGGGTTAATTTATACAAAAAGTAAAGATGAAGCTCCTACTAAATATTTTAATGGATCGAAAGTTAATAATTCTTTAATTTCTAACGGATGCATTTTAAAAGGAAAAATAGATAAGAGCATAATTTCAAGAAGAGTAACCGTACATGCTGGAGCAGAAATTAAAAATTGTATAATATTTCAAAATTGTGAAATTAAAAAAGGATGTAAACTTACTAATGTCATAATTGATAAAAACACTATTATACGTGAAAATACAGTACTTGAGGGTGACGAAGAATTCCCAGTAGTAATTGAGAAAAAATTCCGAACATAATTAAAGGGGTGAAAGCATGAAAGTATTATTTGTAGCTTCAGAAGCATATCCATTTATAAAAACTGGAGGTCTTGGTGACGTTGTTTATGCATTACCTAAAGCCCTTAGAAAACTTGGCATTGATGCAAGAGTAATTATACCTAGATATAATAGCATTCCTTTGTCATTTAAAAATTGTATGGAGAATATAGCCTCTTTTAATGTGGAAGTAGGATGGAGAAAACAATATTGTGGATTAGAATATTTAACTTATGATGATGTGCCATACTATTTTATAGATAATGAATATTATTTTAAAAGACCGCAGATATACGGATATTATGATGATGGTGAAAGGTTCTCTTATTTTTCAAGGGCTGTACTAGATTCTATAAAATATATGGGAGATTTTGTGCCAGATATTATTCATTGTAATGATTGGCAGACTGGAATTTTGCCAGCTTTGCTTAAAGAAAACTATAGTTATGATACATTGTATAGTAAAATTAAAAGTGTATTTACTATACACAATTTACAATATCAAGGAATATTTCCAAATGAAATATTAGGGGATATAATAGACTTGGATCGTGAGTATTTCAATGATGATGCACTTAAGTTTTATGATAGTGTTTCATTTATGAAAGGTGGAATTGTTTATTCAGATGCTGTGACTACTGTAAGTAAGACTTATGCTAAGGAAATTCGTACCCCATTTTATGGTGAAAGATTAGATGGATTATTATCTTCAAAAGCTGATAAATTATATGGCATAGTAAATGGTATAGACTATGAATTATACAATCCTAAAGTTGACAAAAAAATATTATATAATTATGATGCTCTAAATATTGGAGAAAAGGTTAAGAACAAATTAGAACTTCAAGAACAACTAGGATTTACTGTGTGTGATGAGATACCTATGATAGGTATTGTAACTAGACTAGTAAAACAAAAGGGTCTAGATTTAATCGTAGATAAACTTCAAGAATTGCTAAGTCTTCCTATTCAAATTGTGTTACTTGGTAATGGTGACGGATATTATGAAGATATATTCAGATATTATGCATCTATTTATCCAAGCAGGATATCAGCAAACATTCTTTTTGATGAGAAACGTGCACAACAAATATATGCTGCTTCAGATATGTTTTTGATGCCATCATTATTTGAACCTTGTGGTATTGGGCAACTTATAGCGTTAAAATATGGAAGCATTCCAATAGTTCGTGAAACTGGAGGGTTAAAAGACACTATTATTCCTTATAATAAATATACCGGGAAGGGCAATGGTTTTTCTTTTAGCAATTATAGTGGTGAAGAATTATTGGATACAATAATTAAAGCTCTTGAATTATATAGTGATAAAGCAGCCTGGAATAAGTTAGTTCAAAATGCCATGAGTTCAAATAATAGTTGGGAAACTTCAGCAAAAAACTATATGGATTTATATAGCAATCTAATAAAATAGGTTTTAGAAATATGTAAATTCAAAAATTGCTAGGTGGTGAATGTTGTGGTAATTGATAAAGAAATGTTCAAAATAGATTATATAGAAAAACTTCAAACCATGTTTGCAGAGGATGTTAATGATGCATCGTCATTACATCAATATTTAGCTCTAGGCGCTATCGTAAAAGATTATTGTTCTAAGCCATGGATAGATAGCAATAAAGAATATGGTAAAAGTAGAGAAAAACAAGTGTATTATTTCTCTATGGAATTTTTAGTTGGTAGATTACTTAATAGTAATTTGGTTAATTTAGGGATAAAGGATGTATGCAATGATGCACTTAAGGAGTTAGGAATTAATTTAATAGAAGTAGAGGATGTAGAATTAGATGCTGGGCTTGGTAATGGAGGCCTAGGACGATTAGCTGCATGTTTCCTTGATTCTATGGCATCAACTGAGATACCAGGACATGGTTGTGGTATTAGATATAAATACGGACTATTTAAACAGAAAATAGAGAATGGTTATCAAGTTGAAGTTCCTGACAATTGGCTAAAAAATGGTAATGCATGGGAAATAAGAAAAGAAAGTAAATCTGTAGAAGTAAGATTTGCAGGAGATGTGCATTTAGAAGAACAAGATGGGGTAACAAAGGCTATTCATCAAAATTATGATGTTGTAAAAGCTGTACCATATGATACTCCAGTAAAGGGATATAAGAATAATACTGTAAATACATTGAGACTTTGGAGCGCGGAAACTATGGATGAGGATTTTGATTTCTCATCATTTAGCCAAGGAGATTATGCAAAAGCAGGAGAAAAAAAATATTCGGTAGAAGCTATTTCGCAAGTTTTATATCCAGATGATAGTTATGATAAAGGGAAATTATTGAGGTTAAAGCAAGAGTACTTTTTTGTAAGTGCTGGACTTCAAAGTATTTTAAGAAATTATAAAAAGAAAAAACTTTCTCTTCTCGAGTTTGATAAACATGTGGCTGTTCAAATAAATGATACTCATCCGGCTGTGGCTGTGGCAGAATTAATGAGGCTGCTAATAGACGAGGAAAACTTATCTTGGGACGATGCATGGAATATTACAACTCAGACTATGGCATATACTAACCATACAATTATGGCAGAAGCATTAGAAAAATGGTCTGTTGGGCTGTTTAAAAAATTACTTCCACGTATTTATATGATTGTTGAAGAAATAAACAGACGTTTTTGTAATGAAGTGTATCATAGGTACAATGGAGATTGGAATAAAGTAAACAATATGTCTATTATTTATGATGGATATGTGAGAATGGCTTATCTTGCTATTGTGGGGGGTCACTCTGTTAATGGAGTTGCAAAGCTTCATACAGAATTATTAAAACATCAAGAACTTTCCAACTTTTATGAATTTTTTCCTGAAAAGTTTAATAATAAAACTAATGGTATAACTCATAGAAGATGGCTTTTAAATTGTAATTCGCAGCTTTCAAAACTTATAACAGAGACTATAGGTAACGGATGGATAAAGTCCCCAAATGAGCTTAATAAATTAATGGACTATGCGAAGGACACTGATTTTCAAGAGAAAACACATAATATAAAAATTAATAATAAAATGAAATTTTCAAACTATGTAAAGTCAGATTGTGGAATTTCAATTGATCCTAGTTCAATATTTGATGTGCATGTAAAAAGGGCACATTCATATAAAAGGCAAACTTTAAATGTGCTTCATATAATGAATTTGTATAATGAACTTCTTGAAAATCCAAATTTAGATATGGTTCCAAGAACTTTTATTTTTGGTGCGAAAGCGTCGCCTAGTTATTATATAGCAAAACAAACTATAAAACTTATTAATACTTTGGCAAGCAAGATAAATAATGATCCTATAGCACGTGGTAAAATAAAAATATTGTTTATGGAGAATTATGGAGTATCACTTGCTGAGAAAATTATTCCTTGTGCTGATGTTAGTGAACAGATTTCTACTGCATCAAAGGAGGCATCTGGAACTGGTAACATGAAATTTATGATGAATGGTGCTATAACTATTGCCACTTTGGATGGTGCTAATGTAGAAATATTTGATGAGGTTGGAAAAGAAAATATTATATTATTTGGTCTTACATCAAAAGAGGTAATAGAGTATTACAGGAATAAAAGTTATAATTCTTATGATATATATAATAGTGATGAAAGAGTTAATAAAATACTAAATCAATTAATAAATGGATTTTTAGGAACACCTACAATGGAATTTATGGGTATATATGATAGCTTATTATCACATAATGATGAATATTTTGTACTTAAAGATTTTGATTCTTATATAAAAGCTCACAAAAAAATAGATAGGTTATATAGGCAAAAATCTACTTGGCAACAAATGTCCATCATAAATATAGCAAAATCCGGTATATTTTCAAGCGATAATACAGTGAAGAAATATGCAAAAGAAATCTGGGGTACACCCCCAGTTCATATTAAGTAACAACTATATAAAAATGCCATACTAGATAATTATCTAGTATGGCATTTTTAAAATACATATTGATTAAACAAAAAAAATGTTGTAATATTATTATAAGATATAAATAAGAACGACTAATAAGGAACAAAATTTAATATTTGCAAACTCATATATGCTTAGTGATATGGTCTAAGCGTTTCTATCAAGTAACCGTAAAGTACTTAACTATGGGTGTTTTAATAAAAATATGGAAATAATTTATGGATAATTATTCTTATATAAAAATTTATTATAAACTCCTAAGTTGACGTATTAACTCGTTTACTAGGTTTTTTTTATTTGAAAGGTATAAGTCAAATTACAATTAGTAAAGGAGAAGATGTATGGAAGCACTAAAGAATAAAATAATAAATGAGGGTATAGTTATAGGCAGTGAAATTTTAAAAGTTGATAGTTTTCTTAATCATCAAATTGATATAGAACTTTTAAATGAAATTGGACAAGAATTTAAAAAAAGATATTTTGGCAGTGATATTACAAAGATATTAACAGTAGAAGCATCTGGTATAGGAATAGCATGTATTGTGGCACAATACTTTAATAACATACCTGTAGTTTTCGCAAAAAAGAATGATGCAACTACAATGGACAAAAATGTATATGAAGCTGATGTGTTCTCTTTTACAAAAAATAAGAACTATAAAATAAGGACTAGCAAAAAGTATATAAAAAAAGAAGATAAAATTTTAATAATTGATGACTTTTTGGCTAATGGTAATGCAGCATTAGGACTTATAAAAATTGCAAGGCAAGCTGGAACGGAAGTTGTTGGCATAGGAATTGTAATTGAAAAAGCATTCCAAAATGGGAGAAAATGTATAGAAAAGGAGGGTGTTAAGGTAGAGTCACTAGCAATAATAAAATCGTTACAAGATAATAAGGTTGTTTTTAAATAAAAATTAATGATTATTGTTTATTTAAAAATAAGACTTAACAATGAAAAAGAAGAAATCTATGTGTTTATATGTGGAAATTGGGACGCAAGAAGTAAGCTCATGAACAGGCTGTTAGGAATATACACTCCTGATGCCGGTTCTATTTTTATTTACAGAAAAAATATGAATTTTACTTTTCCCAAAGATGCTATTAAGGCCGGTGTAGGAACGAGTTATCAACATTTCAAGTTAGTTGTAGAAAGGACGGCTAGGCAAAACATATTATTGGGTAAAAATAGACGGCTATTCTTAAGTGGAACTTTATGTGGAATTTCAGGTGATGACTTTATGCTTATTGTGGTTATTAATTATGGTGGGACAGTTAATAACTTTATGATTTTTTTTAGAATTATTATTAATCGTCCCTACTTAATTATTAAATAATATTAAATAAAATAAGAATATATAGTCATTAATAATGAATATAGGTTAATTGTCTCCAATAATATTGTATTGTCTCCAATAATATTGTATTATCTGCAAATATTTTTGTGTTTTTTGTATAATCATAGTATGATATATAATAGGAATGGTGAAAAAATGAAATATGCAGTTATTACATTTACTAAAGAAGGAGACAAAATTGCGCAAACTCTAGCTTTGAGCATTAAATTTGATTTATATTCTAAAAAAAATGAAACTAATTTTAATTTTAAAGAGGTTAGTAAAAAGGTAATGCAAAGTTATAAAGGAATTATTTTTATAAGTTCTACAGGAATTGCAGTTAGAGCTATAGCGCCATATATAAAAAGTAAGAATCTAGATCCTGCAGTGTTAGTTATAGATAATTCTTGTAATTATGTTATAAGTCTTTTAAGTGGTCATTTAGGGGGGGCAAATGAGCTCACACTAGAGATTAGTAAAATTCTTCATGCACAACCTGTAATAACTACGGCTACAGATAATTTAGGTATTACTGCTCCAGACATGGTGGCTAAAAATAATGGACTTATTATTCTAGATCTTAAAAAAGCAAAAGATTTAACTGTTCTTTTAATAGAAGGTAAAAAAATTGGCTTTTTTGATGAAAAAGGAATAATAAAAACTCCTACTGGATATAGTAGTAATTTAGAGGATATTAGCGGATTATTATGTGTTTGTAGTAAAGAAAGTATTAATAAGAAAATAATAGCAAATACAACACCTACGCTTAAATTAATAAGAAAAAATGTAATACTCGGAATAGGATGCCGAAAAGATTTTTCATCTAAAAAAATGAGGCAGACAGTAATCAGGATTCTTAAAGAATACAATATAGATATTGTGACTGTAAAATATATATCAACTGTTTCCTTAAAAAAAGATGAGGTAGCAATAAAAGAATTAGTTGAATATTTTAAGTGTCAGCTTAAAATATTTACAATAGAAGATATAATGCAAATACAAAATAAATTTTGTGGTAGTGATTTTGTAGAACAAACTATAGGGGTTAGAGCTGTTTGTGAACCGTGTGTAGAACTTTGTGGAGCAAAAATCACAAAAAGTAAGATGAAATTGAGTGGTATGACTTTATGTATAGGCGAAGTATGATATAATAGAATAGATGCTTTAAAGAAACAAGGTACAAATAAGTGTATTTTAATAATAAGAAGGATTTCAATGAATATTTATAGAATGTAATAAAGTAGACTATAAATATTTTAAAGATAATATTAGTAGCAATTATATAATAAGAGGAGTGTATTTATATGACAACAGATAATAAAGAAGAAGTTACAATCAATGATACGACAGCAAATGGTGAAGAAAATGTTACCATGAAAGATATGACAACAGATAGCAACGAGGAAGTTACAATGAAAGAAGCAATGGCTAACACTGAGGATTCTAAAGATATAATTCATAGTGGAGAAGTTGTACAAGGAACTGTACTTTCTGTAAATGAAGAAGAAGTAGTTGTTAACATAGGATTTATGACTGATGGAGTTATACCAAAAGATGAAATATCAAATGAAAAAGATATAAATCTTACAGAAATGTTTAAGACTGGTGATGAAATTTCTGTATATATTATGAAAATTAATAATGGAGAAGGAAACGTGCTTTTATCTAAAAAAAGAGCAGATAGCTTAAAAATATGGGATAAATTCCAAGAAATTTTGGATGCAAATGGAACTTTAGAAGTAACAGTTAATGACATAGTAAAAGGTGGAGCTACAGCTTATATTGAAGGAGTTAGAGCATTTATACCTGCGTCACAAATGTCAGATGCATATATAGAAAATTTACAAGATTTTAAAGGTAAAACATTAGTAGTTAAAATAATTGAACTTGATAAAGAAAACAGAAACATAGTTTTATCTAGAAGAGTAATTGAAAAAGAAGAGAATGCAGTTAAAAGAGAAAAAATTTGGAATGAACTTAAAAAGGGTGAAAAGAGAAAAGGTACTGTAACTAGACTAGCTAAATTTGGTGCTTTTGTAGATTTAGGTGGCATTGATGGTCTTATTCATATTTCACAATTATCATGGAAAAGAGTTCAAGAACCATCAGAAGTAGTATCAGTTGGAGAAGAAGTAGAAGTTAATGTTTTGGATTTTGATAAAGAAAAGGGAAGAATTTCTCTTGGACTTAAAGATGAAGCAGGAAATCCTTGGAATAATATAACAACTACATACAAGTCTGGTGCTATAGTAGAAGGAACTGTTGTAAAACTAATGGATTTCGGTGCTTTTGTACAACTTGAATCAGGAGTAGAAGGACTAGTTCATTTATCAGAAATATCAGAGGAACGTATAGCAAAAGTTTCTGACGTATTAAAAGTTGGAGAAGTTGTAAAGGTCAAAATTGGTGAAATCAATGAAAAAGATAGAAGAATAAGCCTAAGTATTAAAGAAGCAGCAAGAGGAAATGAAGACTTTTCAGACTATAAGCAAGAAGAACAAGGTGGAGTAACTTTAGGAGATATATTAGGAGATAAATTAAAAAACTTTAAATTCTAATAAAAGTTTTATGTTCTAAAAAATTATAAATCTGAGTATATATTACGAGGCAAAACAATTAATAATTGTTTTGTCTCGTAATACTTTAACGACATCTCTTTCAGAGATGTTACAGCGACCCAGGAGATGATTTAACGATATTTCAGAAGGACGGTCTTCAATTTAAACTATCCTAGCAAAAATAAGACTTCAGTAGGTTTCTAAACATCCTTTTGAAGTCAGTGCTATGAAGGTCGAGATGATTTAAGGAGGATATAATATTGCTAAAGTGTGAAATATGTGGAAAGCCAGCAGATAAACATCATATAGTTTATAAGAGCCAAGGAGGCATCGAATTTACACTTAACTTTAGATATCTTTGTACGCAGCATCATAGAGGAGAATTAGGACCTCATAAGAATAGAAGGTTAGATTTAGAATATAAACTTGATATGCAGAGAAAACTTGAGAATATTTTAATTAATGAATTTTATTCTACGGGTGAAATAGAAGATTTGCTTAAAATAAATAAGGGAATTATCAAAAGATTATTTAAAGAATATAAGATAAGTGATAAGGGTTATAAAAAAAGTGATATTATTTTTAAGCTTATGGGTAGAAAAAGATATGATGATAAGATGATTTCAGAGGCGAAAGTGTTAGAAAAAGATATTAATTTAAAATGACTTAAATTCATATTGATATTAAAAAAACTATGAAGCTATAAAACCAATTCATAGTTTTTTTGAATGCTTAATTTATGTTTAATTTCTAATTGTTGTTAAATAAACGGTGAAATTAATAATTAAACTTTAGACAATAACTTTTTGAAACCAATTATAATAACTAAGACAAATACGGATGTAAGAGCTATAGTTCCTCCTGGAGCACAGTTTATATAATATGATATAACGAGCCCTAATATTATGTCAATAAACCCAAACATAATTGAATAAATTAGAGTTTGTTTAAAACCTTTATTTAGTTGCAAAGATGTGGCTACAGGTAATGCTATCATAGAGGACATAACAAGTATTCCGAGTATTCTTAAAGATACCGAAATAGTAGCCCCTACAAGAAGAGCGAAAACATAATTGATTACCTTAACCTTTACACCAGAAACTTTAGCACTTTCTTCATCAAAAGTAATATACAACAATTGATTATATAGAGAAAGTAAAGTTATTATGGAGATAATACTTAGCACTAGCATTATGTATAAATCAGTTTTTGTAACTGTTAAAATGCTTCCAAATAAATAAGAATTTACATTAGCCCCTGCTTTACCTGTGCTTAATAATGTTATTCCGATACCTACACTAAAGGTGAGTACAATTGCTAATATTAATTCTGCGTATTTTTTATAAAAATCTCTTAAAAATTCAATAGATAAACCACATAGAGCTGTAAAAAAGAATGCACAAAGTATAGGATTATACCCGAAAACTAAGCCGATTGCTACACCTGCAAATGAAGCATGGGACATAGTATCTCCCATCATGGAGTATCTTTTTAATACAAGAAAAACGCCTACAATTGGAAATAGAATAGAAATTAAAACTGAGGCAATTAAAGCATTTTGCATAAAACCATATTCAAACATAAGGTAATGTTAACCCCTTTCTTTAATTATTTTATTTTTATAATTTTGTATAGTATAAAGAATTCCAGTACCATTACTCATTTCAAAAATATCTGTTGAATTTTCAAGAGCAGCTTTTATGTTATGTTCAACAGAAATAACTGTAATACCTAGGTTCATATTTAATACTTTAATAATTCCATATATATCTTCCATACTTTGAACGTCTATACCTGTAGAAGGTTCGTCTAAAATCAATAACTCAGGATTACCGATTAAACTTCTAGCAATAAAAATTTTCTGTTGCTGTCCGCCTGAAAGATTTCCAATGAGAGTATGAGTATGGCTTTCCATACCTACTGCTTGTAGACTTTTTAAAATTAAACTTTTATCTTTAAGTTTTAATACCTTTCTGTGACAATTCAGCATCTCATAAACGGTTATAGGAAACTGAGCATTAAAATTTTCAACATTTTGGGCTACATATGCTATTTTAGATGTATGTATAATAATTTCGCCACTAGTAGGTTTTAATAAATTTAATATTAATTTAATTAAAGTACTTTTGGAACTACCATTTTCACCTAAAATTGAAACGTAGCTACCTTTTTCAATTTTAAGATTAACATTATTAAGTATATAGGGTTTTGAATTTGTATATGTAAAACATAAATTTTTTATGTTAATCATTTAAATCCTCCTTATTAATTCTTAGATTAATAACTATTAATTATTACAAAAGAATTATGCAAAATTGGCAATAATAATATGTATAAAATAATAGTAGCAATAAATAGTATACACCTAAATGCGAATAACTTGCAATAACCATTTTAATATTATTGACCAATATTTATAAAAATATATCTCATAAAATCTATATAATTGGTAAAACTGTATATGATGATACTTTATTTTATAGCATATTTAATATTGCTTGAGTATTTTTCAATAAAAAATGTGTATTTATATGCATTTAATGAGGAAAGGTAGTGTTATTATGAGTAAAAACGAAGGCTTCACCCATGCAATTAGTAGAGTAGCAAAGGACAGTCAAGGAGAAATCACGGCCTATGAGCTTGAAAATGGAGAAATAGTTTCAAAAGAACAAGCTGTATTACTTGCAAAACAAGGGAATATAAGTGGGGTATCTGTATCAACTTCCCAAAAAGGTGAAGAATTTCTAAGAAGTTTGCCAGATCAAAATAAAGGAAACAATTTAGATAGTCTGCCTGTTATAGATGATAATGATATATATTAACAAATAATATTTATACAAAAAAGCGAAGACAGTTGGTTGTCTTTGCCTTTTTGTTTTAGAGGTTATTTTGGACAAGCATGAATGGGTAATAATTGGGCAAGCACAATTGGGGACGGTTAATAACTAATAAACTTCTTTAATTAGATAAGTAAATAGTAAGGGACGGTTAACAATTAATAAACATTCGTTTATAGAGCAATTGGTAATTATCCTTGAAAAAGTTTTTCCTTTGGAATACTATAAGGTATATCTAAAAAGATTTACATTACAATTAGAATTATGAATAGGATTATTATATGAAAATGATTTTCCTTCCTTATTATATAATATTTTTGTAATAGACTTAGACTAGCAGGGGGGATAAACAGATTGAAAATTTTAACAAATACATTAAAGTGCATTGAACCACTAAATAAAGAAGCTATTAGAAATGCAAGTGATAGACTTGATAGTTTAACAAAACCTATTGGGAGTCTTGGTGAAATAGAAAATATTATAGCAAGGATGGCTGGGATTACTGGTAAGGTGCATAATAAGATTAAAAAGAAGAATATAGTTATAATGTGTAGCGACAATGGAGTTATAGTAGAGGGAGTTTCTAATTGTCCCAAAAGTGTAACAGCTACAGTTACTAATAATTTTACAAAGGAAATTACAGGAGTATATGTTTTATCAAAATTTGCTGGGAGTGATATTACAGTTGTAGATGTAGGTGTTGATGCGGATTTTAATAATGATAAAATTATAAACAAGAAAGTTGCCTATGGTACCATGAATATGATGAAGGGACCTGCAATGACTAAAGAACAAACAATTAAGGCTATTGAAGCTGGAATTACGACAGTTGATGATTTAGTAGCTAAGGGGTATGATTTATTTGGAACTGGTGAAATGGGCGTAGGGAATACAGCCACAAGCTCAGCTATTTTAAGCGTTTTTTCCGGATTAGATGTAGATATTACAGTGGGTAAAGGATCTGGAATTACACAGGAACAATATATTAATAAAAAGAGAGTAATTAAGAAATCTATTGAAATTAATAGGCCTGATAAAAATGATGTTATTGATGTGCTTTCAAAGGTTGGTGGATTTGATATTGCAGGATTATGTGGTTGCTTTTTATCGGCGGCTAAAAACAGAGTACCAATAGTGATTGATGGCTTTATATCATCAGCAGCAGCCCTGTGTGCTTATAAATTAAATCCATTAGTGATAGGATACATATTCGCATCCCACTTATCTGCTGAACCTGGAGCGGCTTTTATTATGAATGAAATGGGATTAAAACCAATGCTGAATTTGAATATGAGATTAGGAGAAGGGTCAGGTTGTCCTCTTGCTTTTAATATAATTGAGGCAGCACTGTTTACAATGGATAATATGGGAACATTTGAAGATGCGGCACTTGATAGCAGAAAGTATATTGATATAAGGAAAAATGCCATAGGGTAAAGTATAGGTGTAAAATATATGAATATTTATTTATTAAGGCATGGTCAGACGGAAGAAAATAAAAAAGGTTCTTATTATGGTAATATGGATATAAGTTTAAATGAGATTGGAATAAGTCAAGGAATTAAAGCCAGAGCTTTCTTTAATGATATAAAATTAGACAGAGTATATGTTAGCAATAAAAGAAGAACATTAGAAATGGCAAAGCTAGTTTTAGGACAACAAGATATTGTTGTTATACAGGATGGTAGAATAAATGAAATTAATTTTGGAGATTTTGAAGGAAAAACCTATGATGAAATTGTGAAACTTTATCCCAAAGAAAGCATATGTTGGCATGACAATTGGAAGGAATTTGAACCGCCTAATGGAGAAAGTTATATTAAGTTATGCGAAAGAGTTAAAAAATTTATGGAAGATATAAAAAAATTAGAAAATGAGAATATATTAATATGTGCTCACTCAGGAGTTATAAGAGCTATATATTGTTTTATTATGAATGAAAACATAGATTTGTTTTGGAAATTTGGCTGTAAAAATGGTGATATAAGTATTATCAAATATGAATATGGTAATTTATATATTGACGCAATTATACATAATTAGAAAAGAGGTGGGCTTTGCAAGGAGAATCCTTGCAAGCAACTATAATGAGAGAATATTTAAATGATTTTTTACTTTTTTTTCAATTTTTTACACGTATACCTATAAATAAAAGTTTGAACTGTGATAAAGAAAATTTCAGACGGGGATCTGTATTTTTCCCTGTGGTAGGATTATTTATAGGTATTGTACAGTGGGTAATTTATTATTTGTTAATAAAAGTTTTACCAGTTAATATTACTGCAGTATTTGTAGTTATTATACCAATAGTTATTACTGGGGGTTTACATGTGGATGGATTTGGAGATACATGTGATGGTTTCTTTTCATTAAAGGGTGATAAACATAAAATAATAGAAGTTATGAAGGATAGCACAGTAGGTACATATGCTACAATCGCTATAGTGTTTGATTTGTTAGCAAGATATGAGGCTGTGAACACTATTATAGGAATAAATTTGCCGCTTATATTAATTGCGACACCAATAATTGCAAGATTTACTGTCGTTTTTATATCCTTTATAGGTAAAAATGCCAAAGAAACAGGTTCGGGAAATATATTTATTGGTAATATTGATGTGAAAAGGCTAGTTATATCAGGTGTTATAACTATTTTACTTGCAACTTCATTAATAGGAATTAAAAAAAGTGCTATATTGATAATTTCAGGGCTATTTTTAAGTTTCTTGTTTAATAAGTTTTGTGAAAGCAAAATTACAGGACTTACAGGAGACAGTCTGGGAGCAAATAATGAATTAGTTGAAATTTTAACTATGATTTTGTTTATAGCGATGAGCTAGTATGTTTCATTGTCTTGTTTATAAAAGGGACGGTTAATAAGAATTTATATATTTAATTCGACATAATTAGATCCATATATTTAATTACACAAGGTTAGATTACATACTTTTTTTGCTGTTTTAGTGTTCTTAATTAATAAATATGATATGTTGCTATGCTTGTCCTTTTTAATTATATTTTAATTAACTTTTTCTTGAAAAAATCAATAAAAATATATGAAAAACAAATAATATAATGATTATCCCACAAAAAGCTTGTAATTACTTCCAAACGTAGTAATTATGATATAATAATATCAAAATCAGTACGTAGAGGAGGATTACTATGTTTTGCAAAAATAACGTT
>NZ_JAHLEC010000014.1 GCF_018861705.1 Clostridium psychrophilum | reverse complement strand
ATTTTGTTAGAAGAATAGCAAAAATAAACGTTTTTTTATTGAAAAACTTTTTCAACTCTTTTTACGGTGGAAGTTAACTCTGCAAAGTGGAAGTTACTTTTTCAATTCACCAAATAATTTCTCAACCTTTAAACATAACTTTGTATAATACTTGTTTTATACAAAATTGCTCTTAATTTATTAGTATATAAAAAATAACTAGTATATAATCTAGTTATCTTTTAAGTCATTCTATATCTTTAGTTTTATCAATAATCACTTACTCATTAAGCATAATTTGCTTTTGGAATAAACCACCTTGCTTAACATAATGCAAAATGTATTCATTCTCATAAACATTATGTATTTCTAATTTTCTAATACCTTTTGTTTTTAAAACTAATTTTATTTTATTAAACTCATCAAGTTCAGCTTTATCAGTTAGCATAGTATGCATAAGCTTTTGTGAATACTTAGACCAATCCTTTAAAAGTCCATCAAGTGGTGTGTTAACATCTATATCCATTTATCTTCCTCCTTGTATAATATAATTAAGATTCTATATTCTTGTATAGATTTTTACGTTGTACACTCTATTATATATAATTAATTATATATAATCAACTTACAATACAAATACAATTTATATATTGTACTCTATTTTTATTATATATTAATTTATACACATATTATAGTCCCTTATAATTATTACCTCTTTATACAAATTAAAACAATTATTATCTATATTGCTTTAAAAATAATATCTAATACCCTTTAGATATTATTTAATGCAGTATTATACAAAACATAAATAAATATACAAATCTTATATAAGATTTGTATATTTTAACAATGCCCCCTAGCCTAGTTATTTTAGCATAGTTGTACCTATTTATCGTTGAATTCATAATTTCTATATGGTAATATTATATATACCTTGTTATGTTTTAAGTTACATAATTTAGTTATGAAATTAGACATAATAACTTAGAGGATGTGATGATTTTATGAGAAAATACATATATATTGCTATAGGTGGAATGCTGGGCGCAGTACTCAGATATATAATTAAAAATATACATATTATTAATTATAAAGAAATTATACCGATAAATACTTTGTTTGTTAATATTTCAGGAAGCTTACTTTTAGCACTTACACTAACTATTGCCTTCGAAGTATTTACTTTTGATGCTGATATAAGACTAGGAATTGCTACTGGATTTTTGGGAGCTTTCACAACTTTCTCAACTCTTTGCAAAGAAACCGTAAATCTTATGAGACAAGGTGACTATTATTCTTCTATATCTTATATTGGATTTTCAGTAATGCTTGGACTTTGTGCCTCTTACTTTGGAGTCGTAATCGCAAGGGAAGTGATTGTAAGATTCAAAAATCAGCAAGACATCTCTTAAATCATTAAATTATGAAATTAAAAGACAAATTGGAGGTTAAACAATGACATATATGCTTGTTGCGGTTGGTGGTGCCGCCGGAAGTTTGGTTCGCTATAGCCTTGGTAAATTTATAAGTGAAAAGTCTAAGACTACTTTCCCAATAGGAACTTTTATTATAAATATTACAGGTGCTCTTTTACTTGGTATTGTGAGTACTATTGGAGTTAGTACTAGTATGATGTTACTACTCGGTGATGGCTTTCTCGGCGCATATACGACGTTTTCGACCTTTATGTATGAGGGTTTTAATCTATTTCAAGAAAAAGAAAAACTAAATGCCTTTATATATATATTATCTTCAGTAATACTCGGTTTAATAGGATATTTTATAGGAAGTAAAATAGGGAATTTATAAAAAGGAGGATAAAAATGAAACCAAGTGATAATTGCAAAGTTCTAAAAATCTATGTTAGCGAAGATTCTAAGTATAAGGGTCATAATTTATACCATGCATTAGTTATAAAGTTAAAAGAACTAGGAATGGCGGGAGTAACTGTAACGCGAGGTCTTGAGAGTTATGGTAAATCAAGGGCAATCCATAATATGAAAATACTTGATTTAAGCTCAAGCCTTCCTATAATTGTTGAAGTAATTGATAAATCAGAAATGGTTGAAAAAGCATTGCCAATAATTAATGAAATGGTAAAAGAAGGGCTTGTTTTAACTTCTGATGTTAATGTTATAAAATATGGTAAGGGATAAAAATAAAAGCCCTGAATTTAGCATGTATTAGCTAAATTCAGGGCTTGTCCGTCATCTATTCTTTCCAAACTTTATTTCAAGTTTTTAAAAGTTAATTATAAGATGTGGATTTTTATTATTGGTAAGCAAAATAATTTTATTTGTTCATTGCTTCTTCCACTGCAACAGCAACTGCAACAGTAGCGCCGACCATAGGATTATTTCCCATACCTATTAGTCCCATCATTTCAACATGAGCTGGAACAGAAGACGAACCTGCGAATTGTGCATCTGAATGCATTCTTCCCATTGTATCAGTCATTCCGTATGAAGCAGGACCGGCTGCCATGTTATCTGGATGAAGTGTTCTTCCTGTACCACCACCTGATGCTACTGAGAAGAATTTCTTACCTGCTGCTAATCTTTCTTTTTTATAAATACCAGCAACTGGATGTTGGAATCTTGTTGGGTTTGTAGAGTTTCCTGTAATTGATACATCTACATCCTCTGAGTGCATTATTGCAACACCTTCACGAACATCATCTGCTCCATAACATCTAACATCAGCTTTTTGTCCATCTGAAAATGCTGTTTCTTTAACTGTAGTTAATTTGCTAGTATAATAATCAAATTGTGTTTGAACATAAGTAAATCCATTAACTCTTGATATTATATATGCTGCATCTTTTCCAAGACCGTTTAATATTACTCTTAATGGTTTAGTTCTTACTTTATTAGCGGCTCTTGCAAGACCAATTGCTCCTTCAGCAGCTGCAAAAGATTCATGTCCAGCTAAAAATGCAAAGCATTTAGTTTCTTCGCGAAGTAATCTAGCTGCTAAGTTACCATGTCCAAGTCCAACTTTTCTGTCGTCAGCAACAGAACCTGGTATACAAAATGATTGAAGTCCTTCGCCAAGATATATTGCAGCATCTGCTGCTTTGTTGCTACCATTTTTAATTGCGATGGCTGCTCCAACTGTATATGCCCAACAAGCATTTTCAAATGCTATTGGTTGAATTCCTTTAACTATTGCAAAAACGTCGATACCTTTATCTTCACAAATTTTTCTTGCTTCTTCTAGTGAATTTATTCCGTGCTTACTTAGTACGGGTAGTATCTGATCTATTCTTCTTTCATAACTCTCAAATAAAGCCATTTAATTATTCCTCCTTTTTATATTATTCTTGTCTTGGGTCGATTACTTTTACTGCTTCGTCAAATCTACCATAAGTTCCAGTAGCTTTTTCCATAGCTTCATTAGCATCTATACCTTTTTTAACCATATCCATCATTTTTCCTAGTTGAATAAATTTATATCCTATTATTTCACTATTTTTATCAAGTGCAATTTTAGATACATAACCTTCAGCCATTTCTAAGTATCTTGAACCCTTAGCTAGTGTTCCATACATTGTACCAACTTGACTTCTAAGGCCTTTGCCTAAGTCTTCAAGTCCAGCACCTATAGGTAATCCACCTTCTGAAAATGCAGTTTGAGTTCTTCCGTAAACAATTTGAAGGAATAACTCTCTCATAGCTGTGTTTATTGCATCACAAACTAAATCTGTATTTAATGCTTCTAAAATAGTTTTTCCTGGAAGTATTTCAGATGCCATTGCAGCTGAATGAGTACTACCTGAGCATCCTATTACCTCAACTAATGCTTCTTGTATTATTCCTGCTTTTACGTTTAATGTAAGCTTACATGCACCTTGTTGAGGAGCACACCAGCCAATCCCGTGTGTTAAACCTGAGATATCTTTAATCTCTTTACTTTGTACCCATTTTCCTTCTTCAGGAATTGGTGCTGAACCATGATTAGGTCCTTTAGCAACACAAATCATATCTGAAACTTCTGTTGAATAAATCATAATATTATCTCCTTTCTTATGTAGATGGTAATTTTATAAACATTATACCTAGTGGGTATTAATATGTCCCGCTGGGTCAATAATTGATATGTCTTCAATCTATTTTAACAAATATTATACAACTTATCAATAGTATTACATGATACAATGTCATATGATAGATGTTTATTCTTATATTATACTTTATTTTAAGCTATTGTTGATGGTAAAGCCTCAAGTATATTAAAAGAAAAATAAATTAATTATTATATCAGGATGTAAAATATAGTATAATAGTTATAGGAAGAAAACTAAAAGCCAATATTTTATACCATATGATGTATAAATTTTATATAGAAAGGATATTACTATGGAAAATGAAGATAATACTGAAAATGATAATGATAGTTCGGACTCTGAGAAACTCGTACGAGAGATAATTGACCAAGGGGAAAGTTTTAACTCTATTGAAGAAGATTTATTACATGAATTAATGGGTAATAGGATATCTGCAGATGTTACAATTGAAACTTCCCAATCTCGTAAATTCGGAAATAAGATGGCTGATAGCATAGCAGCTTCAGTCGGAAGTTGGGCTTTTATAATAATTGCATTGGCAACTATTGCAATATGGATAATATCTAATACTATTTTCAAAAATTTATTTGATCCAGCTCCATTTATATTACTTAATCTAGTTCTATCTTGCACTGCAGCTATACAAGCTCCTGTAATAATGATGAGCCAGAATAGACAAGAAGAAAAAGATAGAATAAAATCAAAGAATGATTATAAGATAAATTTTAAATCAGAGTTAATCACTCAAGATTTACATAAGAAAATGGATATATTAATAGATAATCAAAAAATATTAGTTAAAACCCAAGCTAAAATAGTAGAATATATTGATAAACTGCAAGCACAAAAATAGTTAATTATAAACAAATTAAAGGCCTTATTTTTACATAACATTAATTTTAAATGGGGGCAAAATATGAATAGCTACGAAGACAATGCACTTAAAGAAATGTTTATCTGGCAAAAAAAAATGTTAAAGAAACCGTCTTTTTCAAGTAACATGGCTAAAGAATTACAAACCAAGATGAACAACTTAATTCCAAGTAAAGTTCAGAATGTTATTAATTCTTCTATTGAGAATATGGCAAAACTAGTTCTTGCTGGTTCTAAATTTACATCAAAACCCCCACTAACAAATATGTCCCTTGAAGAACGTGAAATTCTTGCAAAAAATAAAATTGATTTTTATAGAAGTACCGCTACTGTAAGTGGCGCTGGAACAGGATACGCCGGAATTTTAGTTGGGCTTTCCGATTTCCCTATTCTTTTAAGTTTGAAAGTTAAATTTTTATTTGAAATGGCTAGTATTTATGGTTTTGATACACATAATTATAAAGAAAGGCTATATATTCTATATGTATTTCAATTAGCTTTTTCAAGTGATAAAAGAAGGCTTGAAATCTATTCACAAGTATCAAACTGGGAAACTTACGTAGAAGATTTGCCTACAGATATAAATTCCTTTGATTGGACAACCTTTCAACAAGAATATCGAGATTATATAGATTTAGCAAAAATGTTGCAACTTGTTCCAGGTATTGGAGCAGCAGTTGGTGGATATGCTAATTATAAATTAATGACTAAACTTTATGATACAGCCCTTAATGCTTATAGATTAAGGATTTTCAAATAGTAACTTTGCTTAATTATTTCTCATAGAGCATAAAATAACCCCCAATATACTTTTGTAAATTGGGGGTTATTTTTATCCTTTATTGGGAATTATCAGTTAATACCTCAAAATAGCCTTGAGGATGTAAACACATTGGACAAACCTTAGGAGCATCTTGTCCCTCATAAATATAACCACAGTTATTACATTTCCAGTAAACTTTCTCATCTCTATGATATATAGTATTGTTTTCTAATGTAGTTAATAACTCTTGAAATCTCTGTGCATGATGTTTTTCTACCTTAGTAACTGTCTTGAATGCATTAACAATCTCAGTAAAACCTTCTTGCTCTGCAACTTTTTCAAATGTTGGATAAACTTTTGTCCACTCCTCTGTTTCGCCATTTACCGCCGATAATAAATTTGCCTTAGTATCTCCAATTCCTACAGGGTATGATGCATTAATTTCTACAATTCCACCATTAAATTCGTTGTTTAATAAATTAAAAAATCTTTTAGCATGCGCTAACTCATTTTCTGCTGTTTCATTAAAAATTTTAGATATTTGTATGTAACCTTCCTTTTTTGCTACAACTGCATAATAAGTATATCTATTTCTAGCTTGCGCTTCACCTGCATGTCCTCTCATAAGATTTTCTGCAGTTTCTGTACCCTTTAAACTTTTCATAAATTGCCTCCTTGTTTTTCACTGTTGATAAAATAGCTATACTTAGTATTATTACCAATATGACCTGATTTATTTATACTAAATGCTATAATTATTATTCAAATAAATGTTCATGTAAAACTTAAATAAGAGATGCCCTAACTTTAATTTAACTAAAGTTAGGGCATCTCATTTCATACAAATAATTAGATTGTTTTAAAATTTTTCAGAAAATAATTGGAAATATCCTTGTGGATGTTCACAAGCTGGGCATAATTTAGGAGCACTTTTTCCTTCATATAAATAACCACAGTTACTACATTTCCACATAACTACTTCATCTTTGTTGAACACTTTATTGTTTTCTATATTGCTTAATAATCGTCTATATCTTTCTTCGTGATGTTTTTCAACCTTAGCAATATTTCTAAAAAGTAACGCAATTTCTGTAAAGCCTTCTTTTTGCGCTACTTCTGCAAATGATGGATAAAGATCTGACCATTCTTCATTTTCTCCATTTGCTCCCGATAATAAATTTGCTTTAGTATCCCCAAGTTGTACAGGATAAGTTGCATTAATTTCAACTACTTCTCCACATAAATCTTTATTTGCAAATTTAAAAAATCTTTCAGCATGCTCTTTCTCATTACCTGCTGTTTCTGTAAATACATTAGATATTTGAATATAACCCTCTTTTTTTGCTACAGACGAATAAAAAGTATATCTGTTTCTAGCTTGTGATTCACCTGCAAATGACTTCATAAGATTTTCAGCTGTTTTTGTACCTTTTAATGTTTTCATAAAATACCTCCTAGTTTTTCTTTAAAAAGAAAATAATTATATGTTCTGTATACATTATATATTCTATAAATACTATATATTACCTCTTTTAAAATAAATTATCAGCATCCATTAAATTTTATCCTTTACTAATAAACTAATAAAATCACCTTGTCTTCGGCTGTTAAATCGAAATCAAGGTGATTTTATAATTTTTAATACTAATTGTTCTTTAAAATGCTGGAATTACAGCACCTTTATATTTTTCTAAAATAAATTTTTTAACTTCTGGTGAAGTTAAAGCCTTTGATAATGCTTTAATATAAGGTTTATTTTTATCTTCTGTTCTAACAGCAAGTACATTTGCATAAGGTGAATCCTTTGCTTCAACTACTAATGAATCTGTGAGCTTCAATTTCGCTTCCATTGCATAATTAGAGTTTATAACTGCTGCATCCATATCTTTTAATATTCTTGGAAGTTGAGGAGCGTCTAATTCAGTTATTTTTAAATTTTTCCGATTTGATGTTATATCAACTTTTGATATAAGCTCTCCACTTTTAAGTTTTAATAAACCAGCTTTCTCAAGTACCCTAAGAGCTCTTGCTCCATTTGTAGGATCATTGGGAATAGCAATACTTGCTCCATTTTTTAAATCACTGAGCTTTTTGTATTTATTAGAGTATAAAGCCATAGGTTCAATTTCAACTTTTACAGTATAGGTAAGATCTAGTCCTTTTTCTTTAGAAAATTCCTTTAAATAAGGTGTATGTTGAAAGAAATTAGCATCTAATTGTTTTTCAGCAAGTGCTGTGTTTGGTGTTACATAATCCGTAAATTCCACTATTTTAAGAGTATATCCTGCTTTTGCTAAAACAGGTTTAGCAGCCTCTAATATTTCTTTATGAGGTATTGGTGAAGCCCCTACTGTAATAACTTTTTTATCAGTTACAACCGCCGCTTTTTTTGATCCACAACCGCCTAATGCGAAAATCACAACTATTGATAATAATACACTTAATACTTTTTTCATTTTAAATCCCCCTTTTAATCTCTTTGAGTCTTTACTAGTTAGGACTATTAACCTTGTGCATTTTTCTTTAGAAAATAACAATTGTTATTGTATCCCTGATTTTTGTAATACTTTTATAATTCCAAATCTACTTTATCATTTTACTGTAAAGTAAATTCCCTAAGGCTTGAATTATTTGTACTATCGCAATTAATATTATTACAGTATATATCATTACATCTGACTGAAATCTATAATATCCATATTTTACAGCTACATCACCAAGCCCACCACCACCAATTGTTCCGGCCATAGCTGAGTATCCTATAATATTTATTATGGTTAAAGTAATTCCAAGAACTATAGATGGCATAGCCTCTTTTAACATAACATTCAATATAATTTGATAGTTTTTTGCACCAAAGGATTTAGCCGCCTCAATAATGCCATAATCAACCTCTAAAAATGCGGATTCTATTATTCTTGCAGCAAAAGGAGCTGCCCCAAGAGTTAATGGAACTATCGCTGCATTGGTGCCGATTGTTGTTCCCGTAATAAGTTTCGTTAAAGGAAATATAGATATCATTAATATAATGAATGGAAAAGAACGTAGTATATTGACTACTAAATTTAAGCTTTTATAAATTAAAGCATTTGGTTTTAACCCCTTAGGTCCAGTTATAATTAATCCAACGGCTGCAATAAATCCTAATATTACTGTAAACATCGTGGATACTATTACCATGTATAATGTTTCTAAAAGTGCAGGTAATAAAACATCACTAAATAGCATTTATGCTTCCCCCTTTTTGTTCATCATTATTATCATTTTGTATAGAGTCATTATCAATTTCCCACTCTATAGATTTTTCATCTAGATAATTTGTTATTTTTTCCTTATTTTCTTTGGTTGTGTTTATTATGAGACTGCCCATTACATTATCTCGAAATTTTTCAAGCCTTCCCCATACTATTGAGAAATCAATATCTAATTTCCTTGCTAATGACGTTATAAGACAACTCTGAGTAATTTCCTTTGTAAAAAATATTTTAATGTTATAACCCACGCTAGGCAATAATTCTTCCTCACCAATTAATATTTTCATTTCTTTAGTTGGCTTAATAAATAATTCATCAGTAAATCCACGACTTTTAATCTTGCCGCCTTCTAAAAGTATAAATTTATTACAAATTTCTTTTACCACTTCCATCTGATGAGTAACTACAACAATTGTTATGTTAAATTTATTATTAATATCTCTTAAAAGCTGCAATATGGATTTTGTGGTTTTAGGATCTAGTGCAGAAGTAGCTTCATCGCAAAGTAATATCTTAGGATTAAGTGCCAATGCTCTTGCAATTCCAACTCTTTGTTTTTGACCTCCACTAAGCTGTTTTACGTTGGTGCTAACTTTTTCCTTAAGTCCTACAAGCTCAATTAAACTATCTACCCTTTTCTTAATAAAGCTTTTATCCTTCCCCCATACTTCTAATGGGAAAGCTATATTTTGAAATACGTTTTTGCTGTTAATAAGATTAAAACTTTGAAATATAACTCCCACATCTTTTCTAAATTCTCGAAGCTCTTTCAAACTTAGATCTTTTACCACTTTTCCCATTATGTTAATAGAACCTGTATCGTAAGTTTCAAGTCCATTAAAGCATCTAAGCAAAGTAGATTTTCCAGCTCCACTGTGACCAATAACCCCAAATATATCGCCTTTCTCAACTGTAAAAGAAATATCACTTAATACCTTCACCTCTGAGAAACTTTTACCTACACCGTTGACTTTGATCATGATATCATTTCTCCTTTTCAATACTAATTATTGATCTTTAATTTTAAATTTCAATTTTAATAATTCATCTCTAATTTTTTAATATTACATAAAAATTCATATAGGTAACAACATTCGTACATATAAAAAATAGAACCCAAGAATAAACTTGGGCTCTACTGCCAAACTTATTCTTATCTTGCAGCAACTTGCAAAGCGCTACAGGATTTAACACCATGCATCATTAAATGATGTTGGTTGTCGGGTTTCATTGGGCCATTCCCTCCACCTCTCTTGATAAGACAATATTAAGTTTTAATTTAAATATATAACTAAACAAAAAGCCTCTTTCACCAAAGTATAATGATGAAAGAGGTATAAATATTCAAAGGCACCTCTCTCATCTTCCGTTAAATTAGAATAAACTTAACGCAGGAATTAGCACCTATCCAAACAAATAATGTCTGATGGTTGCCGAGGTTTCATCGGGCCGGTCCCTCTACCTCTCTTGATGAGAATTACTAGTTTTTAATTTAGGTTAATGATATCACTATATTACTGCTATGTAAAGTATGATATTAAAATCAATAAAAATAATATTCTACCCTCTTGGAGCATACATAATAATCAATGCTCCTATTACAGCTATTATACCACCAATTAGATCAAATTTATCTGGAATTATATTATCAACTTTCCATCCCCATAGCACTGATAATATGATAAATATTCCACCATAGGTTGCATATACTCTTCCAAAATTAGCATTTTGAGGTTGAAGAGTTGGAATTACGCCATATAAAATTAGTGCTATCGCTCCAATAACTGCACATATAATGCTTTTACCCTCACGCAACCATATCCATATAAGGTATCCCCCTCCTATCTCAAATAGTCCCGCTAATATAAAATAAAATATTGACTTGATTATTCCCATATGTATTTCTCCTTATAAAAAACAGCATTAAAATTTTTCAACTATTTTTAATACAACTTACTATATCATAAATGAGTATCAATATCAATATCAATTGATATCTATACTCAAAGTACATTTATCACACACATTAAATTTTAAAAGTCAGAAAAAACTAATCATTATCTTATTAATAACCTCTGACTTTTAAAATTTATTTACATTAATTATATAGCCTTTTGATTATACTTTTTCAAATTCCGACTTTGGCGCCTCACATATTGGACAAACCCAGTCTTCTGGAATATCCTCAAATCTGGTTCCTGGTTTTATTCCACCATCCTCATCTCCTACTTCTGGATCATATACGTAACCACATACTGAACAAACATACTTACTCATAAAAAACATCTCCTCTTAATTTAATTAATATTCTAAATTGTATTATAATCACTCTTTTACTTATTTAAATATTTATAAATTTCTCTCATCCCATTTCATCATAATATATGTGGCAAACAACATCATTATTCCCCTTTTCAATCAACTAAAGATTGGATATGCTTTTTTTAGAGTTTCATTAGTAAATAAAGGATTTTATTCTTTAATTATTAATGAAACCGATAAAACTATATCGTCTACATTTATTTTCCAACTTTTTATGAATATTTAATATAACACTAAACTTTTATGTTACAATATACTAGACTAATTTAGTGTATAAGTTTTATAATGAAATTGTATGTAATTATAGATGTATTAGATTCATTTAATTAATGTGGAAAAAGGTGTGAATTTGAGTATTGGTAAATATAAAAGGGAACCCACTTCCTACTTTAGATTGTGTTATTTTTAGAATAATTAGCAACTATAATACATAAAACTTATAAATAGTATTATTGACAAAAATGTAAAATAATCATATTATTAATGAACATACTAATTACATTTTTTAGTAATTCAACAAATTTACTAGACCCTTGGGATTGTAATAACGCTCAAATAAACTAGCAATAAAACACAGTATAAAAATAGAAATATAATACCTATAAGCAACTAGGCATTAACTGCTGAATAAACAATTAGCGCCCTTTGCTGGTATATAAAACATAGTAGTCCAAGCCTGCTTTGGACAATTTCTTTTTTATTATAAAAAAGGAGGAGATATTAATGGATGATACAGAAGTAAAAGAAGTAATAAAAACGCCAAAAATCAAGAAGAAATTATGGAAAACAATCGTTAAGTATTTATTAATATTTTTAGCAATAATGATATTACTCGGCACACTTACTTTAGGATATGTTTACATAAAATATGGTTCTAAAATAAAGTCAACTATAAATAATGGTAACACTATAGCACAATCAATAAATGAAACTGATTTTAATACTAGAAAACCAACACAATTTTATGATAATACTGGTAAATTAATAAAAGAATTTAAAACAGTAACATATTATTACACAAAAGAAGCAGACTTAAACCCATATGTAGGTCAAGCTGTTACTTCAATAGAAGACCAACGTTTTTATAAACATAACGGAATAGATTTTAAAGGTATAGGAAGATCTATTTGGGTATATATAAAATCTAAAGGAACTATTATGCAAGGTGGCTCTACAATAACTCAGCAACTTGCAAGAAATGTGTTTCTTACATTCGACGTAACTTTGTGGAGGAAACTCGAAGAATGCGTTGTAGCAAAAGATTTGGAACAGAAATATACTAAATCACAAATACTAGAGTTTTATGTAAACAACGTTAACTTCGGCAATGGTTGTTATAGTATTGAAAGTGCTTCAAAATTTTACTTTCAAAAAACCAACAAAAATTTGGATATCTCTCAAATAGCTATGCTTGCTGGGTTACCTAACAATCCGTCTTATAATAACCCTATTAAACACATGGACAGAGCAATAAAGAGAAGAAATTTAGTTCTAGATAAAATGTTAAGCCTAAAGAAAATTACGCAAAGTCAATATGATAAAGCAACTGCTGAGGTTATAACATTAAATGTAGCAACTCCTGCAAAATCAGAACCTATGGATTCTAGTGTACAATATGCTGTTCATAATGCAACTTTGGAATTAATGAAAAAGGATGGCTTTATTTCTAGATATTCTTTTAGTAATGATAAAGATAGGAAAGCATATTTCACTAAGTATAATGATGCATATGCTGAAAAAGAAAAACAGCTTCTTGCTGGTAGATATAGAATAGATACTTCTATTGATACTCTAAAACAGAAAAAATTGCAGAGTGTAGTAGATAATAAATTACAACAATATGCACAAACAGATAGCAAAACAGGATTGTATGAAAAACAAGGTGCTAGCGTCACAATAGACAATACTACAGGTGAAGTAGTGGCTATAGTTGGTGGAAGAAGTCAAGATGGTAACACATTCAACAGAGCCATCTTAGGGGTAAGACAACCGGGTTCTTCTATAAAGCCACTAATAGCATATACACCCGCTTTTGAAAAAGGATACATTCCTTCAAGCCAATATGTTGATGCACCAATACCTAATGGACCATCTAATGATGATCATGCATACCGTGGGTCAGTAGCATTAAAATATGCAGTTGATATATCTATAAATACTATTCCAGTTAGATTAGTAGGAAATATGGGAGTGAAGACGTCATTAAAATACCTTCAAAATATGGAGTTTAAGTATATAACTCCTGAAGATGATTCTTCAATAGTGGGTATAGGAGGTTTTACAAAAGGTGTTACTCCAGTAGAAATGGCTTCAGGTTACTCAACACTTTCAAGAAATGGCACATTTATAGAACCAACTAACGTGCGCAAAATAACAAATACTGTAATTAATGAAGTATTATATGAAAATCAAAGCAAGAAAACTAAAGTATATGACAGCGGTGCTTCTTACCTTATGACTGATACTTTAAAAAGTGTACTAACCGAAAATTATTCAACAGGAAGGGGTTTATCTCTAAGTAATTATCCTTATGCTGCTGGTAAAACAGGAACTACTGATCAATCTAAAGACTGTTGGTTTATAGGATATACTCCTTATTACACAACATCTGTATGGGTGGGAAATGATACCCCTGCAGCTCAAAATATGGCTGGTGCTAACGAGCCTGGACATATATGGAAGGAATATATGGAATATTTACACCAAGGTCTAGTACAAAAGGATT
The DNA here is from genome assembly GCF_018861705.1 of Clostridium psychrophilum. Classification (GTDB taxonomy): domain Bacteria; phylum Bacillota; class Clostridia; order Clostridiales; family Clostridiaceae; genus Clostridium_AD; species Clostridium_AD psychrophilum. Next base: position 43,415 of record NZ_JAHLEC010000014.1, on the reverse strand, counting down.
TTGTTTGCCCTAATACAGTAGTTACTAGAAACGGTGTTTTAATGAATACACTCTATATTCAGCTAAAACCAAATGGAAGCAAAATAAAAAGTGTAAAAACTGATAAGTCAAAAACAACAGATGCCTCAGCTGCTACTTCAGCTAAAGATGCCGCAGCTAAAGATGCATTAATTAAATCTCAACAAGAAACAGCTAAAAATTCAGCTGCAAATGCAGCCGTTGGTGCACTTGAAGGTTTTTCGTTAACAGATAAATCTCAACTTGCTCAATATAATCAGTTAGTTCAAAATGCCTCAGCTGCTTTGCAGAATGTTACAGATAAAAGCACTTATTCACAACTTCAAACTAGAATGCAACATATGATAAGCGTATTTAGCAATGCAAAAACCACTATGGAAAATGCATCAAAAACACAAACAACTACAAAAACACCGGCAACAACTACTAAGACGCCTACAACAACTACTAAGACGCCTACAACAACTACGGATACAACAACAAAAACACCAACAAAGACTCCAACAAAGACGCCTACAAAGACACCAACAAAGACTCCAACAAAGACGCCTACAAAAACACCAACAACACCAACAAAAACACCAACAACACCAACAACACCAACAACACCAACAAAAGTACCTCCAACAGGGACTACCGACACTGATACTAACACAACAACCGGTACTAAATGATAGTAATTTAGCAAAAGAAAAGACAAATGTTTAATTTTAATTAAACATTTGTCTTTTCTTATTAATCAGCTCTGAAAGAGATACATCAGCTCCTCTAAGTCACTGCAACTACTTCAGGCTTTAACTTCTAGCATTCTTGTCCACCTAAATCGTTATATACTATAATTTTATTTTGCTTTAGGCTTTCACTAACTGCTATAATTCTTTGATTCTTTGAACCACTTAAATATTGAGTAATATCTTTAAGCTCTTCTATGAATTCACCATCTCTTAGCATATCTATATAATGCAAAAATTCTAACCTAATAGGATCTTCAATAAGGTCTTCAAATTTATATCCGCTCCAACAAAATATAGTTTTTTGCGGGAACATTTTTTTTATTGTTTTTACTAAATTGATTAAAGTCCCATCTTCCAGATTATCCATTGGCTCTCCCCCTAATATTGATAATCCTTTTACATATGGCTTTTTTAGACTTTCTATAATAGAGTTTTTATTGTCTTTAGTAAATATTACACCATAATCGAATTGTCTTGCCTGAGGGCTCCAGCATCCTTTACAAGGAGGAATCTTTGCGCATCCACTTACAAACAAGGATGTTCTAAAGCCTATTCCATTTACAGTATCATCAAAGAATATGCTAGCATAATTCATTTTAATTACATCCTTTATTATTCTTTCTGCTTTTAATCTCCTTCATTTTTCCATCAACTACAGGTCTTTCAAATATACTCCCAAGATAACCACAAAGCTTTCTAATTATACTTAATAACATTTTATCATCATTTTTGCATACAGGGCACTCAAACTCTGTATCACTATTTTCTTTTGTAAACATTTCTCCTGTATATCCACATTTTAAACATTTATCACTTATTGAAGATATTCCAAGAAAATGAGTTTTGTCATATGAATATCTTATAATATCCTCAAGCGCCACTAAATTTTTAGTCATATCTCCAAGTTCTACAAATGATATTGCACCACCTGATGATAATGAAGATGAAACAGATTCTAGATCTAATTTTTCAAAAGGTGATATTAATTCATTTGATGGATAATGAAATGAGTTTTCATAATATCCATTGTCATTTACTCCATCTATAACTCCGAAGTCTAATACATCCTCAACACAAAATTTAGTTGCGAGTGTTTCTGCTGGTGATCCATATAAACTAAATCCTATTTTTGTTTTTTCCTTTTGCTCATCACAATAATCTCTAAGATATTTCATGATTTTAGTTGCTCTTTTAGATGTTTTTTCCGTTCTATCATTAAGTCCCTTACCATATAGCGCAGTTAAACAATTATGTAACCCTACATATCCAATAGACGCTGAGGCATATCCATTATTAAGTAATGGCTCTATTGTATCCTCTGCACCCAGTTTAGCAATTGCTCCACTCATATACAATATAGGAGCTTGTTTCGCTTTAACATTTTTGAGTATATCATATCTTATCATAAGTAAATCTTTGCAATCATCTAATGCTTCATGTAAAGATTTAAAAAACATATCTTCATTACCTTTTGCCTCAATTGCAAGTCTTACAAGATTAATAGATATTACTCCAAAGTTAAATCTTCCAGCAGTTTTGTAATTACCTGCTTCATCTAAATAACTTCCGAGGAATGATCTGCACCCCATACATTCCTTGTAATCACCAGTAACTTCAATTGCCTTATCAGTATTAATGTAATCAGGATATTGACGATGTGCACTACATATAACTGCTAATTTGAATAAATCATAGTATTTATCTCCTGGATTAAGATTGTTCCCTTTTGTATTTTGGTATACTAGTTTAGGAAACACAGGAGTTACACCACCAGTCAATCCTTTAATTCTTTGATTTAATATAGCCTCTGTTATCATCTTTTGAATTTTTTGATCTTCATCACTAGCACTTAAATCTACATTATTTATTCCAAGTGTTAAAAATGGAGTCTCCGCACGACTTGTCATTAGTGTTTGCACTTCATATTCAAGTGATTGCATACTATCTTCTATTTCTTTAGCCAATCTATCCCAGGCATATTCTTCTACTTTAATTTTATCTTCAATCCATTTACTACCTACTACTCTATGTTTATTTAAACTTTTAACAGCATAAGGGGTAAGACCCGTTATTAAAGATGGAAATGTAGTTCCACCATATGTATTACTAGATATGTGACTTGCTACTTGAGACAATACATTAACTGCAGTCTCAATTGAATTTGGAGTTCCTATAAGCGTTGTACCTAAATCAAAGCCATTTTCAAACATACTAATCCAATCTACAAGGCAGCAGTTGAAAAGAGGCAATCCAAAGTAAGTCTCATCATGTATATATATACTTTTTTTATGTTTTTTTAAATATTTTTTAGGTATTTTATGCCTTTGGCTATAGTTGCTACCTACAACATTTGAAATTAATGCCCTTATAGTTTGTATCTTACTACCATCAAGATTTCCATTAGAATTAGTCTGCTCTGAAACTGCATTAATTATATTATCTATTTCTTTATCTAATTCACCTTTTTTATCTCTTTCAAAAGTCCTCTCTTGTCTATAATTTATGTAAGCTAGAGCTACAGTCTTATCTAATGATTTTATTTCATCAACAATAATATCCTGTATTTCTTCTATTGGAATTAATGTTTCTCCAGTTTGTTTAAGATCCTCCATTACTCTATTTAAAACAGTATTATTAAATTCTTTATTTTCCTTACCATATACTTCTACAAAAGCTTTCCCAGCTGCTGTTGATATCCTCTCTGGTATAAATTCCTTTTTTCTTGAATCTCTTTTTATTACTTGCATATACTACCTCCATATATTTACTCTCAAGACTCTAACTTGATTTTTTATTATCTTTCTTTAATATAAGAAAGCACCTTATATTTTTCCCATTGTTCTTATCTCAATGGCAATAATTTAATAATATTTACTATTTAACATTTAATAAATAGCAATAAATAGCAATAAGTACAAACCCTTTTAATTTCATCTTAACTTAAGCAAAACGCTAAAAAGTCTCCTAACTATTAAGTTAAGAGACTTAAAAATCATCGCAATTAAAAAAAGACATTGCAGACACCTCTCTATCTCTCGTAGAGTTATTGTGTGTAATTATAGAGAGGTATTCTGGCTTAAGTATCATTGCCCTTACAACCTTCCCAGTTTCCCAGTGGTATTTCTTATAAGAACTCCTCTTTTACAGCGGCGGGACCGCGTAGGATTTTCACCTATCTTCCCTTTTAAACTAAAGAACTTTATACTTTAGTATCTATAATTATAATATTAAATTCAATTATATTTTATATCATTTTATCAATAAAATCAATATTTTATTATAATAATTCACTCATAAAAATACAATGATGAAATTTTCCATGTACTATTGTTGCCAGAACAAAATGCGCCAAATTTGCCTGGTATTTTTATATACCTTACATCATTATTTTTATTATTTATATATTTACTTTATTAAGTTCTTATACCTAATCTTGCCTGTAATCCATTGAAGTAATGACAATATTAGTCCAAAATTAAAGCCCTGTAACAAAGCCACCGACATTGTTTCGCTTTGGTCATATTCATATATACTATTCTTGTTCAATAGATAAATTATGCCTATTATACCCATAATAACAATTGTAAAAAGGACACTTTTAAATATACGTATCATCTTGCCTTTCTCTTGTGCTTTTTCCCAAAATTTGATGAAACTTTCATCATTATCATAAAACAATCTTGATATTTTACTTTTCTTTATTTTATTTGTATTAATGAGATATTCAAAAATCAGACCTATAACCACGTATACAACAACAATGGTAATTCCTATTTTAACTATATACGTAATAGTACCTCCTTATACTTAATGCTTCGTAAAACTTACCTAATATGAAATAATTCAATTTCTTATATTTTAAATTCGTATGATTATGCCTAATTATAGTTAGAAAAGTCAAATATTATTATATGATAATATTATATCAGAATTTCCTAAATAATAGATATACAATTTCCTATTTAATTAAGAACTCATTAATAATCGTAATGCATGTACAAATTACAATTATCATTTTTATGCTTTTCACCTTTAATCTAAACCATCATAAATATAACTTGTTTTTCTTATTTTAAAAAATATCTTAAAGTTATACAACTCAAACATAGGATTTCAACATTCTATATGATTAGGTTACACATATACGGCGTTTATTACGTTGATTTTAAGCCTTTTGCTTTCAGACATATGATTTATCGTTTATGACTTGTTTTATGTTATATAGCTTTTAAACGCCTTTTTAGTAGACCGATTTATTTCCATTTATATTCAATATTCTTCTGTATTTTTCAGTATGTAAGACAACAATCAAAATCAGCAATGAATTTCAAACGTTCTGGTTACTATTAATTCAATCCTTTTAATTCCTTGTGGATAAGTTGCATTAAAATAAATATTTATCCACAGTTTACTCATATATTTCGGGTATAATGTGGACAATTTCGTTAATAACGCTGTTATTTACTCATGAATTATCATTCCTTTATTCATATATTCTTGGTATGAACCTTCAATTTTCAGGTGAGACAAAAAAATGAAGGAAATGCGAGTTGGAGCACCTGCATTTCCTTCATTTTTGGTAACAATATTTGTTGTTTGAGTACATTCATTATTCTTATACTATTTATCTTATTCTACTGTAACTGATTTTGCGAGATTTCTTGGCTTATCCACATCGCAACCCTTTTGTACTGCCATATAATAAGCTAATAATTGTAGTGGAATTACTGCAATTACTGGTGCTAATATATCCATTACTTTTGATATATAAGTTACAGAAAAAACTGATTTTTCTATTTCAGTATGACCAGCTGGTGCGAAAGCATATACTTTTGCTCCTCTAGTTGAAAGTTCACGTATATTACTTATCATTTTACCAAATAGCGCTTCTTGAGTGGCCATTGCTATAACGATAGTTCCTTCTTCCATAAGTGCTATTGCCCCATGTTTGAGCTCTCCTGCGGCATATGCATCAGAATGGATATATGATACTTCTTTAAGTTTTAATGAACCCTCAAGTGATACTGCATAGTCAAGTCCACGTCCTATGAAGAACATATCTTTGTGCATATAAGTTTTAGCCGTAAAATCCTTCAATGTTTGTTTGTCTTTTAACATTTCCTCTGCTTTCTCTGGAAGTTCTAGCATTGCTGCTTTAATTTCTTCAATTTTATCCATGCTCATAGTTTCTTTATTCTGAGCAAAGAACAAAGCGATTATATACATTGCTATAAGTTGAGTCGCATAAGCTTTAGTAGATGCAACTGCTATTTCTGGTCCTGCCCAAGTATATAGTACATCATCTGCTTCTCTTGAAGCGGCACTACCTACAACGTTAGTTACAGCTATTACCCTTGCCCCTTTTTCTTTTGCAAGTCTTAATGCAGACATTGTATCCGCAGTTTCTCCTGATTGACTGATAACTATCATCAATGTGTTTTTATCAATTATTGGATCTCTATATTTAAACTCTGATGCTATATCTAGTTCTACTGGTATTCTTGCAAGTTTTTCTATAACATATTTACCTACAACTCCTGCATGATAAGCAGTTCCGCAAGCTACAATATATATTTTATCTAAATTGTTAATTTGTTCTTTAGTTATATTTATATCATCAAGTGTTATCGGCTGACCTAAAACTATTCTTGAATTCATCGTATCTCTGATTGCTTTTGGCTGTTCATGAATTTCTTTTAACATAAAGTGCTCATATCCACCTTTTTCAGCAGCAGCTGCATCCCAAGTTACGTGGAAAACTTCCTTGTCTATAATGTTACCTTCAATATCTTCAAGCTTTATTCCATCACTAGAGATAACAACAAATTCATTGTCTTCCAATAAATATATCTCTCTTGTATGATTGAGCACTGCTGGTATATCAGATGCTACATAAAATTCATTTTTTCCAAGTCCCACTATTAATGGGCTATCTTTTCTTACTGCAATTAATTTATCTGGTTCATCACTGCATACTACTGCTATTGCATAACTACCTTCCATTTTAGTAGTAGCCTTCTTTACAGCTTCAACAATGTTTCCTTTGTAATAAAAATCTATAAGGTGTGGTATAACCTCTGTATCAGTTTCAGACACAAATTTATATCCTTTCTCTGTTAACCATTCTCTTAAGTGAATGTAATTCTCGATAATTCCATTATGAACTACAGCAATTGTTCCTTTTTCATTAGTATGTGGATGAGAATTTTCATCAGATGGTTTACCATGAGTAGCCCACCTTGTGTGCCCTATACCAACATGACCTTTAAGTGAAGTTTTTGCAAGTTCTGCTTCTAAATTTGCAAGTCTTCCTTTGCATTTAGTTACATTTAAAACTCCATTATCTATAATTGCGACTCCTGCTGAGTCATATCCTCTATATTCTAATTTTCTAAGACCTTCTACCAATATTGGCTGAGCCTCTTTACTTCCAAAATATCCAACTATTCCGCACATATTTATCTTCCCCTCAAATTTAAATTTTTAATATATTTGTAAGGTTTTAACACCAAATTGATATTGTCACGAAAATCACTTCTCGCTTTTATCAATTATTAACGGTAGTGCGCTACCGTGGGGCATCCGCCGAAGATTCGATACTCCCCATCCTCGTCAACTCACAATGCATCATAACACTATCGATGCTTAGAAATGAGTTCTGGCGCTTTTAAATCATTTGATTCTCTCTATCCTCCTTTATTAAATTACTGAGCATACTACTCATAATTCATATGCCAATCTGTTTATAAAATAAATAGACTATAAGCTTATAAACCTTACCCATAAGCTTACAGTCTATTATATTCATTTTATGGTCATTACGTCAATACTTTTAGTAATAAGTTTATTAAACATTAACTAATTTTGTATTTTATGTTAAAAATCTTATTAATAAATTAACGTAGGTAGGTTCTATTACGCATTTGCTTTTTTTTCAATTAATTTCGCAAGAGAATGTGCCATTACGTCTAATTCACTTTGTACTTTACCTTCAAGCATTACTCTAACTAATGGTTCTGTACCCGATGGCCTAATAAGCACTCTACCACAACCATCTAATTTTTCTTCCATTTTTTTAATTTCTGCCATTATTTCCTTATCTGTTTCATGAATGTTCTTTTTATCGTTAGGAACTGTTGCATTAACCAATACTTGTGGAAGATCTGTCATCATTGCTGCAAGCTGCGATAATTGTTTTCCAGATTCTTTAATTACAGTAGCTAGCTGAAGTCCTGATACAAGTCCATCCCCTGTAGTATTAAAATCTAGGAATATTATATGACCAGATTGTTCTCCACCAAGACTATATCCTTCTTCTTGCATTTTCTCAAGAACATATCTATCTCCTACTTTTGTTTTCACAGTTATTATGCCTTCTTGCTTCATGGCAATATCAAGACCTAAATTACTCATAACTGTTACAACTACTGTATTTTCAGTTAATTTCCCAATGTTTTTTAAATGCTTTGCACAAATGGCAATCATAAAGTCTCCGCTTATTAAATTTCCTTTTTCATCCACTGCTAAACATCTATCTGCATCACCATCAAAAGCTAATCCTAAATCGCAATGATTTTCTTTAACAAAGGCCATCAAATGCTCAGGATGAGTAGATCCACATTCTTTATTTATATTTATGCCATCTGGATCATTGTTAATAACTAAAACCTCTGCTCCAAGCGCTCTTACAGCTTTTACTGATGTAATATATGAAGCGCCGTTAGCACAATCTAACGCTATTTTAAGTCCTTTTAGGTCACCTGAAATAGTAGATTTAGCGAATTCCATATAATCCTCTACTGCATCTTCCTTAACTATTTTTTTACCTAAATCTCCAGCTATTGGTGATGGTACATCTTTAAAATCACCTTCTATAACTGCTTGTATTGTATCTTCTAATTCATCAGATAACTTAAACCCTTTATTGTCGAAAAATTTTATTCCGTTATACTCTACTGGGTTGTGTGAAGCTGAAATAACGATTCCTGCATCTGCTCCATATTTTCTAGTAAGGTATGCTACAGCAGGAGTTGGAATCACCCCAAGACACACCGCCTCCGCTCCTACTGATAAAATTCCTGCAACTAAAGCTGATTCTAACATATCGCCTGAAACCCTTGTATCCATTCCTACTATGATCTTAGGTTTATGAGCTCCATCTGTTAATACAAAAGCTCCTGATCTCCCTAATTTATATGCAATATCACTTGTTAATTCTGTATTTGCTATACCACGTACTCCATCTGTACCAAACATTCTACTCATATTTTTCTCCTCTTTCCAAATATTATATAGGTTTATTACAGGACACCCAAAATTAAACCACTAAGTAGTATACTAGTGTTTTAATTTTGGTACCTACCTTCATATTATTTTTATACATATTTTTAAACCATATTTGCCAAAACTACTTTCTAAATAAATAATAATTATTGATTATTTTTATAGAACTTAAAAACCAATTATATTATAGCTCGTATTATACTACAATAATAAACGATTGTAAAAAAGTTCTAGTATATTACATTTTCACTTGTTTGCCTATAACTAAAAAGGCTACTGAAATTCAGTAGCTTTTAACTTTATTTAATTAAACTATTAGTAATTTTACATCTAAACGTTTACTTAATTTCGATAAACTTTAAAAGCAATCTTATCAGGTAATATATGTACGCCAGATATTTCTCTGCAATTGCCGTCTAGCTTTCAATTTTCACATTTGCTAAAAACGGTAATTACATGAGATATATCTAATCCTTTTGTAAAAACCTATATAAACAATAAATCATTATTATATTCTTTTACCTTTTCTTCTCCGTTTAATACTCTTAACCCACCTTGAGCTAATGCTAATAATTCATCTTCACCTGGATAAACTACAACATTTGCTATAAACTTTACTCTATCCGTTATATATTCAACTATAAACTTACCATAAGCTACTCCGCCAGTTAAGATAATAGCATCTACTTTTCCTGATAAAGCTACAGCACAACTCCCAATTTCTTTAGCTACCTGATATCCCATAGCTTCAAGCATTAATGTGCTATATTTATCGCCAGCTTCTACTTGTTTTATTACATCACGAGCATCATTTGTATTAAGGTATGCTACGAAACCACCTTTTCCATTTATCTTTTTAAGTATCTCATCCAAAGTATATTTTCCATTAAAACACAATCTAGCTAAATCACCTGATGGTAATCCTCCAGCTCTTTCTGGTGAAAATGGTCCTTCACCATCTAGTCCGTTATTAACATCAATAACTCTTCCATTTTTATGAGCTCCTACTGAAATTCCTCCGCCCATATGTGCTACTATCACACTAATCTCTTCATATTTTTTGCCCTGCTCTTTAGCATATCTTTTAGCTACTGCTTTTTGATTTAAAGCATGAAAAATACTTCTTCTATCTATTTCAGGTATACCTGATATTCTAGCTACATCATCCATTTCATCCACAACTACTGGATCAACAATAAATGCTGGGATATCTAAAGGTTGTGCTATCTCACTTGCAATTATTCCACCTAAATTAGAAGCATGTTGACCTTGTATTCCAACTTTCAAATCATGAAGCATAAGTTCATCTACATTATAAGTACCGCCTTCAATAGCTTTTAAAAGTCCACCTCTACCTACTATAGCATCCAAAGTCTTTATATCAAATTTTTCCTTTTTAAGTATCTCTAGTATATGATCTTTTCTGAAATTTATCTGGTCAGGTATGCTTTTAAATTTGCCTATTTCTGCTGATGTATGCCTTAATGTTTCCTCTAAAATCTCTTTTTCATCTTCGTACACACCTATTTTAGTAGAAGTTGAGCCTGGGTTAATTACTAATAGTTTATATGACATATAGTTCCTCCCTTATGTTATAAAACACATTTAAATAAATAACAAGTTGACATACCAGCAAATTAAATATGCTGTCTAATTGAATGTAATTTAAAAATAATAAGTGATTCTAGCATTTAAATAATTTTATTTATTATATTCAGCAACTAATGCGGCAAGAGCTATAGAATGTAATTTTGTTTCAGGTGAGTCCGCTCTAGAAGTTAATATAACTGGAGCTGAAGTACCTACAAGTAATCCACCATTTTTAGCACTAGTACCATAAGTTAATGTTTTGTACATGATATTCGCTGCTTCAATATTAGGCAATACAAGAATATCAGCTTTTCCAGCTACTGGGCTTTGTACATTTTTATGCTTTCTAGCTTCTTCTGATATTGCAATATCTAATGCTAAAGGACCATCAACTATACAACCCTTTATCTGTCCTCTATCATTCATTTTTGAAAGTAATGCTGCATCTAGTGTTGCTTGCATATTAGGATTTACTACTTCTACTGCACAAACTATTGCAACTTTAGGAAGATCAACACCACAAGCTTTTGCCACTGCCACTGAATTTTTTACTATAGCTACTTTTTCTTTTAATTCTGGATACATATTAAAAGCAGCATCTGTTAAAAATATTAACCTATCATAACCTGGTATTTCAAATACTGCCACATGTGACATTTGCTTTCCAGTTCGTAGACCTACTTCTTTATTTAATACTGCTCTTAAAAACATAGATGTCTCTACTAGACCTTTCATAAGCATGTCAGCTTTTCCTGAAGACACAAGCTGAACTGCAGCTATTGATGCTTTGTCAGGATTTTTTTCATCAATAATTTCAAACTCTGTTGCATCCATTCCTATGTTTTTAGCAATGAAAATTATTTTTTCTTTATCCCCTACTAGTATTGCATTTGCTATACCCTTTTTCTTAGCATCACGTATAGCTTCAAGTACAGGTTCGTCTTGTGCTACAGCTACTGCGACCGTTTTCATTCCTTGCGCTTTGGCGGTGTCTAATATTTTATCAAAAGTTCTACTCATTAATTTACACTCCTTCTACTTTCTATTTTTTCTCACCTTTTGAATATTTTAAGCTTTTGCCGTCCAGTTGCTGTTCTAAGCACTTCTTCTATTATCTGTATCTTATTTGATTTTTATGATTTTTATTTAATTAATTTTATTGCAATATCATTTTAACAAATTCATAAATAAATAACAAGCCTTAACATAAATCATTATACATGTTTCCATTTTCTCATTATCATTTCCGCAATTTTTAATCCATCAACCGCCGCAGAAATTATTCCCCCTGCATATCCCGCCCCTTCTCCAGCAGGATATAAACCTTCTAGCGATACACTTTGATACTCATCATTTCTGTCTATCCTTACCGGCGCAGATGTTCTTGTTTCAATACCTGTCATAATTGCATCTGGTCTTGCAAATCCATTTATTTTGTGATCAAACATAGGTAAAGCTTCTTTAATAGCATCTGTTACATAACTAGGCAAACAGTTATTAAGATTGGTTAATCCATATCCCGGTATAATACTAGGCTTTACACTGCCTAATTTACTCGATGCAATTCCCTTAATAAAATCTCCAACTAGCTGTACTGGTGCATTATAGTTCGAGCCCCCTAGTTTATAAGCTAAAGTTTCATAATGCCTTTGGAACTCAATGCCAGCAAGTGGACTATCTGATGGGAAATCTTTAGGTCCTACAGATACCACAATGGCTGAATTTGCATTTTTTTTATCTCTTGCGTATTCACTCATACCATTTATTACGAGTCTTCCTTGTTCTGACGCAGCACCTACTACCGCTCCACCTGGGCACATACAAAAACTATATACCGATCTTCCCAATTTTCTACTTGTATAGGTAAGCTTGTAATCTGCTGCTTTCAGCCTTGGATGATTTGCATATTTCCCATATTGATTTTCATTAATCATATCCTGTGGATGCTCTATTCTTGCTCCCACTGCAAAAGACTTACTTGTCATAAATACGCCTTTTTTATACAACATTTCGTAAGTATCACGAGAACTATGACCTAATGCTAGTATTAAATTATCACAAGGCAATTCTTCGCCATTTACTATTATACTTTTCACTTTTTTGCCACTTATAATTATATCTTCAAGCTTACTGTTAAATCTTATTTCTCCACCTAGCTTTATAATTGCTTCTCTAATGTTTTTTACAACTTCTTTTAGTATATCCGTGCCTATATGAGGCTTACCAATATATAATATTTCTTCAGGTGCACCTGCTTTCACAAATTCTTCTAAAATGTAATCGCATCTGGTATCTTTAATTCTTGTAGTTAACTTTCCATCTGAGAATGTACCTGCTCCACCTTCACCAAATTGCACATTAGATTCTGTATTTAGTTCTCCAGTTGACCAAAACTTATCTATAGTTTTAGTCCTGAATTCTACCTTTTCTCCTCTTTCAATAATTAACGGCTTATAGCCCTTTTGAGCCATAAGAATACCAGCAAACATTCCTGCTGGTCCCATTCCTACTATTATTGGTCTATGATTCATCTGTTTAGTTCCAAATTCGAACTCAGCATCATACTTAACTTTTTCAAGTTTTACATCCTTATTATTTGATTTAGCCACAATTTTTGCTTCATTATCCATTTCAATAAGAACAGCATAATTAAATTTAATATTATTTTTCTTTCTAGCATCTATAGATTCTTTTGCTATTTTAAATTTTTTTATCTCGTCAATTTCCACTCTCATTCTTTTTGCTGCCTTTATTTTTATATCGTCTATAGTCTCATCTATATCTAACCCTATGTTATTTACTCTTATTGTCATTGCTAGTAGTTACCTCCGTTTAATTCTTAGTTATTGTTACCGATACTTTATCTAAAGTTTCTGATACCAAATTCACTCCTTGTGGCAATGATACCTTTACTGGAACAGTATATGACCCTTCTACTAAATTAGATAAATCCAATTCTGAGTTTATTTTTGTTAAATCCAAAGAATCAATAACTTCCTTCGTTCCTGAAACAACTAGCGATATTTTTTCATTATCCAACTTTGCTCCATATTTCTTGTCTAAATTAATATATTTAATGTTTTGACTTATAGTTTTTTCAGATAAGTTACCCACATTCTTTTGTATTACTTCAGTTGTATTGCTTTTTTCCGCCTTAGCTAATTTAAATTGTACTTGTGCTTTAGCATTACCACCAGCTAAAGTTAATCCATTAGGAATTAATACATTAACATTCATTGTAGTATCCTTAACTATCTTGCTTAAATCTATGTTTTCTGTATTTAAGCTTTTCACTGAACTAAGGGCTGCATTACTTCCAATTACATTGAATTTTTCAGGTATTACCTTTGTGCTTGTTAACGTAAAGTTGGAATTCAATGTCCCTATAGTCTTTACATTAACTCCTAAAGCTTTAGTCTTGCTTACAGGAATTTTTACATCTACTTGAGCTGGATTAACGTAAACATCCTTTACTTCTTCGCCTGCTTCATTTACTGGTTTAATCTTAAATGTTTTTGCAACATCAGATTCCACCCCTTGTATATTTTCTTCTATCACTATGTTTTTTACTATATCCACAAACCTTGATCCTCCAACTACCGTAGCAAAATCTTGTGATAATTTTGGCATGGATGCGAAAAATCCTTCCGCTGCCTTGCCGCTTATGTTTACAGTTATAGGTAGTTTGCTTTGTTTAAGATTATCTAAGTTTATCTTTATAAACAGACTGTCACTATTAACTACATTTATATTATCAGGGCTTTTCCTTATTTCAATAGGTATATTTTGTTCCCCACTTTTAAGGGCATATGCACTTAAATCTGCAACTACTTTAAAATCATCTGCTTTAGTATTTAAAAGTATACTAGTATTTGCTCCTTTGATATTTAAGGATATAGTTAAGTCTTGATTTGGTATTAACGCAAGATTTGACTTTGTTACTTTATCCGTATTTAATAGTTGCACGGGTACACTTTTAACTTTGTAAGTAGTCATTGGATTTTCTGTGCTTGTTATAAACAGCCATAAGGCAAACGCAGCTATTACGCAGCAAACTTTAATTATAAACTGTTGTTTTCTGGCTTTATCCATGACTTTACTCTCCCCTTTAAAGTTGTTTTTTTACTTTGTCTCCTTTTAATTATTTGTACAAGTATTTTTTTAAGCTTTTCTTTATCATAATTTCTTATCAATCTACCATTCATTGCAAGTGATATAGTTCCAGTCTCTTCTGATACTATTATTGTTAAAGCATCTGAGGTTTCTGTTATTCCTATGGCCGCTCTATGCCGAGTTCCAAGTTTTTTGCTTATTACATCATTATTTGTTAAAGGTAGAAAACATCCTGCCGCTATTATTCTATCATTTCTAATAACTGTAGCACCATCATGAAGTGGAGTATTTACAACAAATATATTTTCGAGCAATGCTGATGATATTACAGAATCCAGTGTGGTTCCCGTTTTAATTATTTCTCCAATACCAGTCCTTTGCTCTATAACTATTAGTGCTCCTGTTTTACTTTTTGATAAAGTATCCACTGCATTAACAATTTCAGTTATTGATTTTTCCATTATCTGTTCATTTTCAAAAATATGTTTATCCACAAAAGCTGTTCTTCCGAGGTGCTCTAATGCCTTTCTTATTTCTGGTTGAAAGATTATAACAATAGTTAAAACGCCAATTGTTATTGTCTTACTCAAAATCCAATTAAACACTGTCAAATTAAGTAATTGACTTATTGGAATAAGAATAAAAATAAGAACTATTCCTTTTAATAACTGTATCGCTCTTGTTTCTTTCATCAGCATGTAACCTTTATAGAATATAAAAGCCACCACTAGTATATCCAAAATTGAAAATATACTTATATTTTTGATTGTGCTTAACATTAACTTAAATACTTCCAAAAAAGCTCACACCCCTCCACTAAAACTACTATCTATAATTATACACCATCACTTACTTTATTAGTATATATTATAAGTTAATTTTATTATAACAATTAGTCTCATTTTACAACTTGTTTCTATAAAATATATGAAATTTTAATGTATTAATGGGTATAATTCTATAATTTAACTCGAATAATATATATATTATCAATATATGAATACAAGACAAATAATAAGGAGTGAGTTTTGTTGAATCATAAAAAAGATATTATAGATACTAATGATAATAATAAAAAATGGACCAAAACTATACTTATTCTATCTATTGTCCTAATATCAATATGTATTTTTTTAGCTACCTACTATTCATCTGTAAATAAGGTATATCATTCCTATAAAACTACCTTAATGACTAACGTTAACGGTATTAATGAAATCAACCAAAATATATCACAATTTAACGCTAACCAAACAATAGATGTTAACTCCGCAAGAAAACAATTACCAAATGTTATTAAAAATTTGTCAAAGTTAAAAGATAATATATCAAATTCCGAACCTACCTCCAAGTATAAGAAAGATAATGAAAATCTTATATCAGGACTTAATAAAAATCTATTAATATACAGACAAACACTTGCAATAATAAATAATCCTTCTGGCAAAGATGTAAAAAAGTTCTCAGAAAATCTTAAGACTCTTAGAAATGATTGTATGAATTTTTATTCCATAGTAGATATTAAAGACATTGAAATAGCACTACCAAAAACATCATTGGTCTTTATTGACAATGTACTTAATTACAGTGATAGTGCTGTAATGATAAGAAAAGAAACAGATATTAAGTCACAACAAAATCAAGAATTTATCACTAATACTAATGAATTATCAACCAATTTTTTAAATGCCAGAACTAATTTATACTTAGTTGTACTAAAGGTAAGAAATAACGAATTATCATATGATGATCTATTGTCATTAGTCGATGCTGAAGTCGCTAAATTAGGAATAATTCAAAATAATTTCAACAATTTGTCTGTACCTCCCTCTGCTATTCCTACTTACCAAGCTTTCAAACCATTACTTGACACACAAGATAGTTATTTAAGAGATTTTAAACTTGCTCTTACAAGTGAAAAAGTTCAAGCCCTAAATGAAGTTGTCGGGTTATCTAAATTAGATGCTTTGTATACTTCTTCTAATTTACTATATGTTGATGTTCAGTCATCCTACATTAATTTTATTAAAGTATATACTGCCCTAAAAAACAAGGAATAAATAAATATTGAATATTATACTTTCAATACTTTTTATAATAATCCTAAAAAATAATGTATTTATTTTAAACTCTAGGTCACACTACTATTAGCCTAAGTAAAAAAACACGGAGAAACCAAGCATTTGGGGTGAATCACAAATTGTGTAGGTTAAACCTTTTCCGAACCCGTCAGCTAACTCCGTAGGCATAAGGAGAAGATAATATGAGAAAGTTTGCTTTTTTGTCTTGTATACTAATATTATTCTTAGTATTACCTACTTTAAGAGTAAATGGACAACATTTATATTCATTTAATTCAGAATCTAAAGATTTATATAATGAACAAGTAGAAGCAATTGCTGTATTTAAACGATCAAATAACTCAATTTACATTTCTGATAATGATATTTACTTAATGTCACAAGTTGTATATGCTGAGAGCTGTGGTGAATCTGATAGTGGCAAACTTGCAGTGGCTTCTGTGATACTAAACCGTGCAAGTGATAGTCATTTTCCAAAATCTATTTCTGGTGTAATTAAACAAAGGAATGCCTTTTCTTGTGTTAGAAATGGAAAGGTAGTTCATAATGGTAAAACAAATGTTATTCCTGATTCAGCTTGTTATAATGCTGTGATCGATGCGTTAAAAGGAAAAGACCCTACATACGACGCAGTTTTCTATTATAACCCTGAAATATCCACTTCTCAATGGATGAAGGGTATAAAAAAAGACAACCTAAAAACTATAGGTAATCATGTTTTCTTTGTTGTAAAATAAAATTTGTAATGATTTAGTTACAACTTAGGCAGTTAATTTTAATTAGTTCTAACTTGAGTTAGATTCAATTAAATTTAGCTGCCTGATTTGTTTATTAGCTCGTTAATTAAAGTACTTTTTAAAGTAAAAATGTACTTTCTAACTTATTTAATTTCATTCATCTTATCCAAATAGGAAGCTGCAGATAATGCTGCCACTAATCCCTCTCCAGCCGATTTCATATATTGATATGGCTTGCCTGTACAATCTCCAGCTGCATAACATCCTTCTATATTTGTCTTCATATCTCTGCCAACTTTTATATGCCCCTGCTCTATTTGAAGACCAGGCACTAATTGAGCGGGAGATACACTATCTCTTAACATGAAAACTCCGTCTGTTATTAATTCACCTTCATCTAATATAACCTTAGTTACTACATCATTACCAACTATCTCCATTATCTTATGGTTTATTATTTCAACATTAGGACTTAACTTATATTCTCCTTTATACATGGGAATAAAATATGTTTTACCACTCAATTCACTTACATAATTAGTTTCCTCGATGCTTTCTTTATTGTATCCAACTATAACAACTGTCTTACCTTTATATAGTGGAGCATCACAAGTAGCACAATATCCTACTCCCTTTCCTAAAAATTCTTCTTCCCCTTTGATTGGTTTTGTGTATTCTATTCCTGTAGCTAAAATTATCGTTTTTGCCTCATATATTTTTTCATTTACCATCAAAGCGAAATAATCTCCCATAGCATAAACATTATTTATTTTTTCATTTATAATGCCTATTCCCATAGCTGCAATATGTGCTGCAAACTGATTTTTAAGATCTACTCCTGTAGCATTATAAAACCCTAAATAATTATTAACCTTTGACGCTTTTACTAATTTAGGACTTAGTTCCTTGTTGCCAAAAATGATTATATTTTTATTTCTAATTTTAGCATTAATAGCTGCTTCTAGACCTGCTGGGCCTGTTCCGATTATTGCTATATCATATCTCTCACTCATACTTTTCCTCCTTAATAATTATAAAATAAGTAATTATATCTATTAATAAAATGGAGATAAATATTTAATTTATGAAAACTTAAATATTTATCTCCAAACACTTATATTTTCATTCTATTCATTGCTTATAATTATCATTTAAAATAATTTGATTATAATAAACTTGTTTTATAAGTTTTTCTCAATTAATTTCTTTAAATCCGCTTTAGGTCTAAATCCTACCAAACTTTCTTTTACTGTTTCTTTGCTAAGTACCATAACTGTTGGAATACTTGAAATTTTATACTTTGATGATATTATTGGACTTTCATCTACGTTAACCTTTGCAAACTTAACTTTTGTTCCCATTTCTTTTGCCAATTCTTCTATTACTGGACTTAACATTTTACAAGGTCCACACCATGGTGCCCAAAAATCAACTACAACTATGTTTTCTGAATTTGCAATTTCCTCATTAAAATTGTTGTCATTAACTTCTTTAATCATATTATTACCTCCATTTATTATACCCCTACAGGGTATCTTTTATTACCATTGTATACCTTATAATATTACTAGTCAATTGTATTTTCATTTGATATAAAATAGAAATAGGTTCTCCATATATCTATTAGATAATCGGTATTTTTCTCATTCATATCAAAATTAGTATGCCCAAACCAAACTCAATAATGTTCATCCTGCAATTTAATTCTTGCTTATTTTTAATAATTCAATATTTCTTTAACTATTAGATTATTATATTGAGAACTCGGAAACTGCTTTACTAGTTTTTGTGCATAAATTTTTGATTTAGTTATATCTAATTCCTTATTTATAATAATTAAATTATATAAAACTTCTTCGCAATAAGTTCCTCTAGGATATTGTTTTAAATTAAGTTCATAATATTCAAGTGCATTTTGAAAATCTGAAGTAGACTTATAACTCACAGCTAACATATAAATTATATGTTCCTTCAAATAGCTACCACTCGAATATGGTAACGCATATAAAAAATATTTCTTAGCCTCAGAAAACTTCTTGTTGTTCATGCTTGTTGTACCTTTTTTATAAAAAAATTGTATCCCATTACTCTTAATAATATCTTCTGCTTTTACTAAAAGTAACCTATCATTTATGTTTATGTTTAGATTAATATCTTTCCATGTAGTTACATAACCAACTATTTGCTCAAAATTATTGTTTTTTATGCTTTCAGTTAATTGTTCCCTTGGAAAACTGTTCATCTCTTGATTATTATTTTTAACGGCTTTATCTTCTTGATTATGTATTGGCACTAAATTTTTAGTTTTAATATTAACTTTTTTACTATTTAATGATGTTTCTTTTTGAAACTTTTTTACCCCAAATATTGAAAAACTTTTATTATACATGAACATTTTCGCCATAAAGAACAATGAAATAATTAAGATTATAATAAAAATTCCTATAACTATTTTTTTATAATTTATTTTTCTTTTTAAAGTTCCAAACTCCATCAATGTTTTCTTATTAATTATAGCTTGTGTGTTATTTTTATCTACCTTTAAAACTTTTTTTATATATTGTAATGCTTTAACATACTCTCCCTGTTTTATATAACAAAGAGTAATATTATTATTTACATTTATAAAATTAAAATCACTATTTTCGCACTTGTTTAAAAGTTTTAAAGCTCCATTTATATTATATTTCTTAACTAATTCCAATGCTCTAACATACAAATGTAGTTTTTCTTTATCATGCACACTATCGTCTAAATACTTTTTAGATACCTTATCATTATTCCTTTTATAATTTATATTCCACATGTTTTTAGCTTTGTCTAAATCACCCTCTAAATAATATAAAATCCCCTTTAAATTTAGAGCTGCGGCATTTCTATTATTTAAAGAAATACTTTTTTCACAAAGTGATATCGCTTTTTTTATATATCCATCATTATATTTATTCATAGCTTTTACATATACTTTGCCTGACTTGTCCATATTTTCACCTTTTATTTCTGATACTTAAACTCACTCTAATTATATCATAGGATTTATTGTTTTAACATTTATGCCTAAGGTCTTTTTTAATTATCTCCTAGGTCGCTGTAACATCTCTGAAAGAGATGCATCATCTCCTCTAGGAGCTGCAACCACATCAAAAGGAGATTTAAACTCTTACTAAAGTTTTATTTTGCTAGGCTAGTTAAACTTTCTAAATAACAATTTTGTCCCTGTTTATATAAATTGTTGCCTTTACTATCTATTACTGCATTTTCACGCTATATTATTAATTCAAATTAGCTTACTTTCTTATAACTACATGTTATGGAATCTATATCCTTTTGTCAATGTAATATATTAATATTAAAGATATTATTAAAAAGATAACCGTTATTATTTTGCTAATATTTAATCTTATTCTAATTGCTTTAACTATATTGATTACTATTTCTAACTTAATTTTATGTTTAATATGCTTTATAAATAAATTTAACTATATTTAAACAATTCGTGGTTATAATTTATAAATAATATTATTAAAATAGTATATAGATACTAAGGGGGCCCTCATGGTAAATAAAAATTTTTCTGTTCTTATGTGTTTTTTAAGTGCTATTTTGGTATTAGTCCTTTCATTTTTTATATATAGAATTGTTACACACCTGTATTACGTTAATTCACACGTTAACCTGGGTATCTCGCAATATGCTAGCAAGTACACTACTAATAAAAATAGTGGCACTCTGTCAAAGGTAACTACTTTTAGCAATACTAATAACAAAACACCCATTACAGGATTTAATAAGTAATATCTAATTTAATTAAACCTAAAAAGACATATTCAAAAATAACATGCCTTTTTAAGTTTAATATTATTATAGTTTAAATTTATTTAACTATTTGTGGTAATTATCTACTCGGACTATTAGTAAAATACTCGCTTATTGATTTACTTATAGAACTTGATATTTTTTCTTGGTACTCACTAGACTTTAATTTTTGTTCCTCATCAAAATTTGATAAAAATCCACATTCTATAATAACACTTGGCATATCATCATTTTCTCTCAATATCTTATAAGATGTTTTAGCTGCCTTTGGAACTCTCTTATTGCTCACGTCTAAATCCGTCCGAAAATTTTTCTGCAGAATGCTTGCAAATGCAGCACTGTCCTTATAACTTGAGTACCATACTTGTGCTCCATAATATTTGCTCTCGGTAAAATAATTTAAATGTATACTAACAAACAAATCACAGTTACTAGATTCTTTTAAGTTACATCTATTTTTTAAATCTTCGCGGTACCTCTCCCTTATAGTTCCCTTCGTTGAATATAGCCCTGTATCATCCTCTCTTGTCATAACTACCTGATATCCTGATTTTTGTAAACTTGCTTTAAGTTTCTTTGCTACACTAATATTGATATCTTTTTCTACAGTCCCACTTTTTGAACTAGTTCCCCCATCCATACCTCCATGACCTGAGTCAATAAGTATTTTTTTACTGCTTATTGGATTAGTATTCATAGTTTCTTTTGCGAGTCCTAAATTTACGCCTATAAAACTTACCATTCCTAGCGCAATTACAATAACAATAGCTATTAATTTATTATTTCTGTACTTCAATTCACCCATCCCTTAATTTATTGCTATGTGTTATTTTATTCAACTTGCAACCAATTTATTATTTATGTGATAAATTTATATTCCTTTATAATCATTTTTATAAACTACCATTATTATACATACTATACCTCATTGATTTATAAATTATATAATTGTAATTTTGATTTTATACATTTGTGTAACCTTATATAATAAATAAATTCATATATTTGATTTCTGAACATATTATAATTTATATAACTATAATATTTATAGAGGTGATTTAATGTATGATTTAAAGCCCAATACCTTTGACTTTGAATCGGTAGAAGGTATTTCTAAGAAACAACTAGATGCGCATTACAAATTGTATGAAGGCTATGTAGCTAAGTTAAATGAAATTTGGAACACTCCCTATATACCTAGCGATTATACTGAAAGCAATGCTACTTTTTCCAAGATGCGTAGTTTAAAACTAGGTGAAACATATTCTCTAGATGGTGTAAAACTTCACAACCTTTATTTTGAAAACATTACCGGAAGCAGCAATATTCCTTACGGTCCATTATATAATGCTATAATAAATCAATTTTCAACATACGATAATTTTATCTCCTATCTTACAAATGTAGGATTATCAATGAGAGGTTGGGCAGTTCTTACCCTTGATTTGCTTGATAATAAGTTACACATAATTGGAAGTGATGCCCACGATGTTGGTGCCGTATGGCTTTCTTGTCCAATCCTTGTAATGGATGTTTACGAGCATGCGTATTTTATGGATTTTGGTACAGATAGGAAAAAATATATTTCTATATTTATTAAAAATATAAACTGGAGAGTTTTAAATGAGAGATTTGAAAAATATGTTTCTCCAATAAAATATATGGATATGAATCAACATAGATATTGCCGATATAATCTTCTTAATGAATAAATACTAACTGCTTATCATATATAATCTAGTTCAAATATTTTTATATTTCATTACAAAATAAAAATCCCCCAACATAAATGTTTGAGGGATTTTAATATCATAAAAACTATCTCTTTGAGAACTGAGAAGCCTTTCTTGCTTTTTTAAGACCATATTTCTTTCTTTCTGTCATTCTTGGATCTCTTGTTAAAAAACCTGCTTTTTTAAGTTCTGGTCTTAAAGTTTCATCAGCTTTTAATAACGATCTAGAAATACCATGTCTTATTGCTCCAGCTTGACCTGTATATCCACCACCATTTACATTAACTAAAATATCAAATTTTTCTTTAGTTCCAGTTAATACTAATGGTTGGTTAACTATTAGTATTAAAGTTTCTAATCCAAAATAATTTTCAATTTTTCTCTTGTTTATAGTAATGTTACCTTCACCAGGTACAAGTCTTACTCTTGCAACTGATTTCTTTCTTCTTCCTGTTGCCATATATTGAACCTTTGCCATAATATATCCTCCCTCCGAGTTAAATTAGTATTTAAGTACTAGTGTTTCTGGATTTTGTGCTTCATGCTTATGTTCTGGTCCTCTATAAACAGTTAATTTTCTAAGTGTTTGACGAGCTAATGGTCCCGTTGGAAGCATTCTTCTTACTGCCTCTCGAAAAATAAACTCAGGCTTTTTAACCATTGCTATTCTATATGGAACTTCTTTTAATCCACCTGGATAAAAAGAATGATGTCTTAACATTTTTTGGTCTAATTTCTTACCAGTTAAAACTATCTTATCAGCGTTGATGACAATTACAAAGTCACCTGTATCAACGTTTGGTGTAAATGTTGGTTTATGTTTTCCTCTAAGTATTGCTGCTATTTGACTAGCTGCTCTTCCTAAAACTTTACCCTCTACATCTACAACGAACCATTTTCTTTCTATTTCTAGTGGTTTTGCTAAATATGATTTCATTATTTTCCCTCCCTGAACTTTTAACAATTAAAACTCTATGCTAAAGATCCGGGGCTAGTGGATCTTATACACGATATTTTATACAAACATTAATAATTATAATACATCCCACCGGGTGTGTCAATACTTTTATGTAGGATATTCAATGCTTTATTCCTTTTGTTTTAATAAAAAACTTCTTCCAAACATAATCCGCAAGCTGGAACAGCTTTTCCTGCTTGTGAACGCTCTCTTGACTCAATTATATTTTTTATCTCACTCGGTTTGATTTTTCCTTCTCCAACCCTTATAAGTGCGCCAACTATTATTCTAACCATATTATATAAAAAACCATCGGCAGCAATATATATCTTTATGATATCTTCATTCTTCATGATATCAAGTTTAGTTATAGTTCTTATAGAAGTTTTTACTGAACTGCCTAAATTTTTAAATGAAGAAAAATTATGAGTGCCTATAAAATATAGTGCACCTAACTTCATGTTCTCTACATCTAATATTCTTTGATGATGATATATGTAATTACGCCCTACTGCAATAGCTTCACGTCTATTAATTATAGTATAACTATACATCTTGCCTATACAATTATATCTTGAGTGAAACTCATCAGGAACATCACTAGCCTTAAGAATTACAATATCCCTGGGAAGCTTACTATTGATAGCACCTGTAAATTTTTCTATGGGGATAATACTTTTAGTATAAAAGTTACATGTGTATCCTTTTGCATGGACTCCTGCATCTGTTCTACTAGAACCAGTTATTTGAGTTACTTCCCCTGTGATTTTCTCAATAGCCTTTTCTATCTCTTCCTGAATAGTCATAACATCATTTTGCCTTTGCCATCCACAGTAATTCGTTCCATCATACTCTATTATAAGCTTTATGTTTCTCACAACACCACATCCTCTTTTATTATACCTAGGATATATAATCCTTTGCATCATAACAAAATGTTATGTTCTACTAGCAATAGTAATAACCAATAGCAACAAAAAAGCGAAACTTGCAATATAATCTTTATTAGTTATCTTTAATTGTTTCATTCTAGTTCTTCCTTCTCCACCCTTATAGCATCTTGATTCCATAGCCATTGCTAATTCATCTGCACGTCTAAAGGAACTAATAAATAAAGGTACTAAAATAGGAACTAAACTTTTAGCTCTGCTTATTAAGTTTCCAGATTCAAAATCAGCACCTCTTGCCATTTGTGCTTTCATTATTTTATCAGTCTCATCCATAAGAGTCGGAATAAACCTTAATGCAATGGTCATCATCATTGCCAATTCATGAGCTGGTATTCCTATTTTTTTAAATGGATTCAATAGGTTTTCTATTCCATCAGTCAGCTCTATGGGTGAGGTTGTCAGTGTTAGTATTGATGTTCCCATAATTAAAAACACTAGTCTAATAATCATAAATGCTGCAATTATTAAACCTTCTTTATAGATACTTATAAACCCATAGTGAAAAAGTAACCCTGCCTTACTTCCACTAGTCATAAAAATATTTAGTACTGCTGTAATAAGTAATAAGACTAAAATAGGTTTTAACCCATTGTAAATATACTTAACAGATAGCTTTGATATTAGTATTGTGGCTAAAATAAATATAAATATATATAAATAACCTTTAAAATTATTTACCAAAAATAGGTCAACAATAAATAATATAGATATTATTATCTTAAATCTAGGATCCATTTTATGTATAAAGGAGTCCCCTGGTATATATTGACCTATTGTAATATCCTTAATCATACAAATTCCTCCAATGTGTTGTAAAAAGCACATATTACTGTTTTATATATGATGCCTTATTCAGACATAAGATTCTTACTAATTACTTTTTAATATTTTAAGTAACTCCTGCTTAGCTTTGTCTATAGTAAATATATCTTGAGATAAGTCAAATCCTTTATTACGCAAATCTCTAATTAAATATGTCATCTGTGGAACTGCAAGCCCTACACTTTCTAGTGTATCTATTTCCCTAAATATTATTTCAGGTGTTCCATCTAGAATACATTTGCCATTATCCATTACTAAAATTCTTTTTGCAACCTTAGCAACATCTTCCATACTATGTGAGACTAAAATTATTGTAATATTGTTTTCTTTGTATAACTCAACAATTTGGTTTAAGATATCATCTCTACCCTTTGGATCAAGGCCTGCAGTTGGTTCATCTAGTATTAAAATTTGTGGCTCCATAGCCACTACGCCAGCTATTGCAACTCTTCTCTTTTGTCCACCACTGACCTCAAAAGGTGATTTATCCTTATACGCGTCATAATCAAGTCCAACAATTTTCATAGCCCTCTGAACCCTTTTATTTATTTCATCATTGTCTAACCCTAAGTTTTTTGGTCCAAAAGCAATGTCTTTTTCAATAGTTTCTTCAAAAAGCTGATATTCAGGATACTGAAACACTAGTCCAACCTTTTTTCTTATGTTTGTAAGTTTCACATTCTTCTTAGTTATATCTATGTCATCAATTAATAATCTACCTGATGTTGGTTTTAAAAGTCCATTTATATGCTGAATTAGAGTGGATTTACCAGATCCTGTATGTCCAATGAGTGCAACAAATTCTCCTTGATTTATTTCTACAGAAACATCGTCTATAGCTTTTTTTTCAAAAGGAGTCTTTGGCATATATATATATGTTAAATTTTCTATTTTAATTGACATAATGCGTTCACCATCTCATCTATAGTTAATATATCTGATGCTATATTAATACCATTTTGCCTAAGTTCATATGCTAGTTCTGTTACCTGTGGAACATCTAATCCTATTTTTTTCATAACGGCCACATTACTAAATATTTCTTTAGGTTTTCCATTCATTACAATTTTGCCACTGTCCATAACTACGATTCTATCGGCTTCTACTGCTTCTTCCATATTATGAGTTATTAATATTATTGTTATACCATATTTTTTATTTATTTCCCTTATAGTTCGCATAACTTCTTTTCTGCCAAATGGATCTAACATCGCTGTTGGTTCATCAAAAACAATACATTTTGGCATCATTGCTAAAATACCAGCTATAGCAACTCTTTGTTTTTGGCCACCTGAAAGTAGGTGTGGAGCATGTTTCCTATATTCATACATTTGCACACTTTTTAGTGCATTATCAACCCTTATTCTAATCTCTTTAGGATCTATGCCTAAGTTTTCTGGACCAAATGCCACATCTTCTTCTACAATTGTTGCAACAATTTGATTATCTGGATTTTGAAATACCATACCAGCTACATTTCTAATTTTCCATAGATTTAGTTCTACAGAAGTTCGTAATCCATCTACATACATTTCTCCTTGTGTAGGAATTAATAGTGCATTTATATGTTTAGCAAATGTTGATTTTCCAGAGCCATTATGCCCAAGTATCACTAAAAACTCACCCTTGTCAACCTCTAAATCTACCCCGTCTATTGCTACCTTAGATGGTTCATCTTCATTTTGAGGGTACTTATAAACAAGTTTATTACATATAACCATTTTCTCACCCATAAATGTCACTCCCAACGTCAATAAATATTAATATGTAAAGTTTAAAAATTTAGTAAATCTCATAAATCATTTAAATTATTAACCTCAATAGAAAATGTTCTTTCTAAATTAGCTTAATTGTAAATAATAAAATGGGGATTAAGTTTGTTCTCACTTAATCCCCTTTGCTCAAACTATACTAATTCTATTATACTCATTTCTGCTGCGTCGCCTCTTCTTGGACCCATTTTCATAATTCTAGTATAACCGCCATTTCTTTCAGCATACTTGGGTGCAATATTATCAAATAAATCTTTAACAACGCTTTCTTCAGTAATAAATGAAAGTGCTTGTCTTCTAGCATGAAGATCTCCTCTTTTACCAAGAGTTATCATTCTTTCAGCAAACTTTCTAGTTTCTTTTGCTCTAGTTACTGTAGTTTCAATTTTACCATACTTCAACAAATTAGTTGCAAGACTTCTAAACATTGCAATTCTTTGATCAGTGGAACGGCCTAATTTACGATACATTGCCATGTATTTCCCTCCTTACTCTTCAGTTAGTTTTAAGTTCAAACTCAAAGCTTGAAGTTTCTGTTCAACTTCTTCAAGTGATTTCTTACCTAAATTTCTAACCTTCATCATATCATCCATTGATCTTTCTGTTAGTTCCTGAACTGTATTAATTCCAGCTCTCTTCAAGCAATTATAACTTCTAACTGAAAGATCGAGTTCCTCAATAGTCATCTCAAGAACTTTTTCTTTCTTATCTTCTTCTTTTTCAACCATTATTTCAACATTATCAGCATGATCTGTTAATGTCATAAATAACTTAAAGTGTTCGATAAGTATTTTAGCTGATAAACCAATAGCTTCATCTGGCCTAATTGTTCCATTAGTCCAAATTTCAATAGTTAATTTATCATAATCAGTAATCTGGCCTACTCTAGTGTTTTCCACAGCAAAATTTACTCTTTTAACTGGAGTGTAAATTGAATCTACTGGTATTGTGGCTATAGGTAGTTCTTCTGTCTTATTTTTAGCCATAGAAACATATCCTCTACCTCTGTTAACCGTTAGTTCCATATATAGTTTAGCATCATCATCTAATGTAGCTATATGTAAATCACCATTAACAACTTCTATATCACCATCAGTATTAATATCTGCTCCAGTTACTACTCCAGGTCCTTTAGCATCAATATAAATTGTTTTAGGACCTTCTCCAGTCATTTTTAATGCTAATGCTTTGATGTTCAAAATTAATTCTGTAACATCTTCTTTAACACCCTTAACTGTTGAAAATTCATGAAGTACTGTGTCAATTTTAACTGCAGTTGTAGCAACTCCAGGCAATGAAGAAAGAAGAATTCTTCTTAATGCATTACCTAAAGTTATACCATAACCTCTTTCTAATGGTTCAATCACAAATTTAGCATAAGAACCATCTTCTGCTGTTTCTACACATTCTATTTTTGGCTTTTCTATCTCTAACATAATAAACCCTCCTCTTTTTTAATTGGCAACCTATTATGAGGGCAACTGATTCTATATCAATGACTATTTGCTGTACAACTCGACGATTAAAGTCTCATTAACAGGAACATCTATATCTTCCCTAGTTGGTTGTGCTAAAACTTTTCCTTCAAATTTCTCTACGTTAGCTTCTAACCAATTTGGTAAAGTTTTAGGATTTTCAAGGAAAACCTTAAACTTCTCAGTAGCTCTGCTCTTTTCACATGCAGATACCACTTCATTTGCTGTTAAACTGTAAGAAGGAATATCTACCTTTTTACCATTAACTAAGAAATGTCCGTGAGTTACTAGTTGCCTAGCTTCTTGTCTTGAATTTCCGTAACCTAATCTGTAGACTACATTATCAAGTCTCACTTCTAAAAGTTTTAATAGATTTTCACCTGTTATACCTCTTAACTTATCAGCCTTTTCATAGTATCTTCTAAATTGGCTTTCAAGTACTCCGTATATTCTCTTAGCCTTTTGTTTCTCTCTTAATTGTAATCCATAATTGGACATTTTCTTCTTACTCTGTCCGTGCTGTCCTGGTGCATAGCCTCTTCTGGCAAATGCACATTTATCTGTAAAGCATCTATCACCCTTAAGGTTAAGCTTCATACCTTCTCGTCTGCAAAGTCTACAAGTAGCTCCAGTATATCTTGCCATTCAAATTACACCTCCTATTTACTATAGTATTAAATTAATCATACTCTTCTTCTCTTTGGTGGTCTGCATCCATTATGTGGGATTGGTGTAACGTCTTTGATTAATGTAATTTCTAATCCAGCAGCTTGAAGTGATCTAATAGCCGCTTCTCTACCTGCTCCTGGTCCTTTTACAAATACATCAACACTTTTCAATCCGTGTTCCATAGCTGCTTTTGTAGCAGCTTCTGCTGCCATTTGAGCTGCAAATGGAGTACTTTTTCTTGATCCTCTGAAACCTAATCCACCTGCACTAGCCCAAGATAAAGCATTACCAGCTACATCTGTAAGTGTAACGATGGAATTATTGAAAGTAGACTTTATGTGTGCACAACCATGCTCAACATTTTTTCTTTCTTTTTTTCTTCTACTTCTTTTAACTTTTTGAGCCATTTTATTCCCTCCTTACTATTTCTTCTTACCCATCATTGTTCTCTTAGGGCCTTTTCTTGTTCTTGCATTAGTTTTAGTTTTTTGTCCTCTTACTGGTAGACCTTTTCTATGTCTTATACCTCTATAACATCCAACTTCCATTAACCTTTTAATATCTAAAGCAACTCTTCTTCTTAAGTCACCTTCAATCATAAAGTTTTTTTGAATATATGTTCTTAATTCATTAACTTCTTCTTCAGTTAAGTCCTTAACTCTTGTATCAGCATTTACACCTGTTGATTTAAGGATTCCCTGTGATTTCGATAAACCTATTCCGAATATATATGTTAAACCTATTTCAACTCTTTTTTCCCTTGGTAGGTCAATACCTGCTATTCTTGCCATTTACTGTTTACACCTCCCATGTAATTATTGTTATAATCTTATCACATCTATTCCTAATAAAACGATGCAATAGCAATATATTATTAATATATTAATTTTTACAAATAACATTTACCTTAATATTGTTTGTAAATAAAACCAATCAACCTTGTTTTTGCTTATGCTTAGGATTTTCACAGATAACCATTACTCTTCCTTTTCTTTTTATAACTTTACATTTTTCACACATAGGTTTAACTGATGGTCTTACTTTCATAGCTAACCCTCCTTATTATTTATCTCTCCAAGTTATTCTCCCACGAGTCAAATCATATGGGGAAAGTTCTACTGTAACTTTATCACCTGGTAGTATTCTTATAAAATTCATTCTTAATTTTCCTGAAATATGAGCTAATATTTTTTGCCCACTCTCAAGCTCAACTTGAAATATTGCATTGGGTAAAGTTTCTACTACCACACCTTGCATTTCAATTATATCATCTTTTGACATAAGGTAATCAAACCTCCTTACCAATATCTGCAGAATGCAAAAATATTTTAATTTTAGAATTAGTAACCTGTTTTTTAGATAAAATTATATCTCTAATTTCTTCAGCTACTGTGTCAGTAAATTTCAGATGTTTAACCTTCTTCTTTTTAGGTTTCTCTATCCTTCTTAACTCTCCATCAGAAATATACACATACTCTTTATTCAGTATACCTACTACAATAAAATCTTTATGCATATCTCTTCCCGCTTTAGAATGTACTACCTTACCTACAAGGCTATTTTTCTCCAAATTATTCACCTCAAAGTTAATATTTCAGGACCACAATCTATGCTAATTATGTCTCCTTCAAGTAAAATCCGGTTATTTGGAATTCCATGAACCACTTCTTCATTAACAAATGTGCATATGGAAGCTGGAAATCCATAATAACCCTTAAAAGATGGTTTATCACCCTGTTTTATTATGAACTCTTCAGCTAATTTATCTAGTTCTGCAGTGGTTATTCCAGGTTTTATTCCCCGCTCAATTATTGCAAGAGCTTCTACAACCACATTACCCACATTTCTCATATATTAAATTTCCATATCTATTTTATGTTAACTATTTTTTTATTGATTCTAAGATACCACAGATACTTTCAAATACTTCATTAATTTCGAGTGTCCCATCAACTGCTGATAATAAGTTTTTGTCATCATAGTACTTTATCAATGGTTGTGTTTGAGCTTCATAGACATCTATTCGTTCATTAACAGTGTCTTCAGTGTCATCAGCTCTTTGCACAAGATCACATCCACACACATCACATTTTCCTTCAACTTTTGAAGGATTAAATGTAATATGATAGCTAGCACCACATGAAAGACAAACTCTTCTACCAGTCATTCTGTTTAGAATGAATTTTCTAGGAACTTTAATTAATAATGCTATATCAAGGCTATTGCCATCTTCTTCTAACAAAGCTTTTAACGCTTCACCTTGATTAACAGTTCTAGGATAACCATCTAATAAAAATCCGTTTTTGCAATCTTCATTATTTAACCTATCCTTAATTATATCTATAGTCAATTTATCAGGTACTAAATGACCTTTATCAATATGTTTCTTAGCTTCAATTCCAAGAGGGGTTTTTTCTGAAATATTCTTTCTGAATATATCCCCTGTTGATATATGTGGTATGGAAAACTTATTGCTTATGGATTTTGCTTGCGTTCCTTTTCCGGCTCCCGGGGGACCTAACAAGATCATTCTCATAGTACCATCTCCTGGTAATAATTTATTTAAGGAATCCTTTATAATGACGCATTACTAACTGTGACTCAAGTTGTCTTAAAGTTTCAAGAGCAACATTTACCATAATAAGCAACATTGTGCCACCAAAGTATATCCCTTTAAATTGAGTATATCCCTCTACAATTATAGGAAATAGAGCAATAACAGCTGCAAAACATCCTCCAATTATTGAAATCTTAGTAAGCACATTATCGATGTAACTTGCAGTATTCTCACCTGGCCTAATACCTGGTATAAATCCTGATGATTTAGACATATTTTCAGCCATTTCATCTGGTTTAAAAGTTACCTGAGTATAAAACCATGTAAAAAATACTATCAATATTGCATACACAACTGAGTATTTCCAACTATTTGTCTCAAATATGCTCCACGGACTTCCAGTAATGAATTTTGCAATTGCAGATGTCGGTTTAAGTTGTGCTATTGTTGCTGGGAATGTCATTACTGACATTGCAAAAATTATACCGATAACTCCAGATCCATTTACATTGATTGGAATATGTGTTGATTGTCCTTTAAAAACTTTGTCGCCGATAGCTTTACCAGCATATTGAACTGGAATTCTTCTTTCGCTTAAACTTGCTATTACTACTGATACTAGTAAAGCCATAGCAACTACGATAAACATTATAACCTCTACAAAATTTACAGTGCCTGCCTTTTGAAGCCCAGCAATTTTATATGCTGTTGAAGGTAATGCAGATATAATATTAATAAAGATTATTAATGATACACCATTACCAATACCTTTACCTGTGATTTGATCACCTATCCAAACCAAAAATGTTGATGCAGTGGTCATTGTTAATACCACTAAAAATATGGTTAGACTTGATTTATCTGAAAATGCTCCTGTACCTGCAATAATTGCATACATACCAAATGCTTGTAACACACCAAGTACTATTGAAGCATATCTAGTATAATCCTGTATTTTCTTACGTCCTTCAAGTCCTTCTTTAGAAAGTTGCTCTAAATATGGGATTGCAATTACTAGTAACTGCATTATAATTGATGCATTTATGTATGGACCAACACCCATAGCAAATATACTAAACTTACTAAATGCACCACCTGAAAGCATGTCATAAAAACTAAATAATGTACCTCCATTGCTAGTTAAACTTACTAACTTACTAGCATCCACACCGGGAACAGGAATGAAAATACCTACTCTAACAATTACAACCATAAGTAGTGTGAAAATCATACGTTTTTTTAAATCAGGAATTTTCCAGGAATTACGTAGGGTTGATAACAATTATATCACCTCAATTTTTCCTCCAGCTGCTTCAATCTTTTCAGCTGCTCCCTTAGATATGTTAGATACCTTTACGATTAAGTTCTTTTCTAACTTACCATTTCCAAGTATCTTAATTCCGTCGTTTAATTTTCTTACGACTCTTCTCTCTAGTAATAATTCTGGTGTAATTTCAGTACCATTATCGAATATATTAAGTCTATCTACATTTATACAAGAATATTTTTTCGCAAAAATATTAGTAAACCCTCTTTTAGGTAATCTTCTGTATAAAGGCATCTGACCTCCTTCGAATCCTGGTCTTGTTCCACCACCTGATCTAGAGTTTTGTCCATCTTGACCTCTTCCTGCAGTTTTTCCCTGTCCAGTAGCAGTACCTCTACCGAGCCTCTTACGAGATTTTTTAGAACCTTCCGCAGGTCTTAACTCATGAAGTTTCATGTCAACACCTCCTCATTTTATACTTGTTCTACTTTAACTAAATAACTAACTTTATTAATCATACCTTTGATCTGAGGAGTTTCCTCGTGCTCAACACATTTTCTTATTTTTCTTAATCCTAAAGCATTAACAGTAGCGATATGTGCTTTCTTTCTACCTATTAAGCTCTTAACCAATGTAACTTTAACTTTAGCCAAGGTTTTCCCCTCCTATCTTAAAATTTCTTCTACAGTTTTTCCTCTTAATTTAGCAACGTCTTCTACTGTTCTTAAACCTGCTAAACCTTCTATAGTAGCGTTAACTACATTTCTTGCATTACTAGAGCCTAAAGACTTAGCTCTAACATCTTTCAATCCTGCTAATTCAAGAACGGCTCTAACTGGTCCTCCAGCTAGAATTCCTGTACCTTCAGCACCAGGCATTATGTGTATAACCGAAGTACCAAACTTACCATCAATAATATGTGGAACGGTTGTTCCAACCATTGCTACATTTATTAAATTCTTCTTAGCATCTTCGATTCCTTTTCTAATTGCTTCAGGAATTTCTACAGATTTACCCATTCCAACTCCAACATGTCCGTCTTCGTCTCCAACAACTACTAATGCGCTAAATCTGAAGTTTCTTCCACCTTTAACAACCTTAGCAACTCTGTTTATATTAACAACTTTTTCTTTAAGATCTAATGTGCTAGGATCAATTTTCATGTGTTTCCCTCCTTCTCTTAGAATTTAAGTCCAGCTTCTCTTGCTCCCTCAGCGAGGATTTGTACTCTACCGTGGTACACATATCCGCCTCTATCAAACACTACTTCTTCTATTCCTTTTTCAAGTGATCTCTGTGCAATCATCTTTCCTACTAGTTTTGCTGCTTCTTTATTACTTCCGACTTTTGGTTCGAAAGCTTTATCTATAGTTGAAGCAGAAACTAATGTGATTTTTGCAACATCATCGATAACTTGAGCATATATGTTCTTTTCACTTCTGTATACAGCTAATCTAGGTCTTTCTGCTGTACCAGAAATCTTGTTACGAACTCTAAGATGACGCTTAACTCTTGATTTTTGTCTATCGTCTTTCTTGAACACATCATTCACTCCTTCCTACTTATTTACCTGTTTTACCTTCCTTACGTCTAACAATTTCACCAGAATATCTGATTCCTTTGCCTTTGTAAGGTTCTGGTTTTCTCCAAGTTCTTATGTCTGCTGCAACAGCACCAACTAATTGTTTATCGATACCTTTAACTATTATCTTATTAGCATCAGGTAACTCAAATTTGATTCCTGCAACTTCATCTATTATAACCGGATGTGAATATCCAAGACTTAATGTTATTTTACTACCTTTTAATTGTGCTCTGTATCCAACACCAACTAATTCAAGTGTCTTTTGGTATCCTTCTGTTACGCCAATAACCATATTATTTATTAATGATCTTGTCAAACCATGAAGAGCTCTATGCTCTTTTACATCACTTGGTCTTGTAACTACCACAGTATTGTCTACCAAAGCTATAGCCATTTTGGCATTCATGCTTTGAGTTAACTCACCTTTTGGTCCTTTTACATTAACAACATTCAGTGGTGAAATTGTAACAGTTACTCCATTAGGTATAGCTACTGGAAGTCTTCCGATTCTTGACATACTTACACCTCCTGTATTCTTTTCAGGGCACATAACAATTATTAATTGCCATGCCTCATATCTTTATTTTAAGTACTACCCAATTATTAATTGTTTAGTCTCTATATTAACCTTAAGCACATAACAATTTTATTTTCTGTAAATTATCTATTATTACTATGTACATAACAAACAACACAGTTATGTCTTAGAATTGTTATACTACCATATATAACAAATAACTTCTCCGCCTAAGCCTAATTTTCTAGCTTCTTTATCTGCTACTAATCCTTTTGAAGTTGATATTATAGCAACTCCGAGTCCATTTAGTACTTTTGGAATATCTTCATTTTTTGAGTATACTCTCAAACCAGGTTTTGATATTCTCTTAAGTCCAGTGATAACTCTTTCTTTGTTTTGACCATATTTTAATGCAAGTCTCATCATAGGAACGACACCATCATTATATTCTTCAATATTTTTAATGTATCCTTCTTGAAGCAAGATATTTGCAATTTCTTTCTTTATAGTTGATGAAGGTATTTCTACTATTTCATGTCTAACAACATTTGCATTTCTTATACGTGTTAGCAAATCTGCGATTGGGTCAGTCATAACCATTTTTCGTGCCTCCTTTCATTAGAATGTTCTAATTACCAACTTGCTTTTCTGCAACCAGGAATTTCTCCCTTGTGTGCAAGTTCTCTAAAACAGATACGACATATACCAAATTTTTGTAATACAGAATGTGGTCTTCCACATAATCTACATCTTGTATAAGCTCTAGATGAATATTTAGGTTCTTTTTTCCATTTTTCTATTAAAGCCTTACGTGCCATATGTTTACCTCCTAATTATTGAGCAAATGGCATTCCAAGGAATCTTAATAACTCTCTTGCTTCCTCGTCTGTCTTTGCTGTAGTAACAAATATTATATCCATTCCTCTTATTTTATCCACTTTATCATATTCTATTTCAGGAAATATAAGTTGTTCTTTAATGCCGATAGCATAATTTCCTCTACCATCAAATGCTTTAGAAGAAGCTCCTCTAAAATCTCTAACTCTAGGTAATGCAACGTTCATTAGTTTATCAGCAAATTCGAACATTTGAGCCTTTCTTAACGTAACTTTACAACCAATTGGAGTATTTTCTCTTAGCTTAAAGTTAGCTATAGATTTCTTTGCTCTTGTTACAATTGGTTTTTGGCCTGCTATGATTTGCATATCACTAAGGGCTGCATCTAAAACTTTAGAATTATCTTTAGCTTCTCCAACTCCCATATTTAAAACTATCTTTTCAAGCTTAGGGACTTCCATTATATTTTTATAACCGAATTTTTCCATTAAAGCTTGAACTACTTCTTTTTCATATTTTTCTTGTAGCCTTGAACTCATATGTTAAACCTCCTTTCAGAAATTAAAATGTTTCTCCACATTTCTTACAAACTCTTACTTTAGTTCCATCGTCTAAAATTTTGCTGTTTATTCTTGTTACATTTTTGCACTTTGTACAATATAGCATAACCTTAGAACTATTTATAGGTGCTTCTCTGTGAGTTATTCCACCTTGCATAT
Organism: Clostridium psychrophilum; assembly: GCF_018861705.1. GTDB lineage: Bacteria > Bacillota > Clostridia > Clostridiales > Clostridiaceae > Clostridium_AD > Clostridium_AD psychrophilum. Next base: position 6,182 of record NZ_JAHLEC010000014.1, on the reverse strand, counting down.
TTTGTTTGCTTGGTTTCTGATGTTTTGTAACTACACTAACATCTTTCACTAAAACTCTACCTTTTTTAGGATATACAGCTAAAACTTCGCCGATTTTTCCTTTGTCTTTACCTGAAATAACCATTACTGAATCATTTTTTCTTACGTGCACTTTTATAACTGCCATATTAGACACCTCCTATCTTATAGAACTTCAGGTGCTAGTGATAAGATTTTACTGAAGTCTTTATCTCTTAATTCTCTTGCAACAGGTCCGAATATACGAGTTCCTCTTGGGGTTTTGTCGTCCTTTATGAGAACAGCTGCATTATCATCAAATTTAACGTATGAACCATCTGCTCTTCTTAATCCTTTTACTGATCTAACGATAACTGCCTTTACAACTTCACCTTTTTTAACAACTCCACCTGGTGTTGCACTTTTAACGCTGGCAACTACTGTGTCACTAATGTTTCCCCATTTTCTATGAGAACCACCTAATACTCTAATACACATAATTTCTTTTGCACCAGAATTATCTGCAACCTTTAATTTTGATTGCTGTTGTATCATATCGAATACCCTCCTTTCAGTCGGTTAAACTGAAATATTATTTAGCTTTTTCAACTATGCTAGTAACTCTCCATCTTTTATCTTTAGATAATGGTCTAGTTTCCATAATTGAAACATAATCATTAACTTTTGCCTCATTATTCTCATCATGAGCCTTAAATTTTGTTGTTTTATTAATTATCTTTCCGTATAACGGATGACGTACTTTAGTTTCTATTGCAACAACTACTGTTTTATCCATTTTGTCAGAAACTACTTTACCTGTTCTTGTTTTCCTGTTATTTCTTTCCACAAGAGCAACCTCCTTTCAGTTTTACTGTTCTAAAGCCTTTATCTCTTCTTGCCTAAGGATGGTCTTAATTTGGGCTATAGATTTTTTTACTTGCTTAATTCTCATAGGATTTTCTAGTTGCCCTGTAGCTAACTGAAATCTAAGGTTAAATAATTCTGCCTTCAAATCAGACATTTTTACTAGCAAATCTTGAGGATTACTTTGTCTCAATTCATTTAATTCATTAGCCTTCAACGACTTCACCACCCATTTCCTCAAAGTCTTTTCTAGATACAAACTTAGTTTTTATTGGAAGTTTGTGTGAAGCAAGTCTCATTGCCTCTCTAGCTGCTTCTTCTGTTACTCCAGCAATCTCGAATAAGACTCTACCTGGTTTAACTACTGCTACCCAATATTCTACTGAACCTTTACCGGAACCCATACGAGTCTCAGCTGGTTTTTCAGTTACTGGCTTATCTGGGAAGATTTTAATCCAAACCTTTCCGCCTCTTTTTATATATCTATTGATAGCAACTCTGGCAGCTTCTATTTGATTACTTTTTACCCAACCACATTCCAAAGCTTGTAATGCATAATCTCCATATGCAATAAAGTTTCCTCTTGTAGCTTTTCCTCTCATCCTACCACGTTGAACCTTACGATGTTTAGATCTCTTAGGCATTAACATGTCTTATTCCTCCTTCCTTACACTTCTACGCTTTTACTTCTTCCTTAACGGTTTTCTTTGTAGGAAGAACTTCTCCTCTGTATACCCAAACCTTAACGCCAATCTTTCCATATACAGTATTTGCTTCTGCAAATCCATAATCTATATCAGCTCTTAATGTTTGACAAGGTATTGTACCTTCATGGTAATTTTCAGTTCTAGCTATTTCTGCTCCGCCAAGTCTTCCTGCACAAGCAATTTTGACTCCTTTTACTCCTGATCTCATAGCTCTTTGAATTGTTTGTTTCATTGCTCTTCTAAAAGAAATTCTCTTTTCTAATTGAGAACCAACATTTTCTGCCATTAATTGAGCATTGTTTTCAGCTTGTTTAACTTCAACTATGTTAATTAAAACATTTTTATCTGTAACAATTTTTTTCATATCAAGTTTTATAACTTCAATTCCAGAGCCGCCTCTTCCAATAACCATTCCTGGTTTAGCAGTGTGTATGTTGATTTTAACCCTTTTAGCAGCTCTTTCAATTTCAATTTTAGAAATACCAGCTGTATAAAGTTTGCTCTTTAAGAACTTTCTAATCTTAAAATCTTCAACAAGATTGTCTGAAAAATTCTTCTTATCTGCATACCACTTAGAACTCCAGTCATTTATTACACCAACTCTAAAACCATGTGGATGTACTTTTTGTCCCATGCTATACCCCTCCTTTTATTTTCTTTCTGCAACTATTATAGTTACATGGCTAGATCTTTTTCTAATTCTATAAGCTCTACCTTGTGCACGCGGTCTGAATCTTTTAAGTGTTGGACCTTGGCCTGCATAGGCTTCTGCTACATATAATCTATTTATATCTAGGTTTAAATTATTTTCTGCATTTGCAACCGCTGATTTAAGTACTTTAATTATTACTTCAGCTGCATTTTTTGGAGTGAATTGTAATATAGGAAAAGCTTCATTTACACTCTTTCCTCTTATTAAATCAAGAACAATCCCCATCTTCATTGAGGACGTTCTCACATATTTAGCTATTGCTTTAGCCTCCATTGATTGTTTCCTCCTTCCACACTATTTAACTTTGGTAGTTTTTTCTCTGTCCAAATGCCCTCTAAATGTTCTAGTTAAGGCGAATTCTCCTAATTTATGTCCTACCATATCTTCTAAAACATAAACTGGTACATGTTTTCTTCCATCATGCACTGCGATAGTATGCCCTATCATTTGCGGAAAAATAGTAGAACTTCTTGACCAAGTCTTTATTACTTTTTTCTCGCCATTTTTGTTCATTTCATTTATTCTTTTTAACAGAACTTCTTGCACATAAGGTCCTTTTTTTACTGATCTACTCACTTTTATGGCCTCCCTTCACACACAATAACCATAGTTTTGAAGAGAATAATTTCTCTTCAAACTATTTTCTATTTTTTCCTTTGACAATAAATTTGTCAGAGTATTTTTTAGTTTTTCTTGTTTTATATCCTAAACTTGGTTTACCCCAAGGAGTCATCGGACTAGCGTGACCAACTGGTGCTTTACCTTCTCCACCACCATGTGGATGATCGTTTGGATTCATTGCTGCTCCTCTGACCGAAGGTCTAAATCCTAAATGTCTTTTTCTTCCTGCTTTACCTATGTTAACAATGTCATGAGTTAAATTTGAAACTGTTCCTATAGTAGCTCTACAGCTTACTCTAACATATCTCACTTCACCACTTGGGAGTCTTACTTGTGCATACTCTCCTTCTTTAGCCATAAGTTGCGCTGAAGAACCTGCTGATCTTACAAGTTGAGCACCTTTTCCTACTTGAAGTTCTATATTATGAATTGTAGAACCTATTGGTATGTTGATTATAGGAAGTGTATTTCCAACCTTGATATCAGCCTTTTCACCTGATTCAATTACATCTCCAACTTTTAATCCAACTGGAGCAATTATATATTTCTTTTCACCATCAGCATATACAACAAGAGCTATGTAAGCAGATCTATTTGGATCATACTCAATTGTAGACACTTTTGCTGGGATACCATCTTTAGTTCTCTTAAAATCTATTATTCTGTAGCTTTGTTTTGCTCCACCACCTCTGTGACGAACGCTTATCTTACCTTGGTTATTTCTACCACCTTGTCGTTTTGTACTTACAAGAAGTGATTTTAAAGGCTTATCTGTTGTTATTTCTTCAAAATCAGACATAGTCATATTTCTTCTTGAAGGTGTGGTGGGTCTAAATTTCTTAATCGCCATCTAATTTCCCTCCTTATTTTCGCTTATCTGGCCTCTGCCAATACATGCTTAATAATTACATTCCGTCAAAAAACTCAATTGTTTTGCTTTCTGTTGTTAAAGTAACAATAGCTTTTTTGAAGTCTGCTCTTTTTCCAATGTGAACTCCAACTCTTTTAGTTTTACCTATATTCTTTAGTGTTCTTACATTTTCAACTTTAACTCCAAATACATCTTCTACTGCTCTTTTAACTTGAGTTTTATTTGCATGAATATCAACTATAAAGGTGTACTTTTTAAGAGCCATTGCAGCCATACTTTTTTCAGTAACAATCGGTTTTCTTATAATATCATGGCTAGTTAGCTTCATTATATATACACCTCCTGGATTTTAGATACAGCATCCTTTGTAACTATAAACTTTTCATACTTAAGTATGTCATAAACATTCAAATTATTTACTGGGGTTACATGAACACCAGGTATGTTTCTTGCTGATTTATAAACAATTTCGTCAGACTTTTCAACAACTATTAGAGTTTTTTTAGCATCAAAAGCTTTTAACACCTCTAACATTGCTTTAGTTTTTGGTGAATCAAATTCTAAACTATCGATTACTATCATTTCATTTTCAGCTACTTTAGCTGATAAAGCTGACTTGAAAGCAACTCTTCTCATTGTCTTTGGTACTGATACGCGATAATCTCTTGGCTTTGGAGCAAACACTATACCACCATGTATCCATTGTGGTGATCTAATAGAACCTTGTCTTGCTCTACCAGTTCCTTTTTGTCTCCAAGGCTTTATTCCACCGCCTCGTACTTCTCCTCTAGTTAAAGCTGATTGAGTTCCTTGTCTTTTATTTGCAAGTTGTGCTACTACAACTTGGTGCATAGCATTAGTGTTAATTTCAACTGCAAATATATTTTCATTTAGCTCAATATCTCCAACTTTTTGTGCTTGTTTATTAAATAAATCTAATTTAAGCATTCTGCATCCTCCTTTCTTTTAGAATTACGCTTTAACAGCATTTCTTATTACAACTGTGCCTTTGTTTGGTCCTGGAATACCACCTTTAATTAATATAATGTTCTTTTCAGACATTACTTTAACTACTACAAGGTTCATTACTGTTCTACTAACATTACCCATATGACCTGGCATACGTTTGTTTTTGAACGTTCTTCCTGGATCTGAACATGCACCACTTGCTCCAACAGCTCTATGGAACTTAGATCCATGACTCATTGGGCCTGTGTGTTGATTCCATCTTTTAATACAGCCTTGGAATCCTTTTCCCTTTGAAATTCCTGATACATCAATTAAATCTCCAGCAGCAAATATATCTGCCTTAAACTCTTGACCAATTTCATAAGCACTTGTATCTTCCATTCTAAATTCTTTTACGAATCTTTTTAAAGATGTGCCTGCTTTAGCAAATTGTCCTTGCATTGGCTTGTTAACTAATTTTTCTCTTATTTCACCAAAACCAACTTTTATTGCACTGTAACCATCATTTTCAACAGTTTTCTTCTGAACAACAACGCATGGACCTGCTTCAACAACTGTTACTGGAACAACTCTTTTATTTTCATCAAATATTTGAGTCATACCAAGTTTTTTACCCATTATTCCTTTTTTCATGAAAATACACCTCCTACTTATTAGCGGACCACAATAGTGATCATAATAGTTAGTAATAGTAATCTATTACTTATGCATAATTAATTACACATATACGCTTCACCGCACTTCTATGTACGCCTATAGTTTAATTTCGATATCTACACCAGCTGGTAAGTCGAGTCTCATTAGAGCATCAACAGTTTTAGGTGATGGACTAATGATATCTATTAGTCTCTTATGAGTTCTTATTTCAAACTGTTCTCTTGAATCTTTATATTTATGTGGAGCCCTTAATACTGTAATTACATCTTTTTCTGTAGGTAGTGGTACTGGACCAGCTACTTTAGCTCCTGTGCTTTTAGCAGTTTGAACAATTTTCTCAGCTGATTGATCTAATATATTATGATCAAAAGCCTTTAATCTAATTCTGATTTTTTGTTTTATCATTATTATTTCCTCCTTTTCATCGCACGCTTTACTTCTTACGTGCAACAGCGGATGTTCTGTAAACTGTTCCGGGTGTTTCATACAATAAAATTAAAGAACAAACTCACGAACCCCGTCGCCCGATTCAAGATCAGGACATGCTCAGTGAAGAATTACCCGGAAGTCCGGCAACTTCTTACCTCATCGCTGTTACCACAATACAACTTCTAAAGTATACAACATTTCGTTTGCTTTGACAAGTTTTTTTTAATTTTATTTTATTTATTTTATATTCCTCAATTGCAAAAGTAAATTCCACCCCAATACATAAAACAGTGGAAGTTAGTCTTACAAATTAAAAGGTAGATTTTACCTTTACAAATTATTATAATAATATTAG
>NZ_JAHLEC010000013.1 GCF_018861705.1 Clostridium psychrophilum | reverse complement strand
AAGGAATGTTAAATTTAATTAACATATTCCTTTATCCTTTTTATATTTTAAGGGTTACTTAAATTTGCAAGTTACTTATATTATTAGGATATATTAAACTACACGTCTACACGTAGGGAGATTTTGTTCTTGGATATTTTTTTGGATTTTAATATATTTAATATATTGAAACACCCATTAATTATATCGTTTTTATAAGAGTTAAATTCACATATAAAGTATTGTAGAAAGTGGGATATATTCATTAAAATGTTGTGAGTTGTTTAAGCACACTTATAGGGGGTAATGCACTTATCTATTTATGTCTAGGTTCGGGTGTTCACTTTTTAATAAGAATTAGATTTTTTTAAATTAGGCATATTAAAGACATGTTAAAATACTTATTTAATTGTGGAGACTAAGTGCAGAAGTAACTTCCTTTCAAGCATTTGCAATATCAGTAGTAGGATGTGCGTTGGTATATGCGATTAGTAGGGGCTGATACTGCCATAGCTATGGGAGTACCTAACGGTGTTTTCTGGATGGCGGATATGCATTTCTTGGATTTTCAGTTCGACCCAATAGCATTGTAGTCGGGGTAACTAATTGCATTTTTTATTAGAGTAATATAACATTGACATTATTATTGTATGAAACTTTGTTATAATGGTTCTTATAATAATTAATTAAGTTGAGGTGGGGTATGACAATATTATTATTTTCATATTTGAAGATATTTTTAAGTTGCATAAGTATATATATTTTCATTGTAGTTGCTATAAGGTTGTTTGGTAAAAATGAATTAGCTCAATTATCTGTAATTGATTTGGTATTTATTTTGCTTATAAGTAATGCTGTTCAAAATGCAATGGTAGGTACAAATTCTACATTAGGTGGCGGATTAGTAGCAGCAACCTCATTATTTGTTGTAGATTATCTGTTTAAATTTGTAATGTATAGATTTCCTAAATTTAACAAACTAATTCAAGGAGAACCATTAATGTTAATATATAATGGCAAAATCAACATTAAAAATATTACTAAAGCTAAAATATCAATGGAAGAAATTATGGAAGTAATAAGAGAACATGGAGTAGCAAAGATAGATCAGGTGAATTTAGCCATATTAGAAGTTGATGGAAATATAAGTGTAATGTCGAGTGGGTTCGGGCATAAAACCATGAAAAAGAGAAAAGCACATAAGGCAATTACAAAGAGTACATAATCAGCAGCTACTCAAATTTTTTTGTATTAATATTTTTTAATGATTTTTTATTTTGTATTTGATACTTTACTTAATATATACAAGGAAGGGCGATATATATGAAAAAAGTAATTAAGATTAAAGATGTTACACTTGGGGAAGGGCTACCTAAGATTTGTACATCGCTGGTTGGAAAGACTACTCTAGAGCTTGTAGAGGAAGCCGATTTTCTAAAAGATTTTGATTTAGATGTTATAGAATGGCGTGTAGATTTTTTTGAAGATGTTATGAATATAGATAAAGTTATGCAGGCATTACGATTAATTAGAAAAATACTAGTTGATAGGCCAATTATTTTTACATTTCGAAGTGCTAAAGAAGGAGGACAGAAAAAAATCAGCAATCTGAATTATGTTAAATTAAATAAATCAATTATTGAAACAAAACTTATTGAAATTATAGATGTTGAGTTATTTAACGACGAAAAAGATGTAAAAGAATTAGTTAAAGTGGCACATGAAAATGGAGTAGTGGTTATTATATCTAATCACGATTTTTATAAAACCCCAGAAAAAGAGGAGATTATATTACGATTATGCAAAGCTCAAGAGTTGGGGGCAGATATTCCTAAAATTGCAGTAATGCCTACTTGCGCAAAGGATGTAATTACACTCTTAGATGCAACACGTATTATGAGTGAAGAATACGCTAAGGGACCTATTATTACAATGTCTATGGCTAAAACGGGTGTCATAAGCAGAGTGTCAGGGCAATTGTTTGGATCTGCATTAACATTTGGTGCAGTTAAAGAAGTTTCTGCACCGGGACAAATTTCTATAAAAGAGTTACGTAAAATAATTAAGTTACTCAATAATATGTAAATAGGAGTTATATTTAATTCTGATGGTGATAATTAGAAAATCTAGTTAGAGCGCCGAGCATGCTTCCTTCAACTACATCATTAAGTTTGTCTACCATTAATTCCGGTGATTCTTTCATACTGTCTTTTATCCATTGTATGGTTATACCTACAAAGGCATGAGTGTAAAAATCTGCTATAAAGTTTTTATCAGTAGGGGTCACATTTAGATTAGATGATATATCATTTACAACACCCATAATAAGATCATAGGTTTTTTCAAAAAGATATCCATCAAATCCATTTTGACCTGGAGTATTAACAGCATTGGTATAAAATGACTTGTTATTCATGAAATATACTAATGTTTTGTACATGCCATCAGTCCAGTGAGCATAGTTTTTACAGTCTGATATACTTTCTATGGCTTCACTATAATATATCCAATTTACAAGGTCAAATTTGTCTTTGAAATGATAATAAAAGGTTTGTCTGTTAATTCCACAGTTATTAACGATTTCACGAATTGTTAATTTAGCTAAAGGGATTGTTTCCATTAATTTTTTAATAGATAATGCAAGAGCTTTTTTTGTTATTTGAGATTCTGACATTATATTCACCTACAAATATGTGTATTAGTAAAAAGTAATAATGGAACAAGCGTTTCCACAATGTTTTACTAATTTTATTATAACAAAAATAATTCAAGCATTCAACAAAAGACTGGTAACATGGCTAAATGATTATTAACACAAATATTTATTATATAAAGCTCTAATTATAATTAAAGGGAAACAGGGTATTATCAATAGTTTTAACACAGGGATGGATTTGAATATATAATTTTTCTTCAAAAATACTTTTTAAAATGCATTGAAAAAGTATTTTTGAAGTGGTATACTAAATTTATTAAAACAACTCATGAGGTTTTTTAATAAATATGAAACCGTTTAATGTGCTAATAAATTTACAAGTAAATAAAATATAAATTAGGAGTTGGTAATAATTTATACGAAAAATTTTAATAACCATGAAACCGTTTAACGTTTTTAGAACCATATATTAATAAATCTACAAGTAAACAAAATATAAAATAGGGTATGGTAATAACTTATGCGGAATTTTTTAATAATCATGAAATCGTTTAACATTTACAAAACCATGCATTAATAAATTTACGAATAAATTAAATAAAATATAGGAGATGCTTTCAGTGAGGGTAAAAAGGAAAATTAGTAGTTCTTTAATATATGTTTTTGGAGCACTTGGCGGACTTTTGTTTGGTTATGATACTGGAGTTATTTCAGGAGCAATTTTGTTTATTCAAAAACAAATGAACCTTGATTCATGGCAACAAGGCTGGGTTGTTAGTGCTGTATTAATAGGGGCCGTTCTGGGGGCTGCAATTATTGGGCCAATGTCTGACAAGTATGGACGTAGGAAATTGATTTTATTATCATCAATTATTTTCTTTGCTGGTGCACTTGGATCAGCATTTTCTCCAGGGTTTTGGGCATTAATTTTGTCACGTATTGTTCTTGGTATGGCAGTAGGGGCCTCCTCCGCTTTAATTCCAACATACTTAGCTGAATTATCACCTGCGGATAAACGTGGTTCTATGTCAAGCTTATTCCAGTTAATGGTAATGAGCGGTATTTTATTAGCCTATATAACTAACTATAGTTTCTCTGGTTTGTATAGTGGTTGGCGTTGGATGCTTGGATTTGCGGCTATCCCAGCTGCAATTCTTTTCTTAGGAGGTCTTGTAATACCAGAAAGTCCTCGTTTTTTAGTTAAAGATGGTAGGATTGATGAAGCTCGAGATATTTTAGAACAAATGAATAAACATAATAAAAGCGTTGTTAATGGCGAACTTATGCAGATTAAAAAACAAGCTGAAATGAAAAGTGGTGGAATTAAAGAATTATTTGGTGAATTTGTTCACCCAGCGTTGGTTATTGGTGCTGGACTAGCTATTTTTCAACAGGTTATGGGTTGCAATACAGTTCTTTACTATGCACCAACTATCTTTACTGAGGTTGGATTTGGGGTTCAAGCGGCTTTGCTTGCGCACATCGGAATTGGAATTTTTAATGTTATTGTTACTATTATAGCTGTCTTGATCATGGATAAAGTTGATCGTAAAAAGATGTTGATTTATGGAGCTATTGGAATGGGAACTTCATTATTAATTATGAGCGTTTCAATGAAGTTCTCTCATGGGTCATTAACTGCTGCAATTATTTGTGTTATCGCATTAACAGTTTATATTGCATTTTTCTCAGCTACTTGGGGACCTGTAATGTGGGTTATGATTGGTGAAGTATTTCCTCTAAATATTCGTGGACTCGGCAACTCGTTCAGTAGTGTAGTTAATTGGGGTGCTAATATGATTGTATCATTAACATTTCCTCCATTACTGAATTTCTTTGGGACTGGTAGTTTATTCATAGGTTATGGTGTACTTTGCTTTGTCTCGATATGGTTTGTTAGTTCTAAGGTATTTGAAACACGTAATCGTTCTCTTGAAGAGATTGAAGCTACACTTAGGGCACATGCTAGTAAGAACCATAAGCAACATATTAGTGGCTAGAATTCTAGATGAAATATATTCAATTAAATAGTGACTTATTGCACATAATGAAGTTGCAATGAGTTATAAACTAAATATAGTGCTATAACAAATGTCGTGAAATGAATAATTTCACGACATTTGTTTTGCATATATCACTACATGGTATATACAACTTTATTATGTTGTATGGTCTTTTGGTATAATTCCTTTGTCTATAAATAATTTTTTTATCTCATCTTTATGGTGGTTATTTTCTTTTAGTATTTCTTTTATTTTTAATTCAGATATAGAGTCTTTCATATTCTCATCTCCCTTTTTCCGAATACTTCAAACTTTTTTCTACAGAGATAGAAATATTTGTATAAACTTGTAAGTCTTATTTTTAACAAGTTATGAAGCAAGTTTAATGGTCAGACCGCTAAACTTACTTCATAATATCACATTATTTGTAATATTTCTACTCAAACTTATATGTTTTTAATGTTCATTTATAATTTTTCAATGACTAACACTAGAGCATAGCATTAGTACAAATTAAAAATAAAATTTACAGGTTAAGCTGATAGAAGCAGATATAAATATTTGTTCTTGCTGTGGCAAAGGCAAAATAATTACAAAAGGGAAGGTGTATCGCCAAAACTTTTAGCTATTTAAATAACTAAACCCCAAATACAACTTGTACCAGCAAGAGGAACTGAGACTGTTTTGTCAAATCTAATATTCGCTTGTATTTTCACAACTAAATCTTCAGCAACTGTTATATGTTCAGCGTATCTGCCATTGGAAGGAGTATTAGGTCTTGCTAATAACAGGCATACAAAAAACTGAATGCGTAATAGGATCATTAACCAATTACATTGAAATTTAAAAAATCAACATTTAGTTCAACATCTATTATTTAGGCTAAAATAAATATAAATGTAAACGTAAATGTCGTAGAAAATGATTGTTAAATGTTTGACAAACACATAGTACTGATATATACTAACCTAGAACTTAAATAAGTGATAATTTATAATATTACCAGTATTAGTGCATAATTAAAATTTAACCACAATATATTATATAAAATCGCTGTATAACATTAGCTTATCTTTGAATATGATACATATGTGTGTTAAATAAATATCAATATGTTGAACTTAAAATAATATAAATTCAAAAAAGGAGTATGTATATATGAAATTAACAAACGTAGAAGAATTAAATATGAAACTTAAAAGTGTAAAAGAAGCTCAAAAAAAGTTTTCAACTTATACTCAAGCTCAAGTAGATGAGATTTTCAAAAAAGTAGCAATGGTAGCATTAGAGGCTAGAATATCCCTCTCTAAAATGGCAATAGAAGAAACTGGTATGGGATTACTAGAAGATAAGGTAATCAAAAATCATTTTGCAGCAGAATATATCTACAATAAATATAAAGATGAAAAAACGTGTGGTGTTATCGAAAGAGATGAAACTTATGGTATAACTAAAATTGCAGAACCAATAGGTGTTGTAGCAGGTATAGTACCAACTACAAACCCTACATCAACAGTAATTTTTAAATCATTGATATGTTTAAAAACAAGAAATGGCATAATATTTTCTCCTCATCCAAGAGCAAAAAAATCAACAATAGCAACAGCAAAATTGCTTTTGGATGCTGCAGTTAAGGCAGGAGCACCAGAGGAAATAATAGGTTGGATAGATGAGCCTTCTATAGAACTTTCACAAATACTTATGAGTGAAGCTGATGTGATACTTGCTACCGGAGGCCCAGGAATGGTTAAATCAGCCTATTCATCAGGAAAACCAGCTATTGGTGTTGGACCAGGAAATACACCAGCAATAATTGATGAAAGTGCAGATATAGAAATGGCTGTAAGTTCAATAATACTATCCAAGACATATGACAATGGTACAATATGTGCTTCAGAGCAAGCTATAATAGTGTTAGATTCAATATATAGTAAAGTAAAAAATGAACTTATTAAAAGAGGAGCATACATATTAAATCAGGATGAAATAGATAAGGTTAAAAAGGTTATGTTTAAAAATAATAGGATTAGTCCAAGTATAGTTGGAAAATCTGCTTGTGACATAGCCAAGTTAGCAGAGGTTAATGTACCAGAATGGACAAAGGTACTTATAGGAGAAGTTGAATCAGTTGAACTAGATGAACTATTTTCACGTGAAAAATTATCAACAGTATTAGCTATGTATAAAGTAAAAAGTTTTGATGAGGCTTTAGAAAAAGCAGAAAGACTAATTGAATTAGGTGGCATGGGACATACATCTTCATTGTATATAGATTCTATGAAGGAAAAAGAGAAAGTAGAAAAATTCAGTTCTAAAATGAAGACTGTAAGAACTTTTATAAATATGCCTTCAGCTCAAGGGGCTAGTGGTGATTTATTCAACTTTAAGATAGCACCTTCATTTACCCTAGGTTGTGGATTTTGGGGCGGAAATTCAGTGTCAGAAAATGTAGAACCTAAACATTTGTTAAACATAAAAACAGTAGCAGAGAGAAGGGAAAATATGCTTTGGTTTAAAGTACCAGAAAAAATATACTTCAAATATGGGTGTTTGGAATCTGCACTTAAGGAATTAAAGAATATGGGTAAGAAGAGAGCATTTATTGTAACTGATAAAATGCTTTATGAATTAGGATATGCAGACAAAATAACAAAAGTTCTTGAAAAGATAGGTATAAGCTTTAAGGTGTTCTCAGATGTTCAGTCGGATCCTACACTTGGATGTGCTTATGAAGGGGCTAGACAAATGCTTGATTTTCAGCCGGATACTATAATAACAACTGGTGGAGGATCTGCTATGGATGCAGCTAAAATCATGCAAGTGTTATATGAACATCCAGAAGAAAAGTTCAATGAGCTTGCAATGAAATTTATGGATATAAGAAAGAGAATACATCATTTTCCAAAGCTTGGAATTAAGGCTATGTTAGTAGCGATACCAACAACTGCAGGTACTGGTTCAGAAGTAACACCATTTGCAGTTATAACAGATGAGAAAACAGGAATGAAATATCCACTTTCAGATTATGAATTAACACCTAATATGGCAATTATAGATGCAGAATTTATGATGAATATGCCAAAAGGGCTAACTGCAGCTACAGGAATAGATGCATTAAGTCATGCTATTGAAGCCTATGCATCTGTAATGGCTACTGATTATACAGATGGATTAGCACTTCAAGCAATAAAAATGATATTTGAATATTTACCAACAGCATATAGTGAAGGAACTACTAATATACTCGCCAGAGAGAAAATGGCACATGCATCTACAATAGCAGGTATGGCATTTGGAAATGCATTTTTAGGAGTAAATCATTCAATGGCGCACAAATTAGGAGCACAACACCATATGCCTCACGGTATTGCTATTGCTGTATTGCTTGAGGAAGTAATTAAATTTAATGCAGTAGATATTCCAGTAAGACAAGCTGCATTCCCACAAAATAAATACCCAGATTCAAAAGAAAGATATGCTTGTATTGCTAATTATTTAAATTTAGGTGGGAATACAGATGATGAAAAAGTAGGTTTATTAATAAAATCAATTACTGATTTAAAGAAAGAACTAAATATTCCGTTGACGATAAAAGATGCTGGAGTTAAAAAAGAAGATTTCTATTTAACATTGGATGATATGTCTGAGAAAGCGTTTGATGATCAATGTACTGTTGCTAATCCTAGATATCCTATGATAAGCGAAATAAAACAGATGTATATAAATGCTTTTGGTGAAATTAAACCACAAGTAAATCAAAATGAAAAGTAATTTATATACAAGTTAAAACTTGTATAATGATGAAAAGGCTACTAAAGATTTTTATAACCTTTAAGTAACCTTTTTGTTTTCTTATATAAGAAGGTTGTGTAATTCTAATCTATCTTGAAAACCCACCTCTGTATCTTGCCCTAAGTATACCAATATTTTTACTATTTTGTCTAAAATTATGAATATTTGCAAAGGAGAGTTAATTGTGGAAATTCAAAAAACTATACCAATTACGGTTATTCGAAGACTACCTAAATACCATAGATATTTGAGAAAATTTATAATTAATGATGTGGTTACAATATCTTCAAGAAAATTAGGGGATAAAATTGGTTTTACAGCTAGTCAAATAAGACGAGATCTAAGTTATTTTGGTGAATTTGGGACACCGAGAATAGGTTATAACGTTAAAGAATTGTTTATTGAAATTAGTGGGATATTAGGACTATTTAAAGAACATAATATGATCATAATAGGTGCAAAGAATATTGGAAAAGCTATTGCTAAATATACTAGATCTCAACAATTAAATTTTAAATTGGTTGGTATTTTTGATACTGATCCAAACCTTATAGGATCAACAATTCAAGATATAGAAGTAATAGAAATAGATAAATTAGTAAGTTTCTTAAAAGTAACACCAACAGATATCGGGATAATTTGTATATCAAAAAAATATGCACAAACGGTCACTGACATGATGGTAGAAAATGGAGTTAAATACATATGTAATATTACACCTGTGGATATAAATGTACCACAAGAAATAATTTTAGAAAATATAAATTTAAATGATAGCTTGTTAACACTTAGTTGTTTAATGAATGACAGTAAGTTAGTTGGAAAAAGATAAAATCAGATTTGAAAGGTGGTAACAAAATGGAAAAATCAGCTGTACAATGTTTCACAAGTGCACTTAAAGAATGGGATAAGGTTACAGGTGAAATTGGAGGTACTCCGTTTAACTCACTACTACACTTCATTAATTGTGAGTTATGTGATGATCCACTAGAATTTTCATGCAGTGCTACAAACCAGGAAAGGCTTAAAGACATAGAAAATAGGAGTATGTACCTTATAAAGAAACAGAGGGTGCGTGAGACATTTTTGGTAACAAGTTTAATTAATTCTGTTACTAAATTTTTAGATATCAAGATTGATTCTACATTAGATAAAATACAAATGCCCAACAAAATAGATAAAAATCATGAGGAAAAATCACAAAAATTACATTCCAACGAATATAAGGATTTAGTAAGTAATGCAGAAAAAAATGTTGCGAAAAATGAATATTTTAAATGGAAAAGTATTGTTGCTAATGACTTAAGTGAAGAAAAAATAGAAAGATTGGGAAGTAGGCTTAAATGTCCTGCTCTTAACTGCTAAAGTTTCAATGATTGCTAATAGCTATATTCATGTGACTAGGTAATCTAAGCAATTCAAGATAATATTTCATACGTTGATACAAGGGCATATCCATGGCGGATATACCCTCTTTTTTATATTTAATGGAGCAATATTCATAGAGAATTTGCTAAAGTATTTAGCAGGGTTTAAATCAAATAATAATAGAAATATATTTATAGTATATAAAGACTAAAATTAATCTAAACAACTTTAATATAGCATTTATGGTACTTGTTCTGAGATATTATTGGTTTAACCTTGGCAAAAGTCATGGTTTAACAACAAATAGATAAAATAGTAATTATATGGTGGCTTATTGCATATATGTATAAAGTATTAAATATGTTATAGGGGGTATTGTAGTGGAGCAATTAAGAATTTCAAGAGACTTAAAACTAAGAAATATAGAAATCTTTAGAATTACAGAGGGACATTTGGAGTTGCCTATTAGTTATATGTTACTTATAGATTTAAAAAGATCAAACACATTAGAATATTTTGAGTATCTTGAAGACGTAGAGGATAAAGATGATTTCGGAAGAAATAATTCTGTCAAAGTGATATATATTTCAAATAAGGAACTTCAGAAAAGTAGTAAAGAAGAATTGTTAAGTATTGCAGAAGGATTCTTAGACAATAAAGATGAGTGTTGGGATGCACGTTTTAAGACAATAGATGATAATCTGTTTGAATATATCTCGCATTCATTAAAAACCGAATTAGAATATATTCAAACAATTCTGGAAGAGTTTAATATAGACATAAATATAGATTTACTTAATACTTGTGAAAATAAGCTCAATTTATTATCGCAAAATTAGCCCATATAAAGTGCATTTTTGAATAGGTTTGGATTAGTAATAATGATACGTAGTTACCGTGATAGTATTAAAAAATGGAATTAATGAGTCAAACAATATTAGATGATTGTAATAAAATAATCAATTTAATGGATAATCGTGATAGAGAAATAGACTCATTAATTTAATATAAGATAAAAAGACTATACGGAATTAAAACTGTATAGTCTTTTGTATTTCCCCATATACTCTATATAATACTTTGGTTATGGGTTAAGCGTTTATCTTCATTATGCTAATAATTAAGTTTAATTGCCGCATTCTCTAATGCTACATAATAGTTGCTATTTGTATATACCTGTGTATCAAAATACTTTATTAAACTATGTGTGCTTATATTCTGCAATTGTTTTTGTACTGCTCTAACGGTTATATCAAATATTTTTGAGTTAACTTGATGCTATTTTCTAAAGTGTACATTTTATGTATAATTATATATCTTCTTTGAAATGTAAAAGTTATCCATTATTCCTATTATGTCTTTCTTGTTTTTCGTAAAGGTTATATTATTGTTATATTGGGTAATGGTAGCATTCCTGTGATGTACTGAAAAACAACTTGAAAAGTTGGAAAACTATAATAATAAAGTGGCATTTTTGATAAATATCCTTTCATATTTTTTTATTTCTTACACTTGTTATCCTTTTTAATTTTTATAAATTTATCAGCTATTAATTTACCTAAAAATAATAGTGGTAACAGTATTAGAATAAAGATTACCATGCCAAAAGCGCTATCAGTTTTAATACCACGTGTAATAAATATTGATAAAAACAACCACAAAATTCTAAATGCCCAATATAAATATTTTCTCATATAATTCTCCTTTTGTATCTTTGAGTATTAAAGAAAGTCTTTTTATAAAGACTTTCTCGATTAACCTGTAAAAAGAGTTTTGCTTAAGCTCCAAATTCTTCATGAAAAAATTTGTTGCAATCTCTTGAGATTCTTTCTTTTGTAATTATAACAAGATTAACTAGAACATATATAGTAGTTGATAATTTCTTTGTTCTAGATTATTTGCTTATGATAATTTAAATAGGCACATTTATAAGCTACTGTTTTTTATTATTTAGTAATAAATGATATTATATAGGTGTAATAATGGCTATTTATAATTATATAATACTACAATAACATGAAATTTAACAGTTGTAGTATTATTGTTTATTTTTTGCTATAAGCAACTATATTTTAATGTTTTTATGATATTTGTATCTAATTCATTATATTTATTAAAAAAAGGCATCAATTTACCTATTGTTGTTTTAATTCCACCATTTGAATCAGATTCCATATTCAAAGATAAAACAGGTTCATGCAGTGATAATCTTAATAAGAACCATCCATCCCCATTTAGTTCGTCACAATGTACTTTAATACCTTCATAATTATTAGGCACTAAACTCCAACCATCTATCTTTTTCACATATTTTTCTAGACCTTTTATTGCCAAAGTACCATATTTTTTAGAATTGTTATTTTTAATTGTTAATCTAGAATCCAAACTTTCACATGGTATTTTTAAATCTTTAATTAAGTCTTGGAGTTTCTTACCCTTTAAATTTAACTTGGCCATTTTTATCAGTATTTTAGCTATTAAATATGCGCCATCGTCTAGAAAATACTTCTCTTTTAACGCGGCATGACCCGATGTTTCAATAGCTAAATAACATTCTTTTCCCTCACTATTAAGTCTTATTGCTTCATCTATAACATTTCTATATCCTCTTTTGAATCTATGATGGATTCCACCTAATCTACTAATGAATTCACTTAAGCCGGTTGAAGTTACCGAATCAGTTACTATTACTGTTTTGGGGTGTTCTTCCAAAACAATTGCTGAAACTAAAGCTATTAATGCATTTTTATTTATTTGCATGCCATTTGAATCCACAATAGCCGCTCTGTCCACATCTGTATCAAAAATTATTCCTAAATCTGCATGATTAGTTAATACTGATTGGCTAATAGATTCCATTGCTTTCTTATCTTCTGGATTTGGAATATGGTTTGGAAATCTTCCATCTGGCTGGGTAAATTGACTACCTGTAATATCCGCTCCTAAAACCTTTAAAACTTTATCTGCAAAAAAACCTCCAGCTCCGTTACCAGCATCAACATTAAGCTTAAAACCTAATAAAGGTTTATCATAATTTTGGGAGGATGCAACCCCCTTTCTAATAGTAAGAACTAGGTCTTTTGAATACTCTTCAATAAAATTAATTTTAAAAATTTCACCTTTTTTTATACAGAAATGTGATTTTTCTTCTGATGCTATAGAAAGAATATTTTTTATATCATCCTTTTCGCATCCACCTTCTCTTGTAAAAAATTTAAATCCGTTATAGTAATAGGGTAGATGACTAGCAGTAATCATAATAGAAGCATCACATTCATAATTTTGAAAAATAGTAGTCATAAACATCGCAGGTGTTGTGCACATTCCACAATCGTATACATTACAACCTAGATCACTCAATGCATCAATAAAAGAAGATTTTAATTCTGGTCCAGATAGTCTAGAATCTATTCCAACTGCCACCTTTAGATCCTTAAAATTTACTTTTTTTTCATTCCTTAACCATTTTACAAATCCATAAGCGATAAATTTTGCAACTTTAGGTGTTAAATTAACTTCATTTTTAGAACCTTCAGTAGCAATCCCTCTTATGTCTGTACCACTTTGCAACTTATACCATTTTGCTATCACTTACTTGTCCTCCTCTACATATTAATAGTGTTAAAAATACACTATTAATATTTTATTATGACATATTTATTATTGAATATGTCATTCTAATCCTTAATGAATCTTCTAATACCATTAATGGGGGTTTAAACATTGCTTTAATTGTATTGGGGGTGATGAAGAATATATAAGATTCAGTTCTGTCTTAAAGTAGCCACCTATAATGGTCTTTTTATAATTGAAGCATAGTATTCCATCTCTATAAATCAAGCTGCAAAAAATCACTAAAACCTAGCACATCTATTACTTTTATTTTTTTATCACATACATAATCATCCAGTTAAATTTAAAGACTGTCCAATCATATATGTGGAATCTTTTGTAGCTAAGAACATAACTAAATATGTCTTTTAAGGTTCAATCGTGTACATAGCCACTTCGCCAATTTCACGGTTTGTAGCTATAATAATATCTTTATAATCTTTTATATAATGATATACATTTGCTGGGCCACATCCTGTATCAATATTTTCGCATTGTATCTTTCCTTTTTCAGCATCATACGTAAGTGCAAACAGAGATTTTTTACCCTGTCTATGTCCAACTACAACAGAAGGTTTTCCACACAAATTGCCTCCATAAATGGCATGGGTAAATTCTGCAGGTTCAGGATGTACATACATTTCTTTGTAAATTCCTTCTATCCTCTTATATATTGTTACAGTATCGCCATGAAAAGGTGAAAGTACAGCTAATTCCATTTCCCCGTCACTATCAATATCCACTAGTACTGCATCACTTGAAGGGGTATTTAGTAGCTGCTTAATTTCCCATTCTGATTCTTCTGCCTCTGGAGGTGTAAACTGAAAAACTCCATTTTCGGAAGAAATTACAGCAGTCTCTACTCCCGCTTCCAATACTTTATAATATCCGTGATTTTTTAGCATCCCATCCTTTATTACATTTAGATGAAGTTGAGATTTTTCATTAAAATTGCTTAAATCATTTGGAAGCTTAGCTGCATATACCTTTCCAGGGTTTGACCAGTCGTCTTTATATTCATGACCTGATTTTAAGGTACATGCTATTAGGTATGTGTTGCCGTTTCGCTTAATCAAGTCGAATCTGTGAACATGTGGAAGATTTACTAAAGTTCTAATACTCCATTTGCCTTCTGTGTCAGGTGTTGCTATTACAATTTTCGCTTCTTTGGAATCATTCGGTGAGTAAAACTTATGGGTTGCCAAAAACTGTCCATTTGTTCCAGGTACCTGAACCATACTCATAACACCGCCAGGTTCATTCCACACTGTTTCAAGTTCATTTCCATCTGAATCAAAAAGTATACAACGGTCAACTTTTTCAGCTGCTACTAAAAAACAGTTTGCACCCTTATATTTTAAAGGAGCTATCGAATAACATTTTGTTAAATTTGCAATAACCTTTTTATTAATCTTCATATTTTACACCTCATCTAAGCTATACAGCATCCAAAATACCGATCACTTATTATTTTATTTTTGACCATAGTAAGCATTTTCACCATGTTTTCTTAAAAAATGCTTGTCCAGAAGATTATTATCAATAGAGCCTAGTTCCTTATTTAATTGAATACTCCTATAAGCCATTTTTGCAACTTCTTCCATTACAACAGCATTATGAACTGCATTCATTGCATCTTTTCCCCAAGCAAAAGGACCATGATTATTTACTAATACACCGGGCACAAATTCAGGATTAATTTCTTTAAATGTCTCCACAATTACCTTACCAGTTTCATATTCATATCTTCCTTTAATTTCTTCTTGAGACATTTTCCTAGTACAGGGTATGCTTCCATAAAAATAATCTGCATGCGTTGTTCCAAAACAAGGTATTTCCATCCCGGCTTGTGCCCAGCTTGTAGCCCAACTTGAGTGGGTATGAACAATACCTCCAATTTCTTTAAATTTTTTATAGAGCAATATGTGTGTA
The DNA here is from genome assembly GCF_018861705.1 of Clostridium psychrophilum. GTDB lineage: Bacteria > Bacillota > Clostridia > Clostridiales > Clostridiaceae > Clostridium_AD > Clostridium_AD psychrophilum. The sequence continues at coordinate 42,236 of NZ_JAHLEC010000013.1, read as the reverse complement.
TCGGTATCTGAAGAAGGGTTTAATTTACCCTCTACTATTTTGCCATCTAAATCAAGCACTACCATATCTTCTAATTTCATTTCTTCGTAGGAAACTCCACTTGGTTTTATTACAATTAATCCTTTTTCTCTATCAATGGCACTTACATTTCCCCAAGTAAATGTTACTAAACCTTTTTTTGGAAGCTGCAGATTAGCTTCTAATACCTTTTGTTTAAGCTCTTTTAGCATTTAGCATCCCACCTTCAATCATTTTTTCTTGAACAAATATTCTTGCATTGTAAATATCTTGCACGGCATCTTCTTTTGTAGTAACCTTGCTATTATCAGCCCACATTTCTATTAAAAAAGGACCTTCATAATTTAGTTCTTTTAATTTTTTAAAAATTAAAGCAAATTTTACAATTCCCTCACCAAAAGGAACTTCCTTAAATACTCCTGGTTTTGTTTCTTTTACATGAATGGCAACAGTATGTGGAAGTCCAAGCTCTAGTTCCGCTTCAACATCACTACCCCATGCACTCAAATTACCTATATCAGGGTATATTTTAAACCAAGGTGAATTAAATTTAGTTATATATGGCATTGCCCTTAATATAGTACTTATAAATTTGGTATCCATTATTTCAAGTGCAAGCATTACACCTGCTTTACTTGCCATTGCTATAGATTTTCCCATTCCTTCTATAAAGAAAGCTTTTGTAGTTGCATCCTCTTCCTCATAATATACATCGTAGGCTGCTAATTGAATTGTTCGTATCCCTAAATCTACGGATAATTCAATTGCCTTTTTCATAATATCCAAGGCTTTACTACGAGTATTTTCATCTTTACTTCCAAAAGGAAATCTTCTATGACCACTTAAGCACATACTTGGAATCATAACCCCAGTAGTGCTAATAAGTTTTTTTAATTTTTCTCTTTGTTCCTTTGACCATTCAAGTCTGGATAACCTTTCATCTGTTTCATCTATTGAAATTTCCAAATAGTCAAAACCAGCTTCTCTTGCTGATGTTAACTTTTCTTCCCAGGAAAAACTAGAAGGTAAAGCTTTTTCATAAATACCAATAGGAACTCTATCTAAATCATACATATTAATTTCCACCCCTTTCAGTTAATATTAGTCCTTATATCACTTACTTGTAAAAAATAACAAAATTTAAATTAGGATATAATTTTAAAACTTTGTTCTGTTTAATCGTTTAATTAAATATATCATCTAACTTTTTCTTGGTCAACATATTCTCAAATGTTGCACATGTGTTCAGAAAGACTGTTAATCTTTATAAACCAAAGATTGTTGTGTTTTCTAAATTGATGTATTATAATTACAATATAATCATTTGTTCACTAAAGTAACATTTGAACAAAAATATGAAATTTCAATTTTTATTGGAACTTAAATAAGTATAAAAGGAGTTTAAACTATGAATGACTTTGATAATATGAATGAAAATGAAAAAAACAGCCTTTTAGCTAGTGTATCGAGCCTTTATTATGAACATGATATGACTCAATCACAAATTGCTGAACGTTTATTCACTTCTCGATCTAAAATTTCGAGATTATTGAAAGAGGCAAGAGACAAAAAAATAGTAGAAATAATTATAAAAGAACCTTGGGAAAGATTAATGGACATTGAAGATGAATTTATAAAAAGGTTCAAACTAAAGCATGTAAGAATTATTAATACAAAAGGAGTTTCTTATGAATTAATGCTAATTAAACTTGGTGAAATTGCAGCTTATTATATTGATGCTAAATTAAATAAAAATACCATACTAGGTATCTCCTGGGGAAACACTATATATAACACTGTTCAAAGTCTTAAATCCAATAAAAATATTCCCCTTACTGTAGTACAGATAATGGGAGCTGCATTAAAAGATAATCCAGAGATAGACGGAATAGATCTTGTAAAACAATTTGCTAAAATCTATGGTGGAAAGTATCACTATTTATTAGCACCCCTTTTTGTAGAGGATAAAGATATGAAAGATAAACTTATACGAGACCCTTATATATCAGATACCTTGTCTCTTGCTAAGAGAGCTACTATCATTCTAACAAGTGTAGGTTCTATAGATTCAACTATTTCAAATACAGCATGGAGTAAATATATAGACAGCTATATGCAATATGCTCTTCAAGCAAGTGGTGCTGTTGGTCATATAGGAGGGCATTATTATGATATAAATGGTAAGCAAGTTGAATCTGAATTAGACAACACTATTATAGGAATAGATCTAAATGATTTTCAAAAGGCACCAGATGTTATATGTGTTGCAGGTTCTAAAGAAAAATCAAAAGCTATACTTGGGGCGATAAGAGGTAAATATATAAAAACACTAATAATAGATGATACTGCAGCGTTAAAAATATTGGAATTAGATGATGAAAAACATTTATAGGTGAACACATGTGCAACATCTAATCATATGTTGACATTATAAAAAGATATCGTTATTATAAGAATATAAAGATTATTCAAAATTGAATTTATAAAGGACGTGAATATTATTAATAATAATAATAATAATAATAATGATATTATTCTTACGGAAAACATTAAATTAAAAGCTACAGCTAAAGATTGGGTTGAAGCTATGAGGCTTTCAGGTCAATTATTAGTTAACTCAAACTACATTACTGAGGGTTATATTGATTTAACAATCAAAACTGTTGAAGAATATGGTCCATACATTGTAATAATACCCGGACTTGCATTATCGCATTCTAGACCAGATGTAAGCGTTTTAAAGACTGGTATCAGCTTACTTACTTTATCAAAACCTGTGCACTTTAATTGCGAGAATGATCCAGTAGACATCGTTATAACGCTCGCTGCTGTAAACGATACTGATCATCTTGGTTTGCTTTCAAAGTTAAGTGATTATCTATCAGAAGAAGAAAATATGAACTTTATACGTAATTGTACCGACCCAGAAGAATTGGCAAGAGAATTAAATAAGTCTCATGTAGAATAACAATTAAATTATTAGGGGGTCAATTTAGTGGATATTAATAGTATTGCGAATAGTGGATTGTTTAAAACATTTTCAGACAATATTCTCGTAAGACCAGAATTTTTTATTAGTTTAATCGTATTGATTTGTTATTTGTTTTTAAGAAGACCATTACACGAAACTTTTGCAGGAACAATGAAATGTATCATTGGAATCATGATTTGGAATATAGGTGCAGGGGGTCTTGTTACTACATTCAGGCCTATTCTCGCAGGATTAAATGATCGTTTCCACATGAGTGCTGCAGTTATCGATCCATATTTTGGACTAGCGGCTGCAAATAAAAGCTTAGGTTCATTAGCCTCAATGGTTATGATTGCACTTATGTTCGCATTTTTATGGAACTTAGTATTGGTTGCCTTCGGTAAAATAACGAAAATAAGGACTCTTTTTCTTACAGGTCATATCATGCTTCAGCAGGCAACAACTGCTACCTTTATTGTGTTCTTTGCATTACCAGCTTATGCTAATGCAACTGGAGCTATTATAGTTGGTATCCTTGTTGGTACATATCAGGCTGTCTTCTCAAACTTAACAGTTGAAGCGTGTAACAACCTTACAGACAATGCTGGTTTTGCTATTGGTCATCAGCAAATGGGCGCAGTTTGGCTAACAGATAAAATTGCTGGGAAGCTAGGTAATAAAGATAAAAATCTAGATAACATAAAATTACCTAAGTCACTTTCAATATTTAATGATAACGTTGTTACTGCTGGGACTTTAATGTTAGTTTTCTTTGGTATCATTATGTTTATTCTTGGTGAACCGTACATGAGGGGACTAGAAAATCCAATAATAAATGGGGTGCTGGTTCCTAGTGGCAATTTTCCCAAAACATTATCTTTCCCTGCTTATATCATTAATCGGTCACTAACTTTTTCAGTTTACTTATTCATATTAATGAGTGGTGTTAGAATGTTTGTTGCAGAACTTACAACCGCTTTCCAAGGTATCTCTGATAAATTTATACCAGGATTAACTCCTGCTGTTGATTGTGCAGCTACTTATGGTTATGGTGCAAAAAATGCAGTTGTATATGGTTTTATCTTTGGAGCACTTGGTCAATTTATAGCAATTGCAGGTTTACTCGTATTCCATTCCCCTATTATGATTATCACAGGTTTCGTACCAGTCTTCTTTGATAATGCAACGCTTGCAGTATTTGCTAATAAACGTGGTGGTGTACGTGCAGCTACAATAATACCAATATGTTGTGGTATTCTTCAGGTACTAGGTGGCGCTTTTGCAATATGGTTCTTCGGTGCAGGAGTACAAAGCCCTCTTACTGGTGGATGGCATGGTAGCATTGATTGGGATACTATTTGGCCTGCATTTGGAGTTTTTGCAAACATCTTTAAAATATTTGGTGTATTTGCTCTAATTGTAGCAATGCTTGCTATTCCTCAAATACAATATCGTAAAAATAAAGCAACTTATTTTGCAAAGCCAGAAGAAGATTTAGATAATTAAAAAACAATAAATATGGCAATTTATATTCAATTACTCACAGATAACTCATTATTAAAAATGCTGTTATTTATGATCAAATGTAAATAATATATTCTAAAAGGAGAGATTTATATGAAAGTATTAGCTGCTTGTGGAAATGGAATGGGATCAAGCCAAATGATTAAAATGAAGATTATTAAAGTTTTTAAAAGACTAAAAATTGATGTAGATGTTGATCATCTTAGTGTTGGTGAAGCAAAATCTGTTATAAATTCATTTGACATGGTTTTCGTATCGGAATCCTTAGTATCAAATTTTACAAATACCCGTTCTAAAACTAAAATTATAGGACTTAGAAATCTTTTATCTGAAGTAGAAATAGAAAGTAAAATTAGAGAAGCTTTAAATTTAGGCGAAAAAAAATAATAATAATTGAAAGAAAGGTGAGTATAATATGAGTAAAATAGATGATATAACAAGAGAATCCTGGATACTAAACACTTTCCCTCAATGGGGAACGTGGCTTAATGAAGAAATAGAAAGAGAAGTAGTCCATCCTGGTAGCTTTGCAATGTGGTGGCTTGGTTGTACAGGTCTTTGGGTAAAATCAGAAGGCAATGCAAATATTTGTATTGATTTATGGTGTGGCACAGGTAAAAAAACCATGAAAAACCCTTTGATAAAACCAGAGCATCAGATGGCAAGAATGTGTGGTGGTAAGAAGTTGCAACCGAACCTTAGAGTCGCTCCTTTCGTTTTAGATCCATTTGCAATTAAAGAAATTGATGCAGTAGTCGCAACCCACGATCATAATGATCACATTGATATAAATGTTGCAACCGCAGTTATGAAAAATTGTGATGCATCTGTACCTTTTATTGGTCCTAAAACTTGTGTTGATCTTTGGATTAGCTGGGGAGTACCTTCAGAGCGTTGTATTGTAGTAAAACCTGGAGATGTTGTTAAGATTAAAGATACAGAGATCATTGCTCTTGAATCATTTGACCGTACTGCCTTAATTACAGTTCCGAAGGGTGTTACTTTAGCAGGCAAAATGCCTGGAAACATAGATGAGCGTGCAGTTAATTACATTATAAAAACGCCAGGAGGAACTATTTATCACAGTGGCGATTCACATTACTCTAATTATTATGCTAAACACGGAAATGATTATAAAATTGATGTTGCTTTAGGTTCTTTCGGTGAAAATCCTAGAGGTATAACTGATAAAATGACTTCATCAGACATACTTAGAATGGCAGAAGCTTTAAATACAAAAGTTATAATCCCATTCCATCATGATATATGGTCAAACTTCCAAGCAGACACTGAAGAAATAAATGTACTTTTCGAAATGAGAAAGGACAGATTACAATATAAATTCCTTCCATATATATGGCAAGTAGGCGGTAAATTTATTTATCCTGATGACAAAGAAAAACGTGAATATCATTATCCTCGTGGTTTTGATGATTGTTTTGAAAAAGACATAGATTTACCATTTAAATGTTTTGTTTAAAAATGACAAATTACATTAATAAAAATATCAAAGCTGACAATGCTTACATTTCTCAAAATATATTAAAAAACATCTGGAAATCCAGGTGTTTTTTTCGGTTTACTATAATTTTATATTATACTCAATGAATTTTTTGTTGTATGTATATCATTAAAGTCATTTATAGAGTGCAAAACATTGAAGTATTGACTTATATCATTAATGTATAATAAGTAATTATAATTTTAACTTAAGTATATTTTTATAAATATATAACAAGAAAATAATATAATATGATTACAAATATGGATAAAAAATATTTTAATGGATATAATTTCAAATACATATTATTTGGGAGATGAATGTATATGCCAGAAATTGAAATATTAAAAATGCTGAATTTAATTTGTTTGGCAAGCATTATATTATTATGCTTACTTATATTTGCTATAGCAGGCGCAATAACATATTATTTAAAATCTAAAAAAACACAGTTGAAAAATTTGCATGAAAAAAACTATAAAAGCTTATCGAACAAATAGCATCTGTTCGATAAGCTTTTATTTTTTATAATATAACGATCCAGGTGATGATTTAATATGCTCTTCCCCAGATAACGTTAGCTTTAGCTGGTTTACCACAACATAAGCAAACACCTTTTTCATCTGGTTGCTCAAATGGCATACATCTAGATGTTGCGCCGGCAACTTCTTTTACTTTCTCCTCGCAAGCGAGTTCTCCACACCATGGAGCGTAAACAAATCCTAAAGTTTTATCAAGAAGCTCTTTTAATTCTTCAACGGTTTTAGCATTGAAGGTTTTTTTAGATTGTGATTCTTTAGCTTTCTCAAATAAAGATTTTTGAATATCTATTAAAATTTCTGGAACTTTTGCTTCTAGTTCAGCCATTGGAACAAATATCTTCTCACGTGTATCTCGTCTTACTAAGACCACTTGATTCTTTTCTATATCTTTTGGACCAACTTCTAGGCGGAGTGGAACACCTTTCATTTCATACTCGCTGAATTTCCATCCAGCCATTTTATCACTGATATCTATTTTTACTCTAGCAATTTTTGATAACATATTTTTAAGCTCTGTTGCTTTTTCAATTACGCCTTCTTTATGTTGTGCAATTGGAACAATCATAAGTTGAATAGGTGCTATAGCTGGTGGAAGTACTAAACCACTATCATCTCCATGAACCATAATTAAAGCACCAATAATCCTTGTAGACATTCCCCAAGAAGTTTGGTGAACATAAGCAAGTTTACCAGTTTTATCTGTATATTGAATATTAAAGGCTTTAGCAAAACCATCTCCAAAATTATGAGAAGTTCCACATTGTAGTGCCTTACCATCATGCATTAAACTTTCAATTGTATATGTTTCACTTGCTCCAGCAAATTTTTCTTTTTCTGTTTTCTTACCTTTTATAACTGGAATAGCAAGGGTTTCCTCACAAAATTTAGCGTATATATTAAGCATTTTAAGGGTCTCTTCTTTTGCCTCTGCTTCAGTTGCATGAGCAGTATGACCTTCCTGCCATAAAAATTCTGAATTTCTAAGAAAAGGTCTTGTAGTTTTTTCCCATCTTACAACAGAACACCATTGATTATATAATTTAGGAAGATCATTGTAAGATTGAATTATTTTTGCATAGTGATCACAAAATAATGTTTCTGAGGTAGGTCTCACGCAAAGCCTCTCTGTGAGTAGCTCATTTCCTCCGTGTGTAACCCAAGCAACTTCTGGTGCAAAGCCTTTAACATGATCCTTTTCCTTATTAAGTAAACTTTCAGGAATTAACATTGGCATATATACATTTTCGTGTCCTGTATCCTTAAACATGCGATCTAATATGTTCTGAATATTTTCCCATATTGCATAACCATAAGGCCTAATTACCATACAACCTTTGACGCTGGCATAATCAGCAAGTTCTGCTTTTTTTACAATATCGGTATACCATTTTGCAAAATCTACTTCCATAGAAGTAATAGATTCTACAAATTTCTTCTGCTTTGCCATAATTATTTTCCTCCTATTTAATAAAACATTTAAAAATAAATACAAAAAAACCCGCATCCCGAAAAGAGACCGAGTGTAATCGGTGGTACCACCCTAGTTGATATAATATATATCTACGAAAAGACATGATTTACATGGATGCTTTTCTTTATAGTTGGTATATTCACTTGTAATAATAGGGCACTTTAAATTAATCATAGAATAAAAATAATAATATGTCAAGAAACAATTATTTAAACAATTGTAATACCCCCTGATATTACGTTATTTTGAATATAAAAGTCCAATTAGAGGTGCAAGATCTATGTAGTTTATAATAAAAGGGAGGGCTATAAAATAGTAATAAAAGAAAAAAAGTTAAGAAACAGGAATATATTAACTTTTTTATTACATTACTCCTATAAATTTCTATATTTTAATAGATATGAAGATTAAATTCGTGGTATGATTAAATATATTGATTTTAGTTGGTAAAATCTGAAATACAAATTATGTGAGGAGGATTGGCTATTAATCATATGATAATAAATAAACTAATATACATTATGATATTTATTTCAATTTGATGAGCATAGATAGCCAAAATATATGGAAAATATAAATAGTAGATTAATTAAAGAGTTTGATATAACTATAAAGCAAGCAGAAAGTGTAATTCAATTATTAGATGAAGGGAATACAGTTCCTTTTATAGCTAGATATAGAAAAGAAAGAACTGGTGGACTTGATGATATAATACTTAGAAATTTTACTGAGAGACTTATATATCTTAGAAATTTAGAGGAAAGAAAATCAGATGTAATACGTCTTATAGGTGAACAAGAAAAATTAACAGATGAAATTGAAAAATCAATAAATAAATGTGAGACACTTACCGAGATAGAAGATATATATAGGCCATTTAAGCCTAAGAAAAGAACAAGAGCCATAATTGCAATTGAAAGAGGGCTTAAGCCTCTTGCAGAAATTATTGCTTCTGGTGAGCTTAAAACCGATATAAATGAGTATGCACAAACATTCATAAATGAAGAAAATGGAGTTGGCAGTGCTACAGATGCACTTCAAGGTGCAGGAGATATTATTAGTGAAATGATTTCAGACGAGGCAGATTATAGAAAGTGGATTAGGGCGCAAGTACACAATTATGGAAGTGTAGAAACTAAGGGTAGCTCTGATGAGACAACTCCATTTGAAATGTATTATGAATATAAAGAAGGAATTAGAACTATACCACCACATAGAATTCTTGCTATAAATAGAGGAGAAAGTAGTAAGATACTTTCTGTTAAAATTAAGGCTGATAATGATAAGATTATTGAGTATCTAAGAACTAAATGTTTAAAAGGAAACAATGAAACAGATAAGTATATAGAACTAAGCATCATTGATTCTGTGAAAAGACTTATTTTCCCATCGATTGAAAGAGAAATTAGATCAGAATTAACAGAAAAAGGTGAAACTAGTGCCATTGAGATATTTAAAGCTAATCTAAAGGCATTGTTGATGCAATCACCTATAAAAGGGAAAGTTGTTCTTGGATTTGACCCTGGATTTAGAACAGGATGCAAAATAGCAGTACTTGATGACACTGGTAAGGTTTTGGATATGGCTACTGTATACGCTACTGCTGGTAGTAAAGATGGTGTTGAAAAATCTATAGATACTATTAAAAAACTTGTAATTAAACATAATGTAGAAGTAGTATCACTTGGTAATGGAACTGCTAGTCGTGAATCTGAAGAAATACTTGCTAGAATTATTACAGAACTAAAACAAGAATGTTCGAGAGATTTATATTATGTTATAGTTTCAGAAGCTGGTGCATCTGTTTATTCAGCATCAGAGCTTGCATCTAAGGAATATCCAAACATAGATGTATCTATTAGGGGAGCAATTTCTATTGGACGAAGACTTCAAGATCCATTAGTAGAACTTGTAAAAATTGACCCCAAAGCAATTGGGGTTGGACAATATCAACATGATGTTCCACCTAAAAAACTTGATGAATCTTTAAAAGGGGTAGTTGAAGATTGTGTTAATGCTGTTGGCGTAGATCTTAATATTGCAACGCCTTCGTTATTGTCTTATATATCTGGTATAAATACTACTATAGCCCAAAATATTGTAGCATATAGAGAGGAAAATGGTAAATTTAAGGCAAGAAAGGAATTACTAAAGGTAAAAAGATTAGGGGCAAAAGCATATGAACAATGTGCAGGATTTTTAAGGGTTATGGAAAGTAAAGAGGTTTTAGATAACACCTCAATTCATCCCGAGTCATATAATGCTACTAAAAAATTATTGGAATTCCTAAATTATTCAAAAAATGATCTTAAATCTTTAAATTTTAAGGATATGGATGAACGGATAAAAGATATTAATTTTAGTGAGCTAGCTGAGAAATTAGAAACAGGCGCTCCAACTCTTAGAGATATAATTAAAGAAATCAAAAAGCCAGGTAGAGATCCAAGAGAAGAATTGCCGAAACCAATACTTAAAACAGGAGTAGTTCAAATGGCTAATCTTAAACCGGGAATGAAGCTTATGGGTACGGTTAGAAATGTATCTGATTTTGGAGCTTTTGTTGATATTGGAGTCCATCAGGATGGTTTAGTACATATAAGCCAACTGTCGAATAAATTTGTAAGACATCCATTGGATGTGGTAAAGGTTGGAGATATAGTTGAGGTTAGTGTGCTAGATGTTGATGAGAAAAGAAAAAGAATATCATTATCAATGAAAAATTAGAAAATAATATCTTGCTTTTTACGAAATAAGTATATATAATCAAATTATGAAAATAAAATTTAATAGTCTTCAGGGCGGGGCGGAATTCCCCACCGGCGGTAAAGCCCGCGAGCCGAAAGGCAGATTCGGTTAGATCCCGAAGCCGACAGTAAAGTCTGGATGAAAGAAGATGCGATATATATATGAATTCGCCCTGGCATTAGTTAAATGTCAGGGCTTTTATTATATCCATCACTAGAAGATATATTTAATTAGGGGGTATAAAAATGAGAAACGAAAAACTTGTAAGACTTATCAAAATTTCACTTTTAGCTGTTATGGCCTTTCTTTTAATGTATATTGAATTACCGATACCAATATTTCCTGAATTTTTAAAAATAGATATTAGTGATTTACCAGCACTTCTAGGAGCTTTTGCTTTAGGGCCAGTAGCTGGGGTTATAATTGAACTATTTAAGAACATATTACATGGAATGCTTGCTAGTAAAACTGCATTCATAGGAGAACTTGCAAATTTTTTAGTAGGATCATGTTTAATATTAGTATCTGGATATATATATAAGGTTAGAAAAAGTAAGAAAGGAGCTATTGTAGGTTTATTAATAGGAGTAGTTTGTATGTCAATGTTTGCAGCCATATTAAACTATTTTGTAATATTACCATTATATGAGACAGTACTAGGATTCCCAATATCTGCTGTGGTAGGGATGGGGTCAAAATTAAACCATAACATAAATGATCTAAATTCATTCGTTATATGGATGATTGTTCCTTTCAATCTTTTTAAAGGAATAATAATATCAGCAATGACTTTAGCTTTATATAAAAGTGTTTCGCCTATACTTCATAAAGAGCACATGGACAGTAAATATAAAAAGAAAAATAGACAACAAAATTATTAATTGATAAGATAATAAACTAATATAAAAACGGACACCCTCAAAGCTGATATGATACCTCTAAAGTAGACACGGTAAATAACCAAATCTACTTTGGAGGTATTTTTTATGGGAAGAAAAGCCAAATGTACAGCTGAAGAAAAAGTAACTGCAGTCGAAGATTATCTTAATGGTATTCGATGTATATCTGAAATAATGAATGACTTGACTATAAAAAGTAAACAAAGTATTTTCGACTGGATCGCTGCGTATAACAATCAAGGGGCGGATTCTCTATTAACAAGAAGGTTCAATCGCTCATATACAAACGAGTTTAAATTGATGGTTGTTAAAGAATATCTAAGTGGTGTAGGTTCATTTTCAGAGTTATCAGCTAGATATGGCATTCCTGGACATAGTCTTTTACAGAACTGGATAAAGAAGTATAATAGCGATATAGAACTTAAGGATTATAATCCGAAACAGGAGGTCTATATGGCTAGTGCAAGAAGAAAAACAACGGTTGCAGAACGTAAAGAAATCGTGGAGTACTGTATTTCTAATAAAAGAGATTATAAAGGAACAGCTGAAAAATATGATGTTTCCTATAGTCAAGTCTATAGTTGGGTATGTAAATATGATACTACAGGTGAAGAAGGTCTCTCTGATAAACGTGGTCGTCATAAATCAGATGAGGAAGTTGATGAATTAGACAAGCTTCGCAGAGAAAACAAACGTCTAAGGCGCCAACTTGAAGAAAGTGATATGTCGGTAGAACTGTTAAAAAAAGTGAAAGAATTCGAAAGGAGGCGATTCTAGCCAAAGGAAAACTGGAACCCAAATATCTTGCTGTGCAGTATTTTAAACAAGAAAAGGAATGGGATATACTTTGGATGTGCAAACAATTGAATATTTCACGTGCTGGTTATTATAAATGGATTCATCGGGATAAACCAGCTAATGAAGTAGAAAATGAACAGCTTGTCTTATGGATAAAAGAATACCATGAAAAATTTAAGCACACCTTGGGCTATCGAAGAATGCGTAATTACATTAACAGAGATAAAAACAAGCATTACAGTAAGCGTCGTATTCAGCGAATTATGCGTGTACTTGGAGTAAAATCTGTAATACGAAAGAAAAGAAAACCATATCGTCATTCAACACCACAAACTACGGCAGAAAATGTTTTGCATAGAGAATTTGAGGCAACGAAACCTAATGAGAAATGGGGAACTGATGTAACAGAATTTAAGGTTCCAATGAGTAATAAGAAAGTATATCTAAGTGCAATACTTGATTTTTATGACAAATCTGTTGTGTCATATGTTCTAAGTAATCGAAATGATAATAAATTGGTATTTGATACTTATGATTTAGCATTAACCCATAATCCAAAGGGCACACCGCTTTTTCACAGTGACAGAGGATTTCAATATACAAGCAAAGTATTCCAAAAGAAACTGAAAGAGCAAGGTATGACGCAGTCAATGTCTAGAGTTGGATGCTGTATTGACAATGGACCGACAGAAGGATTCTGGGGGATTATTAAAGCAGAAATGTATTACGTCTCGGAGTTTTGTAACGAGAACGAATTACGCCATGCGATAGAAGAATATATAGACTATTATAATAATTACAGGTATCAGGAACGCTTTAACAATTTAGCACCTATAGAGGTTCGAAAGGCAGCATTTAATAGTAAACAGCCGCTTCAATATCCGATACCAGATAACAAACGAATACAAGCCTATAAGGCAGAATTAGAAAAGAAGAAACAGAGACAAAGTGCATAAGAAATGCGACCAATAAAGTGGTCGCATCAACTTATACTCTTTTAATTATTTAACCTGTCTACTTGACAGAGGTCAGTTCAAGCAGGTGTCCGTTTTTATATTAGTTTTTGTGTATTTGGTATATTATAAGTGTCGGTTCCACATAATTATTGCATCTTCGCCATTATCTTCATAATAATGGCTCCTAAGACCTTCTTTTTCAAAACCATATTTTTCATATAGGTTTATGGCTACAAAATTTGAACTTCTAACTTCTAAGGTTATACCTATGATTTTATGTTTTCTACAGAGCCTAAATAAAGCTTCCACAATTATGTTTCCACCTCCATGACCACGAGCCTCCGGGTGAATCGCAATATTAGTAACATGAGCCTCATCTAGAATAAGCCACATTCCACCATAACCTACTATAGTATTTCCCATTTTTAGTACAACATATTTAGCAAATTTATTATCTAGTTCACTTTGAAGTGACTCCAAACTCCACGAAATAGGGAAGCTTAGATCACTAATATTGAGTATATATTTAATAGATGATGAATCCATTGGATAAATTTTCAAATCGTTATTCATTTTTCTTTTGCCTCATTTTTTCTTCGTACTCACGCTCGGCTTGAGGTTGTCTAAGGTAAATAGGCACAGAATCATATAAATTGTCGAATGTTCCATTAGATAAAAGTTTAAGACCTAATTCTCCGAGAGATGATGCTTTAGCTAAATTTAAATGAGCGGGTGCAAAGCATACCTTTGGTAAACTAGCAGTAAGTCTTTCTTTGAATTTTATGGTTCCATCTCCAACAAAGGAAATATTACAATCTTTTTCTTTAAGAATGTTTATTAATTCATTTATAGAAATATTAGCGTAGTCATTAATGCGAACAAGCTCAAAATTTTTGAAAGTATATAAGGCTGTATAAACATTATCTCTTAAAGCATCTAGTATTGGACAAATAATTCCGTCAGTATATGCTAAGTTATATGCTAAAGAATCCAATGTAGATACAGTCACAAAAGGTTTCTTGGTACCTTGACTTAATCCTTTGATAGTGGCCATACCTATTCTAAGACCGGTAAATGAACCAGGCCCCTTAGAGACTACAAATGCATCAATATCATCTATATTCATTTCTGTATTGCTAAATAATTCATCAATTATTGGCATAAGTATTTGAGAGTGTTGTTTTTTATAATTAAATGTAATTTCACCAAGTACTTTATTGTCATCGAGAATTGCACAAGTTGCTGATTGTGTAGCAGAATCTAAACTTAAAATTTTCATAGTTTAATCTCCTTTATGTAATCATATCTTTTATCTGAATATTCAATGTTAATTTTCCTATAATTATCCCCAAGTTTGGGTAGTTTTTCTATAGTAATGGTTAGTTTGTTAGGCGGAATTAGTTCTTCAATATAATTAGCCCATTCAATGATACTAACCCCATCACTAAATATATATTCATCAAAGCCTATGGCTGCTATTTCATCAGGGTCGTTTACCCTATATACATCAAAATGATATAATTTTAATCTTCCTGTATATTCATTTACAATCGTAAAAGTAGGGCTTGTAATATTGTCTTTAATATCTAAGCCTTTAGCAATTCCTTTTGTTAAATGAGTTTTACCAGTGCCTAAGTCACCAATCAAACAAATTATGTCACCTGGATTTACAAGTGATCCTATTAATTCTCCTATTTTATAAGTTTCGTCTACTGTAGTTACTGTGTATTCCATAAGTTTCACCTCATTAAATATTTTATCCTAAATTCTAAAAAAAGAAAAGGTAATATAGGAGTTTGTATGCAACATAAATATTTTTTTAAATAAACATGTAAAATATTTTTTAAAATTAAGACAATTGGTTATACTTAAATTACAAAATAAGGTATAATAATAATATACACTTAAGTTAAGGAGGCAAGAAAATGTTTGTCAAGAATTTGATGTTGTTAAAAGGAAAATTAACTACGGTAACACCAAAGGTAACAATAGGTAAAGCTCTAGAAATTATGAAAAAAAATAAATTTTTATCAGTTCCTGTGGTTGAGGGCAATAAGTTTTATGGAGCTATTTCAAAAGAAAAAATTTATGCTTATTTTTATGAAAAAAGTATTGACAAAAGTTGTTTGCTAACTGATTTTGTAGTTGAAGATGTAATGAGGACAAATGTACCAGTTATTGATCCAATGCGACAAGTGGAAGAAGCAGTGCATCTGCTAGAAACAAAAAGTGTTTCATTTGTTGCTGTAGTGGATAATAATGGTGAGTTTGTAGGCATAGTTACACATAATGCTATATTTCATCAATTCACTGAATTGTTTGGAGCTGATAAAGGAAAAAGATTAGCTGTTATATCTTATGATATACAAGGTCAAATCTCTAAACTTACAAAAATAATAACAGAAAATAAAGGCGACATAATTAGTTTTGTAGTTATAGATCCTAAAAGTCTTACAGAGGTCAAAGAAATTATTTTAAGACTTAAGACCTCAAATTTTGAAGGAATAGTTGAAAAGATAAAAGTTGCGGGTTTTAAAGTACAATAAACTTGTTATAGTGGAATAAATATTAGAAAACAGGAAACATGGAATGATATAGTTATTCCGTGTTTCTTAATAAACGGGAGCAAGAAAAAATATTGCATTTTTTTGAATTGCATGATATAATATAAATGTATTTTAGGGGTATAGCTCAGTTGGTAGAGTAGTGGTCTCCAAAACCATTGGTTGTAGGTTCGAGCCCTACTACCCCTGCCATTTTTATTAAAAAGTTAATATAGGGATATGGCTCAATTGGTAGAGTAGTGGTCTCCAAAACCATTGATTGTAGGTTCGAGCCCTACTATCCCTGCCAAACTTAACCTGTGAAATTAATTTCACAGGTTTTTATGTTTTTTTATTAAATTTATGATTAGGCATCTATTTGAGACAATATTATAAAGATGTCTTGCAACTGGAGGGTATGCAATGTATACATATGACATAGTAGTTATTGGCGGAGGGCCAGCAGGCCTTTCAGCTGCTATTTCAGCTAAAGAACACTGTAAAGGCAATATCTTAATTTTAGAAAGAGAAAAACGATTAGGAGGAGCCTTAAATCAGTGTATCCATAATGGTTTTGGTAACAATATTTTTAATGAAAATTTGACAGCACCAGAATTTGTACAGAAATATGTAGATAAAGTTAATGAACTAAATATTCAATATAAGCTAAATACTACGGTTTTGAATTTAAATAAAACTAAAGAAATTAACGCAGTGAATTCCATTGATGGAACTTTTAGAATTGGAGCTAAAGCTATAATAATTGCTTCTGGGTGTAGAGAGAGACCAAGAGGATTTTCGAATCTACCTGGCAGTAGGTGCGCAGGTATTTATACCGTGGGGTGTGCACAAAAGTTTATAAATATTGAGGGTTATATGCCAGGTAAAGAAATAGTTATATCAGGCACAGGAGATTTAGCACTAATAGTAGCTAGAAGACTTACAATTGAAGGGGCGAATGTCAAGGCTGTAGTTGAAAATAAAGAGTTTATTGATGCAAAAGATAAAAAACTTAGTGATTCTCTTAGTGATTTCGATATACCACTTAGGATGAAACATAAGGTGATTTCTATTCAGGGTAAAGGTAGAATTGAAGGTGTTACTCTTGTAGAGTTAGATAGTGATAACAAAGTTATTAAAGATAGTGATGAGTATATTTCTTGTGATTCATTGCTTTTGTCTGTAGATTTATATCCTGATAATGAATTAGCGAAACAAGTCAATATACTTGTTAATTCATCAACCGGACAAGTTGAGTTAAATGAAAAATTTGATACTAACATAAAGGGAATTTTTGCTTGTGGAGCTGTGGTTAACGGGTATGACCATCCTGAAAATGTGGTAAAACAAAGCTACAATATAGGAACTTATGCTTCAAAATATGCAAATAAAGTTGGACTATAGTAGGTTGAATTTCTTATTTATGTATATAAATTATAAGAAGAAACTGTTAGTTTAATTCTAACAGCTTTTTTTATTATAAATTTTCAGCATACAAAAAAGTTATTCCAAAAAGAAACAATTTAAATGCTATTGACATATATTAATCTTAAGAATATAATTAAGAAAAGTAATTCATACTGAAATACTAGGAAATAATAAAAAATACTGAGAAAAAGGAAAGTAATATAAGAAGAATTTACAGAGAGAGAATCTAAAGTTGAGAAGGTTCTTATTGGAAACTTTTATGAAGTGCCCTTTGGAGTTATGCACCGAAATAGTCACAAATTTGTGACTTGAGTAGGCTGCATCGGAGTTCGCCCGTTATAGCGATAGAGCATAACGTTGTGCTTGAAAAAGTGGCTTTATAATCACTTTAGTGATTATAACTTAGAGTGGGACCACGAAGCAAAACTTCGTCTCTAATAATTGAGGAAGTTTTTTTTGTACCCAAAAATCATTTAAATAATACACTAATAACTAGATATGTGCCACTTTTTCATTTTAGAAAATTGTACTAATGTTTAAATATGGATAGCGTTTTAAGGCAAATTACTTATTTTAAATTGGAGGGATATTATTATGATGTTTAACAATGTTTTAGATATGATAGGAAAAACACCTGTTTTAAAATTAACTAGGTTAGTAAAAGATGATATAGCTGATATTTATGTAAAGCTAGAAAAATATAATCCAGCTGGAAGTATAAAAGATAGAGCAGCACTTGGAATGATAGAGAAAGCTGAGGAACTCGGAGTACTAAAAGAAGGATTTACTGTAGTTGAGCCAACCAGCGGAAATATGGGAATAGCTTTGGCTATGATAGGAAGAATCAAGGGATATAATGTAATTATTGTAATGCCAGACAGCATGAGTGTTGAAAGAAGAAACTTAATTAAGGCATATGGAGCACAACTTGTGCTTACTGATGGTTCAAAAGGAATGAAGGGTGCTATAAATAAAGCTAAGGAATTAGCAGAGGGAAAACCTGATTATTTTGTACCACAACAATTTGTTAATATAGCAAATCCAGATAAACATTATGCAACTACTGCAGAAGAAATTATTAGTGATGTAGCTGATGTCAATGTTTTTATAGCTGGAGTAGGAACTGGCGGAACAATAACTGGGGTAGGCAAAAGATTAAAAGCATTTAATAAGGACATTAAAATAGTTGCAGTTGAACCAGCAAGATCACCTGTATTATCAGGAGGAGAACCAGGTCCACATAAAATACAAGGAATAGGAGCGGGTTTTACACCAGATATATATGATAGCAGCGTTGTTGATGAAATAATAAAAATAACTGATGAAGAGGCTTTCGATATAGCAAGAAGAATGGCAAAAGAAGAAGGTATATTGGTAGGAATCTCAACAGGAGCTAATATTGCAGCAGCTATAAAAGTTGCTAAAAAATTAGGTAAGGGTAAAAAAGTTGTTACTGTTGCACCTGATGGAGGAGAAAAGTATATTTCAATGGGGTTATATGACTAGAATTTTATGATGGTTAAAACATTTATTTCTACTCTATAGATAAATAAGGTACATCAGGATAAGTTAACATACTGATTTTTTATTTATTAAATGTGCTTAGTATGAGTGTTTAAGAATATCCAAATTTATATGCAAATATATAGATTTGGATATTTACATACTATAAATCTATAGGAGGAATTTTGATATGTTTAAAAGGTTAAAATATGATATTAACAATATATTAGAAAAGGATCCAGCAGCTAAAAACTGGATTGAAGTAATATTATTATATCCGTGCATTCATGCTATTATTATATACAGAGTAGCTCATTTTTTGTATAATCATAAACGATATTTCATGGCTAGGTCTATATCTCAATCAGCTAGATTTTTTACTGGAATAGAAATTCATCCAGGGGCAATAATAGGAAAAGGACTATTTATAGATCATGGGACAGGAATAGTTATAGGTGAGACCACAGAGATTGGAGACAATGTTACATTGTATCAAGGAGTAACACTTGGTGGAACAGGTAAGGATGTAGGTAAAAGACATCCTACATTAGGAAATGATGTTATAGTAGGGGCGGGTGCAAAAATATTAGGCCCAATTGAAATAGGAACTGGTAGTAAGATTGGCGCTAATGCTGTAGTTTTGAAAAATGTACTACCAAAAGCAACGGCTGTAGGAATACCTGCTAGAGTTATTTTTGTGAATAAATTGACAATAATTGAAGTTAAAGACTATGCAGGGAATACTAAAAAAATATATAATGATATGGTAATATAAAAGGAAATGACAATATGAGTAATAAAGAAAAAATAATAAACTTTTGCAAAATTAATGGGTTAGACGCAGTAGGATTTAGCGAATGCAGAATTTTTCATGAGCTAAGTCCTTATTTTAATAAAAGGAAAAAACAGGGATTAGAAAATGAGTTTGAAGAGCCGATAGTAGATAAAAGGATAAACCCATTTATATATATGTTAGGTGGGAAAACTATAATTTCTATTGCATTTCCCTATTTATACAATCTAGATAAAGATCAAAATACATATTTTTCAAAATATACGCAAAGCAGGGATTATCATATTGTTACAACTAAGTACATGGAGAATATTTGTAAATTTATTGAGGGCATGGGTGCAAAAGCTATAAGTTTGGTGGATAGCAATTCATTACCAGAGAGATATATTGCTAGTATGTCTGGAGTAGGATTTATAGGGAAAAACAATACTTTAATAACACAGAAGTATGGGTCATATGTTTTTTTAGGAGAAATTATAACAGATTTAGTAATAGAGCCTGATGCACCTATAAAGAATAATTGTGGTAATTGTAATATATGTTTAGAATCATGCCCAACAAATTCAATAGTTGAGGGTGAATTAGGAATAAACAATAATGCAAATACATGTTTATCTTATATAACTCAAAAAAAAGATATAGATGACTGCTGGTTTGATAAATTGAATGGCAGAATATTTGGTTGTGATACTTGTCAAAGTGGATGTCCTTTTAATAAAGAGATTAAATTTAGTACCATAAAAGAATTTAGACCTTATGAATATATGGAAAAAATTGATTTGAAAGTTTTAATGAACATTGATAATAAGTTATTTAAGGATAAGTATAAAATAACCTCATGTGGGTGGAGAGGCAAAAATATAATTAAAAGAAATGCAATAATTAGTGCGATTTATATTGAAAAAAGTAAAATTATAAGTGCAAAGGGAGATACTTCACCTTATATAAGAGATTATTATTATAGACTTTTAAAGCATTTCAAATTATAATAATTGTATAGTTATTTTTTATGAAAGGTGGAATTTAGATGCTTTCGCAAACGGTGTTAAAGATAATAGAACTTTTTCCAGATAGAGTTGTATCACTTATAGCAAATAAATTAATAGATTCATACATTAATAAGTATGCAAACATTAAAACTTCTGGTATGGAGACGATTAAAGACATAAAATCTCCTATAATTTTTATATGTAATCATTTAAGCAATGCAGATGGTATAGTTATGAATAAATTATTAAAAGACAACAATGTAACATTTGTTGCTGGCGTAAAGTTAACAGACAACAAACTTACTAAATTAGGCTTTTTCGTTGCAAAAACTATACAATTAAAACCTAATTCTGCAGATAAAGAAGCTATATCTAAAATTGTTAATACTCTAAAACAAGGTAACAACATTATGATTTTTCCTGAAGGAACGAGAAGTAGAAATGGCAAAATGATAGAGGGAAAAAGAGGCCTTATATTAATGGCTAAATTATCAAAGGCAACAATTGTTCCAATGGCTATTTGGGGTACGGAAAACCTATTACCAATTGATGATAAGGATATGGCATCAGAAAAGTTCCATTATGCAGATGTAAATATTAATATTGGTGGTCCTATTACGCTTGCTAGTAAAAATCAAGATGAAGATAGAAATGATTATTATGATAGGGTTATGCATGAAATAATGTCAAGTATAGCTGTGATGCTTCCAGAGAAATATAGAGGTGTATACTCCGATTGTAAGTAATTAAAAATAATAGAATAAATATTATACTATAGAGTAAATAAATATAAAAATTTTAAAATTAAAGTCAATATTTCAAAGTTAATACTATGCGTTGTTTACCCATGTATGAGGTTAACAGCGTATTTTTATTAAATATTAAAATCTTAAAATATTTTTATATAAATTATGGAAAAAAATGAAAAGAAGAAGATAACTTAACAGTTTTAGAATATATAATTATATTAGTAAAAAGCAGGTGTTTATGTGAATAAAAAAAGAACTAAAACAGTGTTAGATATTCTTAATGAAACATATTCTGGGGCAAAGTGTGGTCTGGATTTTACATCACATTATGAGCTTTTGGTATCAACGATTTTGTCAGCTCAATGCACAGATGTAAGAGTGAATATTATTGCAAAGCAGTTGTATAAGGAATACAATACGCCAGAATCTATGATTACTTTGTCTGCCATGCAATTAGGTGAAAAAATTAAAAGTTGTGGATTTTATAATAATAAGAGCAAAAATATTTTAGGTGCTACAAAGATTATATTAGAAAAACATAATGGGAAGGTGCCCAATACGATGGAAGAACTAATAAAGCTCCCAGGGGTTGGAAGAAAAACTGCTAATGTTGTTTTATCTAATGCTTTCGGTATTCCAGCAATTGCGGTAGATACTCATGTTTTTAGGGTATCCAATAGAATTGGGCTTGCATCAGGTAAAAATGTTGAAATAGTTGAACAACAACTTATGAAAAATATTCCTAAAAAAATGTGGAGTGATGCTCATCATTTTATTATATGGCATGGACGAAAAATATGTAAAGCTAGGAAACCTAACTGTGAAATATGTCCTATAGCTCCTTATTGTGAATATTTGAATGGAAAATGAAATGGAGGTGAGTGAGGAACTAATGAATTATAACAAGGAAAGCCTTAATAAATTGGTTGAAGAAATTATAGGGTCAAAAGATATAAGTATAGTAGAAATACCATGTGTGGATTTGTATATGGATCAGGTTACAACGTTTTTTAATGAGAAGTTGGGAAGTCTTAAAAGAAATGAAGAAGATAAAATTCTTACAAAAACAATGATTAATAATTATACTAAAGGAAAGGTTTTGATGCCTGCAAAAAACAAGAAATATACTAAAGAGCATATTATTCTACTGACTCTTATTTATAATATGAAGCAAACAATATCAATTAGTGATATTAATACAATATTTGATCCTATAATTGATTTAAAAGCTCCTAAAAGCCTAAAAATACTATTAGAAGATTTATATAATGATTTTTTGGATATTAAAGAAGTACAAAATAAAGAGTTTGCACGTGACATAAATAAAGACAGTGAATTTATTAAAGCAAAAATTAATGAAATGGGAAAAGAAGATGGAGAGTTAATAGAATTAATACTAATGGTTTTGTTACTTATAAATAAGGCTAATTTGCAAAAAAGAATGGCAGAAAAATTAATTGATAGTTTTTTTAAAAAAGAATAACAAATTATATTAAAAAATATAAGGGGATGTGAACATGTCAAAAGTTGTAGAAAAATTTTTAAAGTATATAAGTTATGATACTAAATCTAATGAGGAATCAACTACTGTTCCAAGTACAAATGGGCAAATGGTCCTTGCGTTAGAATTAGTTAGTGAATTAAAAGCAATGGGTATAAAACAGGTAAGCGTAGATGATAATGGATATGTAATGGCTACAATTCCATCGAATGTAAATAAGGATGTACCTACTATAGGTTTCATTGCGCATATGGATACTTCTCCAGATATGTCAGGTAAAGATATTAAAGCTAAATTCGTTTACGATTACGATGGCGAAGATATAATATTAAGTGAAGAAAAGAATATAATACTATCACCAAAGGATTTTCCTGAATTAAAAGACTATGTTGGAAAAACTATTATTACTACTGATGGAACCACATTACTTGGAGCTGATGACAAGGCTGGAGTTTCAGAAATAATGGCGGCTGTTGAATATTTAATGCAAAATCCACTTGTTCCACATGGTGCTATTCGTATTGGATTTACGCCGGACGAGGAGATAGGTCGTGGTGCGGATATTTTTGATGTGAAAAAATTTGATGCGGATTTTGCATACACTATTGATGGAGGAACTATTGGCGAACTCGAGTATGAAAATTTTAATGCTGCAGGAGTAAAGATTTGCATTCATGGAAGAAATGTTCATCCAGGTTCAGCAAAAGGTAAAATGATTCACTCGTTACTTATAGCTAACGAATTTATAAATTCTATGCCACAAAATGAAACACCAGCGACTACGGAAGGTTACGAGGGATTTTATCATCTAATTAGTCTTAATGGTGAAGTTGAGGAAACAAAACTTCAATATATTATAAGAGATTTTGATAATAAAAACTTCGAAACCAGAAAATCATTTATTAAGAATGTAGCAGATGAACTAAATGATAAATATGGTCAGGGGACAGTAGATATTCAAGTTAAGGATCAATATTTTAATATGAAAGAAAAAATAGAGCCAGTTAAACATATTGTTGATACTGCATTTTTGGCTATGAATGAAGTAGGAATAAAGCCTATCATGCAACCTATTAGAGGTGGTACAGATGGCGCAAGACTATCATTTATGGGACTGCCAACTCCAAATATATTTGCAGGTGGACATAATTTTCATGGAAAATATGAATTTATACCTACATTTGCTATGGAGAAAGCGGTTGAAGTAATACTTAAGATAATTGAGTTATATACTGATAAATCATCTCCTAGGTCGCTGTAACGAATTCAGAAGGAGATTTAAACTTAACTTATAGAAGTGGGAGACTTTCCTTTTGAAATGTCGTTAAATAGTATATATTATGAAGCTTAGAAATCATTATAATTTGATATAGTGGTTTCTTTGTTTTAATTAAAAAAAGTATCTATTGATACAATGCTTTTATTAAAAGTTTGTTAACAAATTTGTCACCAAATTGTAACATAAGAGTTTTAAAATATAATAGAAGATAAAAGTTGAAAAATTACAAATATGTTAAAATAGAAATAAGAATATGAAATTATATTTTATAATAAGAAAACGATAATCAATTATCTATATTTGCTCGCAGAGATAAAGGGGGAGGAAAATATTATGAAAGAGGATAATAATGGGATAGATACAACAAATGAGAATATAAATGACAGCGAAAATACTTACGAAAGTCAAATTAATAGTATAAATGAGAAAAATTTTAAAAAAAACAAGGGTGGAATGAGAAATAGAATAGTATCCTACATAATTATTGGTGTAATATGTTCAACGCTAGGGGGTGTGGGTTCAGCTATAGTTACAATGAATCTAATGAATAATGCTAATGATACAACTAGCCCTAAAGTAGCTAGTACAAAGGTATCTAGTAATGCTAAAGCAAGGCTTATTACTAGTAATAGTACGCAAGACTTAACTGTCCCTGAGATTGTAAAAAAAGTAAACCCTTCAGTTGTTGCAATTTCTACAAAAAGTACTAGCGCAGGTACTAATCTTACTGGGAAGACATCAGAGCAAGAGGGTGTAGGTACAGGGATAATATTTAATAAAAATGGATATATTTTAACAAATTATCATGTTATAAGTGGTGTTAAAAATGTTAAAGTTACACTTAGCAATGGAAAAGAAGTTTCTGCAGAAGTAATTAATTACGATTCTGCATCTGATATAGCAGTAATTAAATTGGCCAATAATACTAAAGTTCCAGGTGTGGCTGAATTTGGAAATTCAGATGAACTTCAAGTAGGAGAATCGGTGGTAGCAATAGGAAATCCTCTAGGGAAAGAGTTCTTAGGATCTGTTACAACAGGAATTGTGAGTGCACTTAATAGGCAAGTAAGTATTGAAAACAAGAACCTCAGATTTATACAAACAGATGCAGCTATTAATCCAGGTAATAGTGGGGGACCACTTGTAAATAATAAAGGCCAAGTTATAGGAATAAACACAGCTAAAATAGGAGAAGAGGGTGTAGAAGGATTGGGTTTTTCAATACCAATTAACACAGTTAATCCTAAAATCGAGACCTTGGTTAAACCAATGCTTAATATAGGAATTACTTGTAGAGACATTACTAAAGATATGTCTAAGCAATATAATATTCCAGTTGGAGTATATATATCACAAATTCAAGAGTCTAGTTCTGCAGAAAAATCTGGTATGAAAGCCGCAGATATAATTACAGAGTTTGCTGGCGAAAAGATTAAAACTGTAGATGATTTAAATAAAATTAAAGCGACTCATAAAGCCGGAGATGTAGTTAAAATACAATTAACTAGAAATGGTAAGATAATAAAGATAAATTTAACACTTTCAGTATAGAAAGTTAGGGATTATATTAATATAATTCCTAACTTTTTTTATTATTAATCAAATTTAAATTTAAAAATACATAAAAAAACAAGTTTTGTGGGAAAATATTAATGAAGGAGTGATATAAAATGGAAATGAATACAAGAGACACAATTATGAAAAAATTATTAGATGCGCAAGAAAACACTAGAGATTATCAATCATTTGCAAGAGAGGTATCGGAAGAAGAAGTAAGTAATACATTTAGGGAATTTGCAGAACAATCTGCAATGCAAGCTCAGAAATTACAACAATTGTTAAGCATGCAAGATGGAAAGTAGAAACAATAGATATACCAATTAAATTAATTATAACTTATACTGTGTTGTAGGTTTAATAAAAATAAAGCCATTTGCCGATTAACGGCAAGTGGCTTTGATTTTAGATGGTTGCCGATTAACGGCAAGTGGCTTTGATTTTAGATGGTTGCCGATTAACGGCAAGTGGCTTTGATTTTAGATATTATCAGTGTTACCGCTGTTCTTTTATAAGACCTTTTCTATAGGCTGTAAGAAGTCTCTCTAAATCTTTAATTTGATCTTTTATTTCAAGACCTACATCTGTATCTATTACACGAATACGATTCGTAGATTTTTCTAGAACTATAGTGGAAGAAATAATATCTTTGCCTTCTTCAATGGCCTTTTGGGTAGACTCAAAAGGAGCATGTGATGCCAAAAGTAATCCATATGAATTATATATAAGAGTATATCCTGCTATGCCTGTTTGCGGCTGGTAGGCTTTAGAAAAACCACCATCGATAACTAAAAGCTTACCATTAGCTTTTATAGGGCTCTCGCCTTGCTTAGTTTTTACGGGAACATGACCATTTATAATATGCGAATCAGTTGTACTTAATTCAAATTCAGTTAATATATTATTACAGACTGTTTCATCATCTCTATATTTATAGTAAAAATTTTTAACTTCAGTATGTGAAGCTTTATCATCTATAAAATACCTTTCAAATGTAGCCATTTTATCTTTTCCAAATAAAGGAGAATTACAACCACACCACAAATACCATATGTTATCCATTGCATAAAGCTTAGATTTTGAATTGGGCTTTCCAAAGTAGGCCTCTCTTGCTAAACGTTCAGTTCTATCTATATAGGATTTGCCACTGTAAACTATGTTATCTATTTTCATCTTTTTAAAACTACCATCCTCGCTTAGAGAAATACAACCATGGTATAGCAAATTAGAGTTATATTTTAGATACATGCTACCCTTAGTGTATAAAAAGCGTATATGTTCTTGGAGTTTTTCACTATTCAAGAAGGAGGATTTAAGCTTATCAATAAGTTCCTTTTCATCTTGAGTTAATTTATAAGGATCTTTAGGGTCTATAGTTGGGAAATTAGTATCGTTTAGTTTATATTTTTTTCCATCAACATCAACGGTGCCGCTTTCAAAGTCAATTTTATCAAGAAGTAATCTGGATTGCATCTCATAATGAGGGCGTCTTTTTATTATTTCACCTTCAAGTTTGAATTGAATTATAGATATAGCCTTATGCATTCGTGACATTAAAGTAAGGTCTTTTTCTCTATAATTATTCTCAGAAAAAACTTTAGGTTTAAAGGAGTTACATGGATCATCATTATAAAAGTCTAAAGCAAATGTCGCGAGTGGCAATAAGTTAATACCATAACCTTCTTCCACTGTATCTAAATTTGCATATCTTGTTGAAATACGAAGAACATTAGCAATGCAACTCTCACAGCCAGCGGCAGCGCCCATCCAAAGTATATCATGGTTACCCCACTGAATATCAATAGAATGGTAGTGCATAAGAGTATCTAAGATTATATGGGCTCCAGGTCCTCTATCATAAATATCTCCAATTATATGGAGCCTGTCTATAGTAAGTCTTTGTATTAGGTTTGATATTGCAATTATAAATTCGCGGGCTCTACCAATTTTAATTATGGTTTCAATTATTCCGTTATAGTATTCTTGTTTATTAAAGGTGCTTTGTTGTTCATGAAGCAATTCCTCAATAATGTACGAGAAATCTGGAGGTAGTGCTTTCCTTACTTTAGATCTAGTATATTTAGAGGAAATGATTCTACAAAACTCAATAAGTTTATAAAGAGTAATTTTGTACCAATCGTCTATGTCCGCTTCTTCTTTAAGCGATATTTCTAATTTTTGTTCAGGATAGTATATAATTGTTGCTAGTTCTTTTTTTTCACATTCTCTTAGTGAATTGCCGAAAATATCGTTTATCTTTCTTTTAATTACGCCGGAAGCATTCCTAAGGACATGAGAAAAAGACTCATATTCGCCGTGAATGTCTGAAAGAAAATGTTCAGTTCCTTTTGGCAGATTTAAAATAGCCTGAAGATTTATAATTTCTGTACAGGCATCTGAAATTGTAGGATACTTGCTAGATAGTAATTTAAGATATCTTAAATCTTCTTCTAAAGTTTCAACAGATGTATCACTAGAAAATATCATTTTTGACTCTCCTTTATAATTTTATGGCCATAGTACATATAATAATAAGGTTACGATTACAGCATAATAACATTATATGTTATTGTAATACTAAAACCAAATATTTTTCTTTTAAGTGAGGATTAACTTACATAATTATATTGTAAAAATAGTGTTTATAAATTATCTGTTTAACAATGATGTAATGAATATGATATGGAATAAGTTAAAATCATTTTGTTGATTTGCAATAATATTTTTGATACAATGTTTTATGATATAAAGGCTTATGAAGGTAGCAATTAATATAAATTTGAACTAACATATAAGGGGACATTTTATGGAACAAAATGAGTATTTGTTTAAGATACATTCGTTATATAATCAAGCTAGATATGCTTTCTTAAAAATTGAGTCTAATTATGCGAGGACGGTAGAAACTTCGGGAATTACATTGCCACAGCTTAGAATTCTTTGGATTATCAAGGTTTTCCCAGGAATTTCACTTAGTAACGTTGCGAGGATAGGTTGTTGGAGTTCGCCTACAGTCAGTAATATGATTAAAATTTTAATCAATAAGGAATTAATATTTAAAGAAGAAACTATCAATAAAAAGGTCTATAAATTTCAGTTAACAGAAATGGGTAATTGGTTTATTAATATAAACAAACAAAACAAGAAGAAGAAAAAAATTTATTTATTTGAACTTATAGGATTGTTTTCACATAAAGAATTAGATTTTATAATAAATATATTTACTCAGATTATAATAAGAGAAAAGAAAGAATTTATCTTTGAGTATATTAAGAGAATTAATGAAATAAATTTGAAGATTGATATAAGGGATTATGATACAAATACAGTCAGTATTATAAAAAAGACGATTATTTTATATAATCTTTTAAGAACATTTATATTAACTATTAAAAGCAATCACAGCGCACCGCTTAAAGAATTTAATATAACGCATGCTCAACTGAGAGCTTTATGGATAATTGCGGCATTCCCAGGTATTACATCCAGTGAATTAAGTGAAATTAGTTTTTGGTCGCCTTCTACAGTTCATGTAATTGTAAAAAATTTAAATAGTAAGTATTATATTTATAAAGAAAAAGCTTTAATAAAAAATGCCCATTATTTAACTATATCAGAAATAGGTGAAAGATTGATAATGAGAGATTATATTAAAAACCAGAAAACTATGAGAATATTTGAGGAGTTAAAAGAGATAAGTTTTAATGATGTTGTAAAACTAAATTGTCTTTTAATTAGAATGAATAATAGATTAGGAAATTATAAAACTGAAGAGTATGTAAATAAATCTTTTGCTATTATTGAAGAAAAAGCACTTGTAAATTAACATATAATAAAATATGTTTTTAGAAAAATACATAATTTTAAAGAATAAACAGCAAATTAGTATAGTACTCTTAACAAATTCATAAAATATTAAATAAAGATAAGTTTAAATCAATAATTACATACTCTAAGAAATAGAAAGGTGGTATATAAATGAGTAAAACGTTAAGAACAGTTGCAATAGTCGCAGCAATATTTCTTGTGATTGCAATGCCTATCATTGGTGGGTACAACAAGATGGTAAGCTTAAATCAAAAAGTAAAGGTTGCAGAAGGAAACATAGATACACAATTGCAAAGAAGGTCTGATTTAATACCTAATTTAGTTCAAACGGTTAAGGGCTATGCAACTCAAGAAAAAGATATATTTATAAAAATTGCAGATGCAAGAGCTAAACTTGCAGGTGCAAAGACGATACCAGACAAAGCACAAGCAGACAGCCAACTTGGAAGTGCAGTTTCAAGGCTTTTAGTAATTGTAGAAAACTATCCTGACTTAAAATCTAGTCAGAATTTTAGAGACTTATCAGTAGCACTTGAAGGTACAGAAAACAGAGTGGGAATATCAAGGTTGGATTATAATACAAGTGTTGATAATTATAATACTACAATTAAAAAATTCCCTAATTCAATAATTGCAGGAATCTTCGGATTTACTGACAAACCATACTATAAAGCTAGCGAATCGGCTAAAGTAGTACCAAAAGTTGATTTTACTAAGTAGGAGATAGAATATGAAAACTTATTTAATCAAATTAATTAGGGATATTCATAATTTGCCAAATATAAAATTTAAATGTGCTCTAAAAAATAGAAAAATAAGGATAAGCGTTGTTTTAGCACTAATGATAAGTACGTTTATACTAAGCCCAATATTAGCCATAAATTCGGTGAATGCAGAGCCTAAATTTCCTAAAGCTACAGAATTAAAATATGTTAATGATTACGCTAAGGTAATAGACAATAACTCTGCACAGTACATTTTATCAGTAGGCAAGGAATTAGAGGCTAAAACAGGAGCACAGGCTACTGTTGTGGTTGTGGATTCTTTGCAGGGAGAGACTATAGAATCTTATGCTAATGGTATGTTTAGAAGCTGGGGAATAGGACAAAAGGGTAAAAACAATGGTTTATTAATTTTATTGTCAATGAAAGAAAAACAGTGGAGAGTAGAAGTAGGTACAGGACTAGAAGGTGCTGTTACAGACATATATTCATCAAGAGTGATGAACGAACTTGCTGTTCCAAAATTCAAACAAAAACAGTATGGAGAAGGACTGAGAGCGGCATATTCATCTCTAGCAGATAATATAGCTAAAGAATATAATGTTAAATTAGAGAAGAATGTTAATGTATCTCAAGTTACTCAAAATGAAAAAAGTTCTAATGCATCAAGTAAAGGAAGTGGAATTTTAGTAATAGGGTTTATAGGGTTTGTTTTTCTAGATTTTATTTTTAATAGAGGAAGAATAACTAAATTCTTGTTGACTTTATTATTTTGGAGTTCAATTGGTAGACGTGGTGGTGGAAATGGCGGAGGTTTCGGAGGCTCTGGTGGCGGATCTGGAGGATTTGGTGGTGGCTCATCAAGCGGTGGAGGTTCTTCTGGAGGCTTCTAAGATAATAAATCAGTAAAAAAAATAATCTTAAAACTTGTTTAATTTATAAGTTTAAGATTATTTTTTTTATGAATTATTTTAAAATTATTGTTACTTTTTCAAACCCCATATTTAATAAAATACCTTCTAAAAGTGATTTGGCATTAGTATTGGCTCCATCTAGAAAGTTTGTTTTTAGCAGATTGACTTCAACCTTACTTTTATCAACATTAATTTCATCTACCATATCTTGCATACTAAGTTTGTTAAACATTGATGATTTTTCATTATAAACTGATAGATCATCATTATTTATTGAGTTATCAAGAATTTTAGCTTTTTTTAAAGTTATAGTAATTCTCTTTTTATTAATAATAATATTTACATTTTTTAAATCTACTCCAGCTTTAATATAGCCACTATATTTTAGTAAAAATGATTTTTCGGTAAATGGAATGGAGTAGTCTTTAAATTTTACACTATTTTTTAAAGCTAATATATTAGAATAGTTATATTTCACAGTTGATAATTCTGAAATTTTTGATAACCGTTCTGAAATGACAGTAGAGTTTATAGCTTTATTATTTTTAATATTGTTTAACATGAAATAAATCATTATTATCCAAATAAATACACTTAAAATAACAATTAAAAATATTAGTTTTCTTATGTGCTTTATAGGTTTACATTTTGATTGATAATGCATATTAAAACAACTCCTTATAATATTAAGCTACATAGAATAAAAGAAAAAAATAATGATTAATGGTGTGTAATAAAGACTATTTTAATTATTAATTTAGCCGATTTTGACGTAAAAAAGTGGATTATAGGAGATATAGCTGGAATTTTACACGAACAATGATTTATAGTTAGTTGTTAACATACGCAAAGTAAGCTATAATAAAGTGTCACATTCCAACATTCGAATGATAACTAAATTTAACTAGGAGTTGATAACACGTGTTACCATTAATTAATTTTCAAAAAGATTGGCTTTCGGCATATTTCGTATTTATTATAGTATTAATATTTATACCTGTGGCAATTTACACAAAGGGCTACATAACGGAATATAAGAAACATTATTCAGCAAATTATATGTTAGTCTTAATAGTTTTATTTGTTGCTTCAATGATAGGGGTTGTAGTTTCAAATAATTCTATAAGTTTTCTCATTTTTTGGGAGCTTATGTCTATATCGTCGTTTTTCCTAGTGATTTATGAATATATGCATAAGGAAAATTTGAAAGCAGGAATATTTTATTTCGTTATGACACATATAAGCGGACTGTTTTTAATGATAATGTTTGCTTTCTTATATAAATATACTGGTAGTTTCGATTTTAATGAAATTATAAAAGTTTCTATGAATTTTTCATCAAAACAAAAGTATATTATATTCATACTTGCTTTGTTTGGATTTGGTGCCAAAATGGGTATTGTTCCACTTCATGCATGGCTTCCCAAAGCACATCCAACAGCCCCATCTAATGTTTCGGCTTTGATGTCAGGAGTAATGCTAAAGGTTGCTTTATATGGATTTATAAGAATAATATTTATTTTCTTGAAAAATACACCATTAAATTGTGGAGTTATAGTACTTATAGTTGGGACTATTACTGCAATATTTTCAATCCTAAATGCTTTACTACAAAATAACATAAAAAAATTATTGGCATATTCTAGTGCTGAAAATGTAGGACTTATTTTCGCGGCTCTTGGAATATCAATGATACTTATAAATTATAATTTGAAAATGTTAGCATCACTTGCTTTAACAGCAGCATTACTTCACTGTTTATGTCATGCAATTTTCAAGAGTCTTTTATTTTTAAATGCAGGAAGTGTATTGTATGCTACAGGTACTAAAAATATGAATGAGCTTGGTGGACTCAATAAAAAAATGAAATTTACTGCAATTTGTACATTTATTGGGACTTGTGCAATTTCCGCAGTGCCACCTTTTAATGGTTTTGCAAGTGAGATTCTTATACTCAGAAGTTTCATTGAGGCAATAACTAAAGTAAGTAATATATGGATTATAATATTAATATTTATCTCTGGCATTATTGTAGCATTAACAAGTGGAGCAGCTTTTTATGCAACTGTGAAATCTTTTGGTATTACTTTTCTTGGTAAACCAAGAACTAATAAAGCGGAACATGTAAAGAATATTCCATTGTCGATGGATATTGGGCAGGGGTTACTTGCTATGCTCACAATAGTTACCGGAGTGTTTTCACCATATATAATAAATAAAATATCTTATTTTACCAATAATTTAATGGGAATAAGTGAGAAAGGTCCTAATTTTAAAAATGAGACTGAGATAATAGTATTCACAGCAATATTAATATGCATTACATTTATTGTATATATGTTTAATAAATTAAATTCATTAAACAAAAAACAAGAAATTGGTGATACTTGGGCTTGTGGATACTCAAGGGATGAACCATATATTCAGTATACTGGAAATGGATTTGTTCAGCCTGCTGCTAAAATTTTTGGAACTATTGCAAATTACAACAAGAAAGTTAGCTATAAACAAAACATTCATATAAGTCAAACCACTAGTGACATTGTAGAAGATTATTTATATAAACCGATTTTAAAAGTAGTTAATTTATTAACAACAAAAATATTAAAAATTAATTATGGAAAGATTCAATTACACATTTTATATATATTTATATCGATAATAATTGCACTTGTTTTAGTTTTAAAATTTGTGTAGGGAGGAAATCATTTGAAATATTATTTAATTTATTTTATTCAGAGTTTATTAATAGTAGTATTATCACCATTATTTATAGGAGTTTTGAAAAAGATGAAGACTACTCTTAGGGGCTCTATTGGATCATCTATTCTTCAACCGTATTATGATTTAAGTAAATTATTAAAAAAAGGAAGAATAATATCAAATAGAGGTTCGTTTATAACATCTATTGGTCCAATAGTTATACTCTCAAGTACTATAACAACAGTTTTTTTTATTCCTGTTTTTTATACGAGTATGAAACAAAGTATTGGTGACATGTTTATTCTTATGTTCGCATTTGGAATAGTAAAAATGTTTACTGTATTAATTGGACTAGATAGTTCAAGTACTTTTGGTGGAATGGGATCTAGTCGTGAATCTTTTATTTCGATGATGTCGGAACCTATAATATTTTTTCTTATAATTTTTTTATATATTGAAACTAATGATTTCAATATTTTTCATATTTCATTTATTAATAGTGAAATTTTACACTATGATACTGCACATCTTATAGCTATGGTAACTTTTGTAATTGCTATACTTGCTGAAAATGCTAGAATACCTTTTGATAATCCAGAAACACATTTAGAGCTTACAATGATGCATGAGGCAATGATTTTGGATTTATCAGGTAGCGATTTAGCATATGTTGAACTATCCTCATATATTAAGTTAATCGTATATTTGATTGTTTTAATTAATTGTTTTATTCCTATTGGAATTGCCACAACATTTACTATTTCAGCATTGATGATAGGTCTTGTGAGCTTTATAGTTAAACTTTTATTTTGTTTACTAGGAATTGCCATAATAGAGACAACTTTTGCAAAATCTAGGCTTTTTAGAGGAGCAGAACTGTTCCCAGCTATGATATCTCTAGGCATTGTGGCAATTACTTTAATCTATATTTTATAAGGAGAAAGATTATGATACAGGCCTTACTTACAATTATATTAATATCCAGCATTTTTATGTCTGGAGTTAGACGAATAAAATTAATCACAGCAGGATTTATATTCCAATCTGCAGCTATAGGTTTAATAGTTTTAAAGCTTGGATATGAGACAGGAAAGGTGGATTATTACATATTAGGGATTTTAACCATAGTAACTAAAGTTATTATAATACCGATAATAATTAATAAATCTGTTAAAAAATTAAAAATAAAAAGAGAAATGGAATTAATAGTAAATGCGTTTGTTTCTTATCTTATAACAGGACTTGGGATAATGATAGCTTTTGGTCTTTTAAACAAGAGTCAAGATAATTTTTTAAAGACTGGGATTGCCCTATTCATTATAGGTGTTTTACTTATGGTAGCAAGAAAAAAAGCTATTACACAAATGATAGGATTCTTAATATTTGAAAATGGCATTGTACTCTTTGAAACTTCATTATCTAAGATGTCACTTGTAATTGAGGCAGGTATAGTTTTTGAAACATTAATGCTTGCACTTATTATGGGGATAATGATTTTCCATATTAATAGAACTTTTGATTCAATAAATACAGACTTTTTTGAAAATCTAAAAGAATAGTTGGTGAAATAATGTATATTATAGTACTTGGTATTTTGTTCTTGATTTTAATAGTAACACCTTTAATCTTTAAAAACGTGAAAACTACTGGATTTATTACAATATTTGGAGCTGTGTTAGTTTTAGGTATTGCACTCAAAATTATTACTCTTGTTTCGGGAGGTCATTCTCTTAGTTATTTTAATGAATTCTTTTATATTGATAGTTTAAGCATTATTCAGCTTTTAATTATAGCTAGTATAAATTTAATTGTGAGTATTTACTCATTTAGTTATATTCAAGGTGAGGTAAATGAGAAAACAATTACTCTTAGAAGAAGCAAATTTTATTATTTCTTATTTAATTTTTTTGTGTTTTTTATGATGTTTATCGCATTAACTAATAATATTGTAGCGATGTGGATAGGCCTTGAAGGAACAACACTTACAACTGCATTTCTAATTGGATTTAACATTAATAAAAATTCCTTAGAATCTGCTTGGAAATATATTATCATTTGTTCAATTGGAATAGGTATTGGGTTAATTGGTATACTTATTTTTGTTAATGCTTATAGTAATCAAGATACTGACCAAATATTAAAATGGTCCCATCTTGTAAATAATCAAAATCCTCAAAGCACTTATGCTATTAAAATAGCTTTTACATTAATATTTGTAGGACTAGGTACTAAAGCAGGACTCGCACCTATGCATACGTGGCTTCCAGATGCTCATAGTGAAGCACCATCACCTGTTAGTGCAATGATGTCAGGGGTTCTTTTAAACCTTGCACTGTACGTTATTTTAAGATTCTACATTATAACTAAACACATACCAGGATTACAAAACACAAAATGGTTGTTTATTGTTTTTGGCTGTGTATCCTTAGTGATTTCATCATTTAGTATTTTAAGACAACTTAATTATAAAAGATTACTTGCATTTTCATCAGTTGAGAACATGGGAATCATAGCATTAGGATTTGGAATTGGAAGTAAAATTGCAGTCTTTGGTGCAATACTTCATTCATTAGTACATGCTTTTGGGAAATCTATGTTATTTTTAACTGCAGGTAATATACTAAATGTATACAAGACAAAACGTATAGATAAAATAAATTCCTTAATAAAAACGATGCCTATAAATGCTGTATTTCTTATCTTAGGAATGCTAATTATAACAGGTGCACCTCCATTCCCAGCTTTTTTCAGTGAGTTTTATATAATTGTAGGAACTGTTGAAACTGGAAATTATGTTGTAACTGCGGTATATACTTTATGTTTATTATTAGTTTTTTCGGGGTTTTTACGGGTATTTATTAAGATAGTTTTCAATACTGAACCTGGCGTTAAATATGTTAAGATGGTAGAGGATAAAGAAAATACATTACCACTTGTTTTATGTTTTGTTTCAATTATAGTAATAAGTTTATGCATGAATGGTTATTTGTCAAATATGATAAATAATGCTGTTTCAATTATTTGTGATTAGGAAGTGAAAATATGAAAATAGAAGATACTATAAACAGTCTACAGGAATTGAATTTTGATTTAAGATATGAAGTTAAAAATAATAACGAGTTATACGTTAGAATAAAAAAAGACCAAATTAGGAAGATTGCGCTTATTTGTGTTGATTTGTATAAATTTAATTATATTTGTGAATTTTCTGTTGTAGGAAAAGAAACTTTACTGGGAGAAAATGAAACTACAATAAATTGCGTGTTTTCAAATAGTAAGCAAGGATATTATGTTATATGTAGTTATGTTACAAAAGATAAACCAATTGATCTTAGTAATATAATTTATCAAAGCAAATTGTTTCAAAGAGAAATTAATAATGATTATGATTATAAGGTTAAAAAAGTTTCAGGTACTGGTGCATACCAAGTTGCAGTGGGACCTGTACATGCAGGAATAATTGAACCTGGACATTTTAGATTTAGTGTTATGGGTGAACCAATAGAAAACCTTGAGATAAGGCTTAGGTATAAATATAGGGGAATTGAAAAGCAATGCACTGATATAGATGCAAATATATTAAATCTTATGTTTGAACGAGTGTCAGGAGAATCGAGCGTTGCTTATGGGGAAGTATATGCTATTCTTGTAGAAAAACTTTTAAAAGTCGAAGTTAGCGTCGAGATTAAGGCGTTTAGAGTTGTTCTTTTAGAACTTGAGCGAATGTATAATTATATGGATGATTTAGGTGGGGTAGGGAATGATATAGGCTATAGTTATGTAGCTAAAAAATTTGGTTATTTCTCGGAAATTATACATCAGCTATGTGAAAGAGTAAGTGGAAGTAGGTATATGCGAAATGTAATAGTCCCACTTGGAATAAATATAGATTTTAATGAAGAAAAAAGAAAAGATATTTTAGAGACACTAAAAAGCCTTAAATCTCGGGTTATTAGCATAATTAAAATGAGTATGAATTCAGTTTCATTTTTAGATAGGGTAGAAGATTCAGGAATGGTAAGTCGCGATATGGCTAAAAAGTTATGTATGACAGGTGTTGTAGCAAGGGCATGTAATTTAAAGTATGATGTTAGAGTGAAATTTCCATATGAGATATATGGGAAAATAAAAAAAGATATAAATACAGAAATAAAAGGTGGAGTATTTGAAAGATATAAATTAAAAGCTCGCGAGCTTAAGGATGCTTTTAATTTTATAGAGAATTCACTGACGTATATAAAGACTGATATCAATAGGGATAAAAAAGAAGTTTGTTTAAAAGAGGGGTTAGAGGCGATAGCTTCAGTTGAAACAGTAAAGGGAGAACTAGTAGTCTATGGCTTAACAGGAGAAAACAATAAATTTGATAGAATTTATTTTAAAACACCTTCATTTACTAATTGGACAGGTCTTAGTGAAGCAGTTCTTGGAGAGATAATTCCAGATTTTCCGCTTATTAATAAAAGCTTTAATATGTCGTATTCTGAGAACGATAGGTAGGGAGTATTAAAATGAATAATATATTTGATAGAATAAAATATGGAACGGAAACAATAAAGGAGCCCCTAAAAGACAATGAATTCTCTTATGGAAAAGTAGTTGCTAAAGAGAATTCATGTAATAATTGTGGTAAATGTGAAAGTGTATGTGTTGTAAATGCTATAAAGATTAATACTATTAAAAATGGTGAACATTTAGTAACTATAGATAATAAAAAATGTTTGTATTGTAGAAATTGCGTTGATATTTGTCCGAGTGCTGTACTTAAGATGACATCTGAGTATAAAATGGCGCAGCTTCAACTTGCAGGTGATAAACTTAGGGAAAAAATATATAAAACCTTTAAGAGATCACTTGTACTAAGAGTTGTAGATACTGGATCTTGTAATGCATGTATGTCGGAACTTAATGCAATTTCAAACACTTTTTATGATATTTCAAGATTTGGAATTAATGTATCACCATCTCCTAGACATGCAGATGGACTAGTGGTGACTGGCGTTGTTACTATAAACATGAAAGAAGCATTAGAAAAGACCTACAATGCAATGGCTGATCCTAAAATAGTTATTGCTGTTGGAAGCTGTGCATATAATGGCGGAATGTTTAAAGATGGTGACGGAGTTTATGGAGTGTTAAAAGATATTTTACCTGTAGATTTGATAATTCCAGGATGCCCTCCTTCACCACAGGCCATTATTTTTGGACTTTTAAAAATAATGGACAAAATTTAAAAGGTAATTAACTTTCAAATAAATGATTTTGGTACTAATAGCAAGCGTTTTTTTAGTGAATGCTTGCTATTAGTATTTTTTTTATGTAAAGTGATGTTTTTTTCTAGAAAATTATGTATAATAACTATAAAAGATAAATTTGTAATAAACGTGAAAAATTGTATTGATATACAATTGTTTTATATTAAAAAAGAATATAGGAGGGGACATATTGGATATTAATAATCTTCCAAAAGTTGCTTATTTTTGTATGGAGTATGGATTACAATCAGATTTTAAGACTTATGCGGGTGGGCTTGGAATACTTGCAGGTGATCATTTAAAAGGAGCTAAGGATTTAAACTTACCACTCGTAGGAATAGGGCTTAAGTGGAAACAAGGATATACTGATCAATTTATAGATAAGAATGGACAAGTATATGATACATATCATAATTACAGTTATGATTTTTTAAAAGACACAGGGATAAAAGTTACTGTTAAAATTAGAAATATAGATGTAGTATGTAAGGTTTGGGAACTAGACGAATTTGGGAATAACCCATTATATCTTTTAGATACTGACATACCTGAAAATAGTGATAACTGGATAACAGGTCAATTGTATGGTTGGTTTGGAGAGGAAAGAATTGCCCAGGAAATAGTATTAGGCATTGGAGGAGTAAAGGCTTTGAGGGCTTTAAATATTCCAATAGACGTATATCATTTTAATGAAGGACATGCAGCTCTTGCCGCAACTGAACTTATTAAAGAGAAAATGCAATCAGGTTATAGTTTTGAGCAGTCTTGGAATAAAACTCGGGATGAAGTAGTATTTACAACTCATACTCCAATAGTTGAAGGTAATGAATCTCATGACATTGATAAATTACAGTATATGGGAGCATTTAATGGACTAAATAGGCAGCAAATGATTAGAATTGGTGGAGAGCCATTTAACATGACGATAGCAGGACTTAGGCTTTCAAGAAAGGCTAATGCCGTAGCACAACTCCATATGAAAACGGCAAATAAAATGTGGAAAACAGTTGCTGGGAGAGCTGAGATTATTGGTATAACCAATGGAATTCATAAACCAACTTGGGTTGATGAACGTATTACTAAGGCTTACGAGAATAATGGTGATCTATGGGGAACTCACATAACTGTAAAGAAGGAACTAATAGAGTTTATTAGAGAAAGAACAGGAACCAAGCTTTCATCTGACAAATTACTTATAGGATTCTCAAGGAGAGCTGCAGCATATAAAAGAAGTGATCTAATATTTACGAGTGAAGATATTATTTCACCCCTACTTAAAAGTGGAAAAGTTCAAATTGTATTCTCGGGTAAAGCTCACCCTCTTGATGATGCAGGGAAAGAAATAGTAGCAAAACTTATAAGAATGATGAGGAAGTATCCAAATAGTGTAGTATTTCTCGAAAATTATGATATGAATATAGGAAGAATGTTAACTAGAGGCTCGGACATCTGGTTAAATAACCCTAGAAGGCCGCTAGAGGCTAGTGGAACTTCAGGTATGAAGGCAGCAATGAATGGTGTACTGAACTGCTCAACTTTAGATGGATGGTGGCCAGAGGCTTGTATTGATGATGTAAATGGGTGGCAGTTTGGCGATGGGGTAGGTCTTGATGATTTATCGGAAACTGAATTAGACAAACATGATACGCAGGCTCTATATGATACTTTAATAAACCGAGTAATTACTACTTATTATGATGATAGACAAAAGTGGGTAGAAATGATGAAGCAAAGCATTAAAACTACAAGTCACGAGTTTTCAGTTGAGAGAATGCTTAATGAATATTATAATAAAATGTATATAAAGTAGAACATAAAAACAGCTCCGAAACGTAAGTCTCAGAGCTGTTTTTGTTATATCTAAATTTAAAATTATTTTCACAACCTAATTTATTTTACTTTTACAATCCAACCTTCTGGTGCTTTAACATCACCAAATTGAATTCCGTAAAGAGTGTCATAAAGTTTTTTAGTAACTGGTCCTACTTCTGTTTCACTGTAGAAAACATGAAGTTTACCCTTATGCTCAATGCCACCAATGGGTGTAATTACAGCAGCAGTTCCACATGCACCAGTTTCTTTAAAATCAGAAAGATTATCTATTGGAACATCCCTTTCTTTTACTTCCATTTTTAAATACTCTTTTGCAATATAAATTAATGATTTTTTAGTTATACTAGGAAGTATTGATGGTGACTTTGGAGTTACAAATACATTATTCTTTGTAATACCAAAAAAGTTTGCGGCACCAACTTCTTCAATTTTAGTGTGAGTTGCAGGATCAAGATATATACAGTCTGCAAAACCTTTTGATGCAGCGTGTTCATGAGCAAGAAGACTTGCGGCATAGTTTCCTCCAACCTTTACGTCGCCAGTACCAAATGGTGCAGCCCTATCATATTTATCTGATGTCAGAAAGTTTACAGGTGATAATCCTGCTTTAAAATAAGCACCTACAGGGCAGCAGAATACGCCAAATAAAAATTTAGGAGCTGGACCTACTCCAAGGTTGTCCCCAATACCTATTACATAAGGTCTTAGATAAAGTGTTGCCCCAGTTCCGTATGGTGCAACATAAGCTTCATTTGCTTTAACAACTTGCAAACATGCATCAATAAATTTTTCAGTTGAAATCTCAGGTATTAGAACACGTGAGCAACTGTTCTTCAAACGCTTTGCATTTTCAGTAGGTCTAAATAATTGAATGCTACCGTCTTTTGTGCGATAAGCTTTTAAACCCTCAAAACATTGTTGACCGTAATGGAGTGATGTAGAAGCTTCACTTATAGAAAGATTGTTGTCTTCAATTAGTTTTCCGTCATCCCATTTACCATTTTCCCATATTGAAATATAACGTAGATCTGTTTTCGAATAAGCAAAACCTAATTTGCTCCAGTCGATATTAACATTTGTGTTCATATTAATCCTCCTTGTATAATCTAATTATAAGTTTGATAAGAAACCTTCTTTAAATAATACGAATGATTTCTTACTTATCTTTATTAATGTTAATGTTTATTTTTATTCATTTCTAAATTTAATATTTA
>NZ_JAHLEC010000012.1 GCF_018861705.1 Clostridium psychrophilum | reverse complement strand
TTTTATTGAAATTTTCATATTAATTTACAATATTTTCAAGAGGCATAGCCTAAAATTTGAAATAGCTTAACTCCTACCGGAGAAAATATAGCTTTTTGTGGCTTAATCATAATATAGATATAAATTTGTAGCTTTTTAAAATTGATATGATTTGAGTTTACAGATGAATAATGAAAAATATATGGTTAATCTTAATGGGTATAAACTAATTTAGAATATAAAAAAGCTGTATTCTTTAATGAGAATACAGCTTTTTTTGTGCCACTACATCTTAAGATGTAATGGATATCCATATATAAACTTAATATAAGCAATGAGAGTGGTT
Source organism: Clostridium psychrophilum (assembly GCF_018861705.1). Classification (GTDB taxonomy): domain Bacteria; phylum Bacillota; class Clostridia; order Clostridiales; family Clostridiaceae; genus Clostridium_AD; species Clostridium_AD psychrophilum. Next base: position 57,752 of record NZ_JAHLEC010000012.1, on the reverse strand, counting down.
ATTTAATTAACCTACATCTTACTTGTAATTATTAATCTTATAGTTAGTAAGATAGTCTTCATAAGAATTAAATATTGTTCTATTTGAAGAAACTTTAAGCTTATTAGTTAATTTTGCAGTTGATATTTTGTCTGTTGCTTTTGCTATGATATTAAATCACCTCAATTACATTATAACACAAAACATGTAATATTTAAAGGGATTTACCTATTGAATGTAGAATGTATACCTTATGGGGTGATTAGATATGGAGACAAAAATTATAATGGATAGTGGAAAAGAATATATGGTAGAAGAAAGTCCAGAAGAAATATTAGAGAAATGTTATTCAGATACAAAATTGCCTGTTGGAAATACAATTAAAACTTTTACTAATAAGTTTATACAGTTTGATAATAATACAATAATAGGTTCTATGCATATATCTTCTTTAGAGATAATGGAAGAACATAAACAAGACAAAAAACTAGAAAATACCAAAAAGATAGAGAACACCAAAAAGATAGAGGACACCAAAAAGATAGGTGCCAAAGATAAAAGATAAAAATACCCAGAAATTGATGCATTTAATTCTCAAACAATAGACCTTTCCATTATTGGATATAGTAAGCCAATAATAGAGGGGTCTATTATTATGTGAAAATCTTTATACAAAAGAATGTGTATTGCTGTAAAGATTATTAATTTACAATATAAAGAAAAGAGCAATTATGTTATTTTTTGATGATATGGGTCATATTGTTTTTAAAGGTAATTGTGGTTTATGAAAAGCTATATGGGTATTAATGATAAAGCAAATATGCATATAATCTTCTTTGTTATCATAAGTATAAATTAAGTTATAACATCTTTATATAATGTAAAACTTAGTATATATATTGCAAGTGATTTGTATAACAAATTATGAGTAGTTAATAAGAAATAAAGTGATAAACAAAGGGGGAAAGAGTTATGTCATCTAATACGTTAATAAGCAATATAAACAAGCATATACAAGAGAACTTTTGGCTATATATTATAAGCATTCTTTGTGTACTTACAGGTATAATTTTAGGAATTTATAGTGTTAAATACATGGGTCAGTCAGAGAGAAATGATTTGCTAAATTACTTGGCAAATTTTGTTGATCCTTCAAATACAAAGGGTATAAGTTATAAAGCTATATTTTTACAGTCTGTTAAGAATAATTTACCTGTGATTGTTTTTCTTTGGTTTTTAGGTTTAACAATAATTGGTATGCCGATAGTTATAATTGTAGATTTACTAAAAGGATTTACTGTTGGATTTACATTTAGCTTTATGATAAGTGGGTTAGGAAAAAGTGGTATTGGTATTGCAATATTAGGCGTACTTCCACAAAATATAATATATATACCATGTATTGTTTTTGCATCTGTAGCTTCAATGGAATTTTCTATAATGTTGCTTAAAAACAAGTTTAGTAAGCAATGGACAAGTAGTATATCTGGTAGAATAGTGAATTATAGTGTATTATTTATTATAATAATAGTTTTATTGTTTATAGGGATTATAATAGAATCGTATATCGCACCATATTTTGTTAAAAATCTTATTAATAGTATGGGAAGCGTAACCAAATGAAGCACAAGGATTTATGGAATTTTGTAATTGTTACAATAAAATGTTTTATTATTTTACTGGTGATTGGTATTTTAATGCCAAAAGCTGTAGATTATTTATTGCAAAATTTAATTAGCAATACAAGAATTTACAAGAACAGTATTCTAGTTTACAATTTAGTTGATAATAACTATAAATTGTTTTACAATTACATCCTTGTATTTTATTTGTTCTTTAAAATATAACGTATCTATAAATATTAATATTTCCTATAATGTGGGAGAAAAATCATGAATGAATTATTAACAAAATATATAAGAAATTTATCTAGTAATAAGCTAACTAAAAATACTATCGATGCATACACAAGAGATGTAAAAAGATTTATTAAATTCACGAAATCTAGAAATGAAAGTTTAGAGCTTATTGATTCTATAACAATTAGGGCTTACGTAGAGCAGCTTAAAAAAGATGGGTGCGCAAATAGTTCAGTGGCAAGGAGTATAGTTTCTGTTAGAAATTATTATAAATACCTTATTAAAAATGATTTTGTGCAAAATGACCCTACGGCTTATTTCTCAATACCAAAAATCAAACGTAATATACCTCAGATTCTATCAATAGAAGAGATAGACAAGTTACTAAATGAACCTGATGAGTCAACTGATAAAGGCTGTAGAGATAAAGCAATGCTTGAATTAATGTATGCCACTGGGATAAAGATATCAGAACTTTTAAATTTAACAATTTATGATATAAATTTAGAAATGTTATACATAAGATGTAATAATGGTAAAAAGAATGAAAGAGTGATTCCTATAGGATCTCATGCAGTTAGATGTTTATCGCTATACTTAAAAATTAGATCAAATATAAATGTAAATAATTTAAGTTTGCTTTTTTTAAATATAAAAAGTGCTAAGATGACAAGGCAGGGATTTTGGAAAATTATCAAAGAATATGCTAAAATGACTAATATACAAAAAACAATAAATTCCTATACAATAAGACATTCTTTTGCTGTACATTTATTGCAAAACGGTGCTGGAATGTCTTCAGTACAACAATTATTAGGTCACAATAGTATGTCTACCACTCAGATTTATTCTTCTATAGTTAAAAAAAGCAAAATATCAGAAATCTATAAGAATACTCATCCTAGAGCTTAATTCTTGGAAACAAAGAGAGATTCGATATAGCTTTATCTTTATCAAAAGATAAAAGTGTAAAAGCATGTTAAACATGTTTAATATTTAAAAAAATAAAACCCACTTTCATTATTAATGAAAGTGGGTTTTTATTTGCAATTTATCAATAGTTAAATTTTTTTATTTAATATAAAAAAATAGTGATAATATCAATGTATATTGGTAAAAATAATGTTAGAAATTTGATATAAAGCAGATGACAATAACGTAATGTTATCTAGTTGAAAGGAAAACGAGGAGGATTTATATGAAAATAAATTTTAAAAATGTATTATGTTTGATTTTATCATTAATTTTTACCACACAACTTCTTGGGGTGACAGCTAAAGCTGAAGTAGAGACTAAAGATAATAAAGGAATTGTAGTTGATGCAAAATCAGCACTACTAATGGAACCATCTAGTGGCAAAATAATATATGAAAAAAATGCTCATGAAAGATTTTCACCTGCATCGGTAACTAAAATAATGACTATGTTATTAGCAATGGAGGACATAGATTCAGGCAAAATAAAATTGCAAGACAAAATAACCGTGAGTGAAAATTCTAAAAAGATGGGTGGAAGCAGTATGATACTTGATACTGGTGAAGTTAGAACAGTTGAAGAAATTCTAAAAGGAATTGCAATTGCATCAGGAAATGATGCTGCAGTAGCAATGGCAGAATATTTAGGAGGCAGCGAAAGTGGTTTTGTAAATATGATGAATCAAAAAGCGAAAAGTCTTAATATGAAGGATACTAATTTTAAAAATTGTACAGGGCTACCTGCTGAGGGACATTATTCATCAGCATATGATATCTCAATTATGTCAAGAGAATTATTGAAACATTCTAAAATATTAAAATATTCATCAACATATATGGAAACTATTTCAGAGGGGAGAAAGGCTCCAATTGGGCTTGTAAATCATAATAAACTTGTTAGATTTTTTAAAGGCTGTGATGGACTTAAAACTGGGTTTACAAATGAAGCAAAATATTGTATATCAGCTACTGCAAAACAAAACAATGTAAGGATGCTCGCAATAGTTATGGGTTCGCCAACTTATAAAATAAGAAATAATGATGCTAGCATGTTAATGAATTATGGATTTTCTAAATTTGAAACTAAAAAAGTAGTATTAAAAGATCAAGAATTAGAAAAAATTGGCTTAAATAAAAATGGGGACAAATATCTTATAGCTAAAGCACAAAAGGATTTTCTTATAACTATTGAAAGAGGAAAGAAAAATAATATAACTAAAAAATTTGTTATCAAGCAAAATTTAAAAGAATATAAAAAAGATCAAGTTATTGGATTTTGTGAAATATATAATGATAATAAATTATGTGGTAAAATTAATGTTTATAGTGATAGAAATATAAAAAAATCTAGGGTATGGGATAATTTTAAAGATAACTTTTTAGAATTATTTGATAAAGCGGTATAATATCTTAAAGCTATAGCTTCTTTGCAAAAATTATTTGCTTAGAGGCTATTTTTTTATAGTAATTGGACATGTATTTCAAATATTCTGTATATTATAAGGTAGCCTAAATAGTTACTAGTTATTTTTTTCAAGATGCATTATACTTAAAATAAGATATATAAAGAAATCTTGATAATTAATTGTTTAGAGGAGATTGTACATGTCATTAAGTATAAAAGTAACTAATTTTGAGGGACCATTTGATTTATTATTACATCTTATAAAAAAAAATGAAATGAATATTTATGATATTAATATTGTAGAAATCACAGATCAGTATTTAGAATATCTTAAAAACATGAAAGAAATGGATTTAGAGGTAACATCGGAATTTATAGTTATAGCTGCTACTTTAATTGAAATTAAATCTAAATATTTGTTGCCTAAACCAAAAGAGGAAAAAAGCGAGGATGAAGAAAATGATGTAGAAAAGGAATTACTTAATAAGTTAATAGAATATAGAAAATATAAAGCCATAGCTGAAAATTTAAAGGAATTAGAGCAGGATGCAGGTATAATGATCAGCAAAAAACCTGAAATAATTGAAAAAGATGATGAGAATATAGAAGAAATAGATTTTCTTAGTAACATTACAATAAATGATTTATATAATATATTTAACAATTTAAGACAAGAGTACATAAATAAAATGAATATTAATAATGTTATTGATAAAAAAATATTATTAGATGAATTTAAGATAGAAGATAAAATGTTTGAATTAAAACAAAGGTTGGATTCTTTTGGTAAAGTTCATTTTACAAAATTAATTAAAGGATATACATCAAAAATAGAAATAATTGTAACTTTTTTAGCAATACTTGAACTAATTAAAATAAGAGGTGTAAGAGTAATTCAAGAAAGCAATTTTAAAGATATATATTTAGAAAGGGTAAACTGATATGAATGAAATTAATAGTAAGCAATTACAAATTGAACCAGTTTCAACAAAAGAAAGATATTTTTCTATTATTGAATCCTTGTTGTTTGTTGCTGGCGAATCATTAAAACTAACTGAAATTGCAAGCATTTTGCAGTGCAACATTGCATTTACAAAAAAAGTAATAGGCGAATTACAAGAAATATATGAGGAAGAGAGTAGGGGAATTAGAATTATTGTAACAAATGATGAATACCAATTTGTTACAAAACCTTGTAATAGTGAATTTGTTCAACAACTATTGAAGACAAATACTAGGAGATCGTTGTCTCAAGCTTCACTTGAAACATTAGCTATAATAGCATATAAACAACCAATAACACGAGTGGAAGTAGAAGAAATAAGAGGTGTTAAAAGTGATAGGGCAATATATACTTTATCTGAAAAAAGTTTAATCGAAGAAAATGGGCGAAAAAGTGTTCCAGGAAGGCCAATTATTTATGTAACTACGAGTGAATTTCTTAAACATTTTGATTTTCAAAATTTAAATGAAATGCCTTCTTTTGAAGATTTTAATAAAAATAAATTTAAATCGGATGTAGATGTTAAGCAAACTAATTAAGCAATTTTAAAGATAACTCATATATTCTATAATACATTAAACCCACCATAAAAAATTATGGTGGGTTTAATGTATTACTGTTTATTTACAAGAAGCTTTTTATAAAAACTAGTCATCACATTTTTCATCATTATTAGGTGGTGCATCTTTATCACATTTATCTTTAAACATCCCTTTAACAATATCAAAAATTTGTGGAACAGTATCAATAATTCTATCATATGAGTTTTGCGAATCTACAGATAATACTCTTATTGAATCATTTTTTACAACTAAAAATGCAACAGGTTTTACAGTAACTCCAGCCCCAGAACCACCACCAAAGGGATAGTTATTATTTGAGTCAGAAGGGGTTACACTATTAAATTCACTACCACCGGATGCGAAACCAAAACATACTTTTGAAATAGGAATAATTGTAGTACCATCTATTGATTTTACAGGATCACCTACAATGGTATTAACATCTATCATATCTTTTATGCTTTCCATAGTGCTTTTCATTAAATTTTCTATTGGATGATTATCCATGTATACTTCCTCCTTTATACTTTTTAATATTGACTTTGTTATGCTTTATTTTTATAAGGCAAAGAAAAATTACAAATGATATATTAACAACTTTTGCTAAATTTATATAAATTATACATGAAATTTCCATATTAAGATTATTCTCTTTAAAATGTGGAATAACTTTAAAATCTATATTTTTAACTTTTACAAATTTTATTAATAGATCATATAAGAGACCATAAATTGAATGGATTAAGCCGAATAAAATTGCTACAAATGCAGCATCATCAAATCCATATTCTACTTTAGTATTTAAAAAGATTGTCGGTTTAAATTTTAAATTCTTAATTTTATAAATGATTAATTTTATATCATAAAAATTTAAAGATTGTAGAATTTTTTTGGGAGGATTAGATTCTGAATTTTTTTTTGAATCAATTTTTGAAACCTTTTTTAACTTTAACTTTTTATTATATAAGTAAATTTCCAAAACTTTGTTTAAGTATTTGAGAGTTATTTTTATAGGGATTGGAAATAATAAAATTATTAAAGCTAAAAGAAACATGATTATATATTTAAACATCTTAACCTCCAAATCTATCTAATATTTGGTAGTATACCCAAGTATTTATAAAAATATCAACAAGTATATATAATATTTGTTATTTTAAGATGATAAGAGGGTTAAATCAAAAAACAATAAAATTTTAAAGAGGTGAAATCATGACAAAAAAATTTAAAGTGTATTTATCATTATTTCTAAGTATGGTTTTGTTATTTACATCTTTCGTACAAAATGTGTATGCTGATGATTTATATGTTAATGCAGTTAGTGCTATAGCATTAGATTGCGATACAAAACTTGTATTATACCAAAAAAATGCATATACCCCAATTGAGATTGCGAGTACTACAAAAATAATTACGGCACTTGTGGCAATTAAAAGCGGAGATCTAAATAAAAAGATAACTATTTCAAAAAAAGCTGCAACTATACGTGGATCAGAAATAGGATTAAAAGAGGGAGAAGTGATAACTTTAAGAGAGTTATTATATGGACTTTTGTTAAGGTCTGGGAATGATGCTGCAATTGCAATTGCAGAAGGTATAAGTGGAAGTGTTGATGAGTTTTTAAAGCTTATGAATGAATATGCACTAGAGGTTGGATTGCTAAATAGCCATTTTGAATCGCCTCATGGATTAGATAGTAGCAAACACTATTCTACAGCATATGATTTAGCCTTAATTACTGCAAAAGCAAAAGAAATTAAATTTTTCAATGATATAGTAGGTTCTAAAGATATTAGTGCTACTGAAAATAACTTTAGTAGAAGTTATCATAACATAAATAAAATCTTATATCTTCTACCAAATTCTACAGGCGTGAAAACAGGATTCACTGGAAAGGCAGGTAAATGTTTAGTGACTTCTGTTAAAATACATGGTAGAGACGTTATTATAGTTACGTTAAACTGTACCCCTAGGTGGAAGGAAACTGAAAAAATCAATAACTATGTTGATAAAAATTATAAATATAATAAGATAATAGGCAAAGGTAATGTATTAGGAAGTTTTAATATAAAAAACGGAGTTAGTAAAGTTGAAATGATAAGTAAAAGAGATATAATAGTTCCAGTAAAAAACAATCAAAAAATCGAAGTCAAAATTAAAAAACCTTTATATGAGGCTTCAGCTCCCGTACGATGCGGAGAAAATATAGGAAGGGCAGACATATATGCAGATAATAAACTCTTATTTACAGAAGCTCTTGTGTCTAAACAAGCTGTGTATAAGAAAAATAATTTTAAGATAAATTTTGAAAAAATTAAAAACTTGATTGTTAAATACTAGAGAAAGAGTATTGTTATTTGTTTAGTTAAATATATTTTTCTTGTGTTTAAAACAGCTAAAAATCAAAAAAATTGAAAAGTATTATAGTTTTATTGTAACAATATTTATATTTTAAAATATTTTAATAGTATAGTACTTTAGGAGGTTAGGTTGATGAGTTATGAACCATACGATTGTATTGATGTCGGAAGTGAATTTTGTCCTAGGTACACTAAACTGCGATATGCAGTTTAGTGTTTTATTTTAATGATAATAAATTTATTTTTATTATGCCTTTTATACCATCCCAGTATATATTGTCTACAATGCTATTAATTAACAAACGTTTGTCATTAAAATCTAAAAGATCTACTATTGATGAAAAATTATTAAAGGAATATAAAAACTTATCTATGTTTGAATTACTAACTTTATATTCGCATAAAGTTGTTTTTAATGTTTCATATTTAATATTTAGGTTTTCTAGTTCAGTTCCCAACTTGAAAATTTGAGGTGTTATATATTTTGATATTTCGTTGTCTAAAGATAACTGAGTTACTAAAACATCTATTTGGGATTGCTTTACAATAATTTGTTCTGGCAAATCGTTTATTTCAGATAACATTAAGCTATTTTTATTTGTTTCACATTTGATTTTTATTAATTCTTGTAATAAGATATTTTTGTTTATAGTAATATTTTTTAAATTGTCTATAACTTTTTTTTCAAGTTCATCTACTCGTATGTTAGGATTATTACATCGCAAACCTTTAGAATAATCTTTGGTACTACAAACATAGTATTGAATTTTCTTATTGGTTTTTGCACTAATATGACCATGTTTAACAATCATACTTTTACCACATTTAGAGCATTTTAGAGTTCCAGTAAGTAATGCTGCTGCCGAGGTACCAAGCCTTGGAGCTTTAGTTTTATTAATGTTCAGTATTTTTTGAACCTTAAGCCAAGAGGATGCATCTATAATCCCTTCATGGGTTGAGACTGCAGCAATCCATTCTGTTATATTACGTCTAATTCTAGCTCCTTTACTTTTATTATAAGTTAATATGCCATGTTTATCATCAGGTGTTCCACATACATTCATGCCAATAGTTTTAAGATGATTCATAACAGCCTCATTTGCTCTAACATATAAAGGATTTCTTAATATGAGTTGAATCCTTTTCTTATTGAAATCGACCCCATTCTTTGTTTTAATATTTTTTTGAAAAATAAAAATAAAAACCTGATTGATAGATTTAAATTTTAAATATTTGTTGTAGATAATTTTTACCACATCTAGTTCTTTTTTTACCTGTGATAATGTGAACATGGTTTTTTCTTTGAACTGTGCATCTAAATAGGGCAGCTTTTTACTTTCATAACCAAGTGGTGTTTGTCCCCCTAGCCATCTCCCACTTTTTGCAAGTTCTAACATATTGTCACGAACTCGTTCACCAATAGTTTCTCGCTCAAGTTGAGCAAAAACCGAAGCAATATACATCATCGCGCGACCCATTGGTGTGGATGTATCAAACTGTTCATTTACACTTATGAAACTTATGTGTAAACTATCTAATTCGTTAATTAACGTGGTGAAATCAGAAATATTTCTACTAATTCTATCTAATCTGTAACAGATTAGTACGTCAAACTTTTTTACACTTGCATCAAGTAGCATTTTTTGAAATTGAGGTCTCTTAATGTTTTTACCAGAAAAACCTTCGTCTTCATATATTATAAAAGTTTCAATGCCTAAATGACTGCCTTCACGTTTACATAATTCAATCTGATTAATTATCGATTCACCTTTTCCAGTGAATTTTGATTTTCTGGAGTATACAGCAGCAGTTTTCAATTTATCTACTCCTTATTAATTGTTGAGAGATATAATAAAACTATAGATAGACTATAATATCTCTACAAAATAAACATATGTATTTAAAAAAAGTAATATTACGAAAATGTATAAAGCAAATATATTTGGTTATATATATTTTTTGTAACAGTAAGGTTAGAACTACATACTATAAGATAATAGCTGATTTGGAGGAGCGCAAATGAAGGTTAATACCATAATTCTTTCAAATTTAAATGAAAAAGAAGCAGAACTTTTGAATGAAGAATATTCAAGGAAGGTTGCAAGAATAATAGCATCAAAGCTTACATTACAGGAAATAAACCAATTAATTGAAAAATTAATGGTTAACTAAAGTTTTTTAAATGTTACAAAAGTAGTACTATTATATAAAAGGAATAAATGTACTAGAATAGAATAAAATAGAAAAGAGAAAGTTTAAAGATAATAAGAAAATATATTTCAATAATGAATAATAAACAATCTGAATATATTGGAACAAATCTTATTAAAAAATGATATACTATTATAATATTCAATACAACACAAAATATGGAGATGATTTATATGAAGTTATGCGAAATATGCAAAAAAAATATAGCTATGATATTAACATCAAAAATTGAAAATGGGAAAACTGAAACTATAGGATTATGTATAGAGTGTGCTAAAAAGAGGGGAATTCCAGTTATGGATCAATTAATGCAGCAAGCTGGACTATCATCAGAAGATATTGAAAGCCTAAATGAACAAATGGGTAATATGTTTAAAGGCATGAATTTAGAAGATATGAATTTAGAAGATATGAATCTTGAGGAATTAAATATAACAGGTTCAGATAAAGATAAAGATACAAATACAGAAAATAGTGATGGAAAAAATATTATTGGTAATATTTTTAATGGGTTATTTTCAACTGATGATAAAGATAACGATTTGCCTGAGAAGGATGCTGAAATATTTTCAAAGATAAAAGAAACCCCTGAGGATAAGTCAAAAAAGAACTGGTTTAAAAAGAAGAGAAAGCACTTAGATACATATGGGATAAATTTAACAGATAAAGCAAGCCGAAATGGCGTTGACAAAGTTATTGGAAGATATAAAGAAATTGATCGTGTTGTACAGATATTAAATAGACGAGGTAAAAATAACCCAATACTAATAGGAGAGGCTGGTGTTGGTAAAACAGCTATTGCAGAAGGTCTTGCTGTAAGAATTGTAGAAAAGCAAGTACCAGAAAAATTATTTAATGCTGAAGTTTATCTACTTGATTTAACTGCTGTGGTTGCGGGTACTCAATTTAGAGGGCAATTTGAAAGTCGTATGAAGTCAATTATTGAAGAGGCTAAGGAAAGCGGAAATATAATATTAGTTATTGATGAGGTACACAATATTATGGGAGCTGGTGAAGTTCAGGGTGGAGCTATGAATGCTGCCAATATTTTAAAACCTGCTTTGGCTAAAGGGGAAATACAAGTTATTGGTGTAACAACGCTTGATGAGTATAGAAAATATATAGAAAAAGATGCTGCCCTTGAGAGGAGATTTCAGCCAGTTTTAGTTGAAGAGCCCAGTATAGCAGAGACAATAGAAATTTTAAAAGGAATACGAGGTTATTATGAGGATTATCATAAAGTTAAGATATCTGATGAGGTAATTGAGGAAGTTGTAAATTTATCTGAAAGATATATAACAGACAGATTTTTGCCAGATAAAGCAATAGATGTAATTGATGAAGCTGGATCTAGAGCTAATTTAAAAAATAAAGGGTTAGTGGAACTTGTAGGTTTAAAAGAAGAGTCAGCAAGAATTCAAAATGAAAAGGATGAAGCTGAAGAAACTGGAAATTTTGAGAAAGCTGCTGAATATAGGACTAAGTTATGCAAAGTTAAAGAAGATATCATTAAGACACAAAAAAAATGTAGTGAGGTTGAAATTACTGTAGAGGATATTGCTTACGTAATTGAGGCATGGACTAAAATTCCAATTCAGAAAATTACAGAAAAAGAAGCAAAGAAGTTATTGAATTTGGAAAGTAGATTGCATAAACGAGTTATAGGTCAAGATGAGGCTATTAAGAGTTTGTCTAGAGCAATAAGGCGGAATCGTTCAGGATTTAGAAAAAAGAAAAAACCATCTTCTTTTATTTTTGTTGGGCCAACTGGAGTTGGAAAAACAGAGCTTGTCAAAGCACTTTCTTGTGAGCTTTTTGGAAGAGAAGAAGCACTAATTCGTATAGATATGTCTGAGTACATGGAAAAGCATACAGTTTCAAAATTAATTGGGGCACCTCCAGGTTATGTAGGATATGATCAAGGAGGCCAATTAACTGAAAAAGTAAGAAGAAAGCCATATTCGGTAATTCTGCTGGATGAAATAGAGAAGGCTCATCCAGATGTATTTAACATGTTACTTCAAATTCTTGAAGATGGAATATTAACTGATAGTCAAGGTAGAACTGTTTTCTTTGATAATACTGTAATTATCATGACATCTAATGCAGGGACTAAGTTTAAAGCAAGTGGTATTGGTTTTGTACAAGGTGATTATGATGTATTAGAGGCACATGTAAAGGATGCACTAAAAGAAACATTTAAACCTGAATTTATAAATAGAGTAGATGAAATTATTGTATTCACACCTCTAGAAAAAGAAGAACTACGAAAAATAGTAGATTTAATGATTATGGAAGTAGTGGAAGAGGTAAAAGAAAAGAAAATTACATTGCATGTTTCTAAAGCTGTAGCTGACTTTATATTAGAAAAGGGATATGATGATAAATATGGAGCAAGGCCACTTAGACGAACTATTCAAAAATATATTGAAGATGAAATTGCAGAACACTATCTTCAAAATGAATTTAAGGAAGGATCAGATATATCTATAAAATTAAAAAATAATAAAATAGTTATAGTATGAAAAAGTACAAAAGCTACTGAAGATTATTCAGTAGCTTTTGTACTTTATATTATTCTTCTATGTTTTGTTTATTAACAGCATAAGTCTTTTTTAGGCTATAAACAACATACTGCTGTTCAACGAAAATAACAGTATAATAAATAACATTACATATAAGCAGTGCAAACAAAATATCCATTATTACGTGTTGTTTTACAAACTCTGTCGATATAATAATTAAAAATCCTATAACATTAACTGGAATTTTAACTGTTTTCCTCGCAGTAGTTGAATTTATACCTTTTACTGCTAGGTATGAAGTTATTACATGTATACTCGGGAAACAATTAAATGGTTCGTCAGAATGGTAAGTAAATAAAATTAACTTTGTAAATACATCATTTCCTGTAACCATAGGTCTTGGAACCGTGGTTTGAAAAAAGTAATAAGTAATAAAAGCAACAACGTAACAAAGGCAAAGAGTGATCATAGTTTCGTAGTAAACCTTTTTGTTTTTGAAGCATAGGTAAACAAAACAAAAGGCTAAGAAAAACCATAAAGACATATAAGGAATTATAAATATCTTTATAAGTGGTAAAAATCTGTCTAAACTAGTACTAATATTATAAATGCCTCTCTGAGTGTTATTTAGCTTCCAATAAAATAAATTGGAAAAAGGAATACAACCAATAAGAACTAGAGGCAATAGATTTCTAAAAAGCTTTTTCATGTCATCAGTCCTTTCTTAAGAACTATTTTAACGGAAAATCACAATAGATACAATGTTTTTTTAAAATAATCTATTGATTATTGTGTAATTAATATAAATATTTAACAACATCTATACATATTGTATATTTGCATGCTCAAAATCGCATATTAGTGTCTCAACCATGTCCTTGCCATCTGGCAGAAACAGGAGATTGCATATTATGTTCACAACTTGCAGGTAAAGATTTTTGCGATTGCTGTAATTTTAATGGGGTATGCATATATCAAGAATACGCTTCTAATAATTACAAAGCTAAAGAAAGCAGAAAATATTACAATTGCAAGATATTAGAAAAGAACAAAATTGAGCAAAATGTAATTACACTAGTTGTTGGCGCAAGTGATAAATTAGTAAGTGAATTGGTACATGTAGGTAGCTATATTTTTGTGCGAAGACCAGATACAGAAACAAGGTTTGATACGCCAATATCAATAATGGATACAGATACGAAAAATAATACATTAACTATTGCTATAGAATTAAAAGGGGCCAAAACCAAAGCATTAGATGTGTTAAAAGTAGGTGACGAATTGCTTGTAAAAGGGCCATTTTGGAACGGAACATTAGGACTTAAAAACATATATAAACTTATAAATAGTAAATGTTTGATTGTAGCAAGGGGTATAGGTCAGGCACCAATGATACCAGTAATTAAGCATTTACATTCAAATAATAATGAGATTATAGTTGTGCTTGATAATTCACCTTATAAAAGCAGTTTTATTAATGAATATCTAAAGAAATATGCAGCAAAGGTTATACAATGCAATACTATTGAGGATGGAAGAATAACATCTGAATTTAATGCTATTATAAATGATTTAACTAGTAATAGTGATATTGATTTAGTTCATTGTGATGCTGCTGATGTTTTAAATTATGAATTAATGAAGGCAGTAGAAAAAATAGACAAAAACATTAATTATTCTTGTTGTAATAATGCCAAAATGTGTTGTGGAGAAGGGGTATGTGGATGTTGTACAAGAATAAATAACGATCTTAAATTAAGGAGACTCTGCAAGATGCAGACTGAACCTAAATATGTATTGGAAGGGAGGAGAATATTTTGAAGGTTATCATAATTGGCGGTGGATGGTCTGGTTGCATGGCAGCAATTACTGCAAAAAAGGCAGGAGCTGAGGTTGTAGTATACGAAAAAACAGATATGCTTTTAGGACTCGGCAATGCAGGCGGAATAATGCGAAACAATGGAAGGTACACTGCAGCAGAAGAATTGATTGCACTAGGGGCAGGTGATTTAATACATGTGACTGATGCAAATAGTAGGCATAAAAATGTTGATTTCCCTGCGCATAAACATGCCTGGTTCTATGATGTAAACAAAATTGAACCAGCAGTTGTAAAATGCTTGAAGAGCATGGATATAGAATTGAGAATGATAACAAGAATAGTAGATGTTGAAAAAGAAGGTAATAAAATCAAAGGAATATATTTGTCAGATGGCAAGTATGTAGAAGCAGATATATTTATAGAAACGACAGGTTCAACAGGACCAATGGGTAACTGTTTAAAATATGGCAATGGTTGTTCTATGTGTGTATTGAGATGCCCAGCTTTTGGGCCGAGAGTAAGCATAAGTTACAGAGCTGGGGTTGAAGACTTAAAAGGAGAGAGGGAGGAAGATGTATATGGGGCATTTAGTGGTTCTTGTAAAATAGCAAAAGAATCTTTAGGTGCAAGTATTATAAAGCAATTGGATGAGATGGGGGTGGTTGTTTTAAAAGTCCCAGAGGAAGATGTAAATTTGGATAAGCTTAAAGTAAAGGTATGCCAACAATACGCACTAAAAGAGTATGCTGAAAATATGATTTTGCTAGATACAGGTGATGCAAAACTTATGACTTCATATTATCCTTTGGATAAGTTAAGAAAAATTAAAGGTTTAGAAAACGCAAAATATATAGATCCAATAGCAGGGGGAAAGGGAAACTCTATAAGGTATCTTTCTGTAGCTCCAAGAACAAATAGCATGAAGGTTATAGGACTTGATAACTTGTTTTGTGCAGGAGAAAAATCTGGATTATTTGTAGGGCATACAGAGGCTATGATAACAGGTGCTTTAGCTGGACACAATGCAATAAGAAGCTATCTAGGAATGCCTCTTTTGATATTACCGCGAGCTTTAGCTGCTGGAGATATAATAGCTTATGCAAATGAAAAAATGCAATCTAAAGAAGGAAGAAGAAATAGATATACATTTGCAGGCGCAGAATATTTTAAGAGAATGCAGAAACTTGGACTTTATACATTAAATATAGATGAGATTAAGAAAAAAGTTGCGAAATTAAATTTAACTGATATATTTAATGAAAAACTTATATAAAGTAATAAAATTAGCAGTATATATTTACAATATAATACACACAATACTCTTATGTGGAAAAGATATATTATATATGGACTTGTTGGCCTCTTAGCAGAGGTCTTGTGGAATGGTTTTGGAGCAATGCTTCGGGGGGATGTATTACTTAGGGGTACTACCTGTATTTGGATGTTTCCCATATATGGGCTTGCGATATTTCTCGAGCCTGTGCATGATATGATAAAACATCTTCCGCTTATAGTGAGGGGAGGCATATATATGGTTCTTATATTTGCAGTAGAATTAATTTGCGGACTACTGCTTAGGTTGGTAATAGGTGAGTGTCCTTGGAATTATGCTAATAATGCATTCTCAATATGTGGCATAATTACATTGAATTATGCACCAGTATGGATTGCTTATGGGATTATGTTTGAAAAAATACATGATGTTATAGTGAAAATTGAGAATAGTTTTAAAAAAATGTAGATTAAGTTAGGTTGGATATTATAAAAAGCTTGGCGTAGTAATATTACTACACCAAGTTTTATTTGAGTTTATACTCAGGTGATATGTTTAATAATAGGGAATCAATACTAGTTTTTAATATCTTCGCACTTTGAAGCGAAAGTCCTGTAGAACAAAGAATTTTACTTGGTATTTCAATAGCCATATTTTTTAATTTAAAGCCCTGCGGTGTTAATTTAACATAAACATTGCGTTCATCAACAGTATCCCTAATTCTTTTTACAAGATTAATACATTCTAATTTTTTTAGTAAAGGAGTTAAGGTTCCAGAATCAAGGTGTAATTTTATACCCATTTCCTTTACTGTAATATTATCCTTTTCCCATAAAACCAATAGAGAAATATATTGAGTATAGGTTATGCCCAATTTATTTAAAAATGGTTTATACAATTTTGTTATTTCACGGGAACAAGCATATAGAGCAAAACACAACTGGTTTTCTAATTTAAGACTTTCATCATTCACTCCTAAGCACTTCCTTTAATTTTAAAGTAGATTCTTGATGGCTTCTTCAATCTCCATTGGTTCTATTGGTGATTCATATCTATTTACAACATTTCCTTCTTTGTCTATCAAGAATTTAGTGAAATTCCATTTAATAGAATTACCTAATAAATATTCTGGAAATTTTTCTTGTATAAACGCAGATAACATTTTACCACTTGGGTTATTTATATCAAAGCCCTTAAATGATGACTGATTTGTTAGGTATTTAAATAAGGGATCTGCATCATTACCTCTAACGTCAACTTTTTCAGAAAGCGGAAATGTTACACCAAAATTAATTTCACAAAAGTTTTTAACGTCTTCGTTATTTGCAGGTTCTTGTTCTGCAAATTGATTAGATGGAAAACCAACTATTTCGAATCCTTTAGTATTATATTTTTCATATAGTTTTTGCAAATCTTTATATTGAGGTGTAAAGCCACATTTACTTGCAGTATTAACAATTAATACCACCTTGTCTCTGAATTGATTAAGGGATGCGTCTTCTCCATCGATAGTTTTAAATTTAAAATCGTAAATATTCATAATTTAATAAGCCTCCTCTAGTTTTTTTAGTAGATATTGTTTTTATAACTAAAATCAAGTTGAACACAACTAAATTTTAAACAACCTAATTAAAATATAACTTATCATGGATACAAAAAAATGTCAAGCATTTATTTCTTTTATCGTAGTTATATTTTTATTATTATACAAAAAATAAGTTAATAGTATTGGCATAACATTTTATAAGTGTAGTAAAGAAGTAACATAGCCAGTATTCCAATTATAATCCAGAAAGCCATTAGTTTATAATTGGCTTTTTTTCGTTTTGGAGTAAAAATATCAACAATCTTATTAAGTGGTTCATTTATTTCAGAATGTATTATTTTTTTTAACTCATCATTCATTTAATTCACCTCATTAATTACTTATTATTTATTATTATTAGTTATTATTATATATATTATTTATATGTAAATTAATATTCCACTTATAAATAAATTATAAATTAAAATGATATGTATAATACTAAGTACATGTAGAGAAAATAACATTGTATATTTAAATAATAAAATTTGAAGGGAGTTTTAAAGATGCCTGATCATCAACATCTCGGAGGTAGTAAAAATAGCAATATTAATGTTAAACGTGACAATAAAAGTAAACCTAAAAAAAGTGAAGGGGATAAGAAATCACAACCATTATATGAAAACTTTAACGGAGAAACTCTTGATTAAACAATAAATTCAGTTTCTGCGATAAAGTCAAAAGCAAATGAAGTCCATGAAATCACTATTCAAAGAAGGAGCAATAATATGCAAAAGGGTAAAAAAAGTGAAGTTAATAGTCAAGAAATTAATATTGGGACCAAAAGAACAAATCCTAGCGATAAGCAAAAAGATGTAAAAAAAAGAAAAAGATAAAACAAATTCTAAATATACTTCTATTAATAGAAAAGGAGGCGATTTGATGGTAAATCAAGGTGAGTATTTTATAAAAGAAGGTTATAAGATAATGAAGTTTGAACGTGATATTGATAAAGTTACTGGTCAGGAAATAGGAAAAATAGAAGTAAAGGCATTAGATGGCCAAAGACAGTATATAAATTTAGATGATAATGCTGCAGATGAAATAGAAAAAAATTTGTTTGAGTATTTAAAAAGCAAATAATATTACAAGCATAGTTCTATAATGCTGAATTAGATATGGTATATTAGAATAATAAATATTATTATTAACAATAATGGGAATAATGTATACTTATAAAAATGAGTATGCATTATTCTTCATTTATTGCCATGTTTAAAATTTTATTAATATATATAATTGTTAAAATTATATGTTAAAATGTAATTTGTTTGTATATTAGAAACTAATGTATTATGGTTTCGCTTACATATATTTTAAAGTGAAATTATTTAACTTTAAAAAACAGGTACAAGAGATTATTTAGCCTTAATGCTAAGTTTTAGGAGGATATAAGAGTGAAAAAAGTTGCAGTCATTTTTAATGGAGGTACAATTTCTATGACAGTTGATCCAAGAATGAGGGCCGCTGTTCCAACACTAAGTGGAGAAGAAATAATGTCAATGGTTACAGGTATTGAAAATTATGCGGAAATAGAGTCATATACATTTTCAAATCTTCCGGGACCTCATGTGACACCTGAACTAATGATGGATTTATCTAAATATGTACAAAACATTTTACTACGCGATGATATATGTGGCGTTGTAGTAACTCATGGTACGGATTCACTTGAAGAAACTGCATATTTACTAGATCTAACTATTGATAATCCAAAGCCAGTTATTGTTACAGGGTCAATGAGAAACAGTTCAGAACTTGGTTATGACGGTCCAGCAAATCTATCAGCTTCTATTTGTACTGCTATTTCAGAAGAAGCATGCAATAGGGGTGTACTTGTGTGTTTTAACGATGAGCTTAATTGTGCTGGTGAGGTTACTAAATCACATTCAATGCACTTAAATACTTTTCAGAGCCCAGAGTTCGGTCCTATTGGGATTATTGACAATAATGAAGCAATATTTTATAGGGACAATTTAAAAAGGGGTCATATAATAACAGATAGTATAGAAACTAGAGTAGATTTAATAAAAGCTTGCGCTGGTATGAATTCAAAATTAATTGACTTTTGCGTTAAGGAAGGTGCTAGAGGGCTTGTTATTGAAGCTATGGGAAGAGGCAATATTCCACCTGAAATGGTAAAGGGAGTAAAAGCTGCTATAAATCATGGTGTTGCAGTAGTTATGGTATCCAGATGCTTTAGAGGAAGGGTACTAAATTCTTATGGTTACCCAGGTGGTGGGAAAGAACTTAGAAATGCTGGCGTTATATTTGGAGATAGTTTGCCAGGTCAAAAGGCTAGAATTAAACTTATGTTAGTACTTGCGAGTACAAGAAACATGGAAAAAATTAAATATATATTCGAATGCGGACGATATAAAACCCGAATTTCATAAGCTAATTTGTCTTAAATATTCGTAATGGTATTGACGCATAATCCTATTTTTGATATTATGTTTGTATTAAAAAAAATAATTACTATATGTTTTAAGCTATAATAAATACATAATTGGGGGTAAATATGAAATCAACACAAAACACTGAAAAAGATTCAATCTTTGAGAAAATGTTTAAATTAAGAGAAAATAAAACAACAGTTAAAACAGAAATACTTGCAGGTATAACTACATTTATAACAATGGCATATATTATATTTGTAAATCCTAACATCCTTAAATTTGCGGGTATGAATTTACCGGGGATTAAGGGAGACGGTGCAGCAGCTTTCACTGCTTTAAATGATCCAGTTGTAGCAGCTGTTTTTGCAGCTACATGTATTGCAGCGGCAGTAGGTACATTTGTAATGGCGTTCTACGCTAATTTGCCATTTGCACAGGCACCGGGAATGGGCTTAAACGCATTTTTTACTTATAGTGTATGTTTAACACTCGGATATACGTGGCAACAAGCATTAGCAGCAGTTCTTATTTCTGGAATTTTATTTATAATTATAACACTTACTTCAATAAGAGAAAAAATAGTGGATGCATTGCCACAAAATTTAAAACTTGCTATTTCTGGTGGCATTGGTCTGTTTATAGCACTTATAGGTCTTAAAAGTGGTGGAATTATTATAGGAAGTAAAGAAACTTTAGTAACATTTGGTACACTTACGACTCCAGGGGCAATAGTAACCTTAATAGGTATAACTGTTACGGCAATACTTATGGCTAGAAAAGTAAAGGGTTCTATTCTAATTGGAATTGTTATTAGCTCAATAGTAGGAATCCCTTTTGGAATTACTAAACTTGCAGGAGTTCATGTGTTTAGTGCACCTCCATCTCTTGCACCGACATTTATGCAGTTCGATTTTCCAGGCCTTTTGGGTGCAAATGCTGGGAAAAGTGTATTTGCTGCAATACTAAGTGTAGTAATGGTTGTAATAACCTTTAGTTTAGTAGATTTATTCGACACTATAGGAACACTCGTTGGAACAGCAACCAAAGCTAAAATGCTTGATGAGAATGGAAAAGTCAAAAATATGAACAAGGCATTGATGTCTGATGCATTAGCAACTACTGCGGGAGCAATTATGGGAACAAGTACAGTTGTTACATATGTTGAATCTACAGCGGGAGTTGCAGAAGGTGGAAGAACAGGGCTTACATCAGCTACAGTAGGTGTGCTATTTCTTTGTTCATTATTTTTTAGTGGACTTGTGGGGATAGTCCCTGCGCAGGCAACAGCTCCAGCACTTGTAATAGTGGGGGTACTTATGATGAGCTCAGTGACTAAAATAGATTTTGAAGATTTTACAGAAGCACTTCCAGCATTTTTTACAATAGCAATAATGCCTTTTAGTTATAGTATAGCAAATGGAATAGCGGCAGGAATTATTTTCTATCCAATAGTAAAAATAGCAACAGGAAGGCAAAAGGAAGTAAGTCCTATAGTATATGTTTTAGCAGCATTATTCATTATTAGATTTATAGTATTACCTTAAGAAGTAAATAGTTTATTGATGCTTTACTTAATAATGAAATAGTATAAGAATATAACAGAGTGCATATAAAATAGAAGTTTCAAATCCTATTTTATATGCACTCTGTTTTTAATATTAGATGTAGTGTAACAAAGTTAGCTTTTCTGAATAACATAGTATAAAAGTTATAAAAAGGGTGATATTGTGAAAATAAATAATAGACTATCTAATATTAATGAATATCATTTTAAAAGTATTGATGACGTAAAAAATAAAGCTATCTTTTCAGGAAAAAAAGTTATTGATTTAAGTATAGGAGATCCAGACTTAGAAGTAAATTCAAAAATAACAGATGAATTGATAGAAGCATTAAAAGGAGATAGATATAATAACTATGCTCCGTATGATGGAATAATTGAACTAAAAAGGGCAGTTATCAAGTACTATGATCAAGTTTATTCTGTAGGATTAAATATGGATGAAGTAATAATTCTTATAGGGTCAAAAGAAGGTATAAGCAATGTTATTCCTGCTGTATGTGATATTGGCGATTGTGTAATAGTACCTGAACCTGCATACCCTGTTTATAGCATTTGTTCAAAGCTTTGGGGTTGTGTTCCTTATACTATTGCGTTAACGCAAAATAATGGATATATGCCTAAGCTTGACGATATCCCTGAAAAAATTGTTAACAAATGTAAGCTTATGTTTATAAATTATCCCAATAACCCAACAGGTGCTGTGGCAACTAAAGAGTTTTATAATCGTATTATAAAGTTTTCTTATGATAATAATATTGTTTTATGTAATGATTCGGCATATAATGAAATAATTAAGGTGGATAAAAAAACTATTAGCCTTATGCAATATGATGTAAAAAGACGATGCATTGAGTTTGGTACTTTATCTAAAACTTACAATATGACAGGATATAGAATAGGATATGCTGTAGGAAATGCTAAAGTAATAAATGCTCTTTTAAAAGTAAAAAGTAATTGTGATTCTGGACAGTTTATTCCAATCCAAAAGGCTGCAATTGTTGCTCTTAATTTAGAACGTAATTATGTTTATAATTTAAGAAAAACATATGATGAAAGGCGAGAGGTTGCTAAAGGTATTCTTATGCAAAAAAATATAAAATTTTTTGACGCTGAGGCTACTTTTTATTTGTGGTGCAAAACACCTAAAAACTATACTACAAGTGAGTTTTGTGAAGAATTATTAATTAATCATGGTATTGTGGTTACTCCTGGAAATGTTTTTGGAAAACTTGGATATGATTATTTCCGTATAGCATTGACTAAAGATAAGCTTATTCTTGAAGAAGCTTTAAAATCTTTAAAAAAATGTGGCGATTAGTATTATTATTGGTATAATATAAACTATATAGGAAATATTTTATTATAAGTATTAATTATTTGGATTAAAGTTAACGGCATTTTAAAAGAAAAGTCTCATACTTCTATAAGGGGGGGATAATAATTATTAATTATTATCCCACTAGAGACATGCAAGGAGGATATATACTATAAAGAGAAAACTCCAGTGGAAGTATAACATTATTTCAAAGTCGTTAATGCATCTTTTTCAGAGCTGCAGAGCGGCCCAGGAGATGATTTAACTATTGAACATAATAATTGTACATTATTCTTGAAAACTTATAGTTTTAGTTTTAAACTTATATAGTAGTCCATTCGTGGCTACCAATAATTTACAATAGATATTGGAAGGATGCGTTTTTATGATTAGGAGTATGACTGGATTTGGGAGAGGAACCTCTGAAAAGGATGGAAAAAGTTTTACAATTGAAATTAAAAGTGTTAATCATAGATATTTTGAAACTAATATAAGAATGCCTAGAGTATTAATATCTTTTGAAGACAAAATCAGAAAAATAATTGGTGAAAAAGTTAAAAGAGGAAAGCTTGATGTTTTTGTAACTCAAGGCAATTATGATAAGGAAGATGTTGCAGCATATTTAAATGAACAATTAGTTGAGAGCTATATAAACTGCTTTCAGACATTAAAAAATAAATATAATTTAGTTGACGATATATCAGTTGGAGCTATTGCTAGGTTGCCTGAGGTAATAACTCTTAAGCAAAAGGAAGAAGATGTTTCAGAAACTTTTGATTTAATAGAGTTATCCTTAATGAAGGCGCTTGAAGCTCTTATTTTTATGAGAGAAAGAGAAGGTAAAAAATTAATAGAAGATGTAATGCATAAATGTGATCTTATTTCTAAATTAGTTGACAAAGTTAAAGAAAGAGCACCTCTCGTTGTCACTGAATACAAGGCAAAATTAAACCAAAGGCTAATTATACTACATAAAGAAGTTGAATTTGATGAAGGCAGAGTTGCTATGGAAATTGCAATTTTTGCTGATAAAGTTGGAATTGATGAAGAAATTGTAAGATTAGATAGTCATATAGAGCAAATGAAGGAAACTTTAGTATTAAATGAACCTATTGGACGAAAACTTGATTTTATTATTCAAGAAATGAATAGAGAAACTAATACTATTGCATCAAAAGCAAATGATCTTAAAATTTTAAATACTGTTATAAATATGAAGAGTGAAATAGAAAAAATTAGAGAACAAATACAAAACATAGAATAAATTGGAGGCAAATGATGAGTATAAAGTTGATAAACATAGGTTTTGGAAACATTGTTTCAGCAAATAGATTGGTAGCTATAGTCAGCCCTGAATCAGCTCCTATTAAAAGAATAATTCAGGAGGCAAGAGACAGAGGTATGCTAATTGATGCTACTTATGGCAGAAGAACAAGAGCAGTTATTATTACTGATAGTGATCATGTAATTTTATCAGCTGTTCAACCTGAAACTGTTGCCCATAGATTATCTGTTAAAGATGAAGATCGTTTAGACGAGGTTGAGGAATAATGAAAAGCAAAGGACAGCTGATTGTTATTTCAGGGCCTTCTGGTGCTGGTAAAGGGACTGTTATCAAGGCACTTCTTGAAAAAAACGATTTTTGGATTTCGGTCTCTGCAACTACTAGAAGTCCGAGAAATGCTGAAATAGACGGAATTAACTATTATTTTATAACAAAAGATGATTTTTTGGAAAAAATAAAAACAAAAGATTTCCTTGAATATGCACAGGTTTATGGAAACTATTATGGTACACCTAAACCAGAAGTCTTAAAAGTATTAGATAGTGGTCGAGATGTAATACTTGAAATAGATATCCAAGGTGCTCTTAACGTAAAAATGTCATATCCAAGTGGTTTGTTTATTTTTATTCTTCCACCATCTATGGAAGAATTAAGAAATAGAATTACAAATAGAGGTAGTGAAACACCAGAGTCACTACTGACTAGATTTAAAGCTGCACATAAAGAAATTAGTTTTGTATCAAAATATGATTATGCAGTTGTAAATGATACTGTAGATAATGCTTGTGATAAAATTCAAAGCATTATAATTGCAGAAAGATGTAGAGCAGATAGAATGAATGGAGATTTTCTAAAGGAGGAAATTAGTAATGAATAATGAAATGATATGTCCATCAATAGTAGATTTATTAAAAAAGGTTGATAATAGGTACTCATTGGTTGTAGCAACATCAAAAAGAGCAAGACAAATAATAGAGGGTCAAAGCCCACTTGTACATGTGGATTCTACAAAACCGGTTACTATAGCTATACATGAAATATATGAAGGAGCTATAGTTGCTACAACTACTCAAGAAGGAATAAAATAATATGGAAGAAAAAAAGATGGTAGTCATTGGGGTGACAGGTGGAATAGCAGTTTATAAGGCTTTAGATGTTATTAGTAGATTAAAAAAAGAAAATGTTGAAGTCAATGTTATCATGACTAAAGCCGCTATTGAGTTTGTAAATCCTATTAGTTTTCAAACCCTTAGTCAGAATATTGTAATTCAAGATATGTTTGATGAGCCTAAAGCATGGGAATTACAACATATATCTCTTGCTAAAAAAGCAGATTTATTTGTTGTAGTCCCAGCGACTGCTAATGTAATTGGTAAAGTTGCAAATGGTATTTCAGATGACATGTTAACTACTACTATAATGGCAACAAAGGCACCAGTGATTTTTGCTCCAGCAATGAATGTTAATATGTACAATAATAAAATAGTACAAAATAACATTAAAAAACTTAAAGAGGTTGGGTATGATTTTATTGCACCTGCAATTGGAAGACTTGCATGTGGGGACATAGGCGAGGGTAAACTTGCTCAAACGGAAGATATTTTTGAAATAATTATGAGTAAGTTGTATCCAATTAAAGATATGATAGGTACTAAGGTTTTAGTTACGGCAGGACCTACTATTGCACCAATAGATCCTGTTCGATATATAACAAATAGATCAACAGGGAAAATGGGATATGCAATTGCAAAAGAAGCAAGAGATAGAGGGGCAGTTGTTACCCTAATATCTGGTCCATGTAATGAAAAAATACCTTTTGGAGTAACTGTTATAAAAATAAACACAAATGAAGAGATGCGCTCTGAAGTACTTAACAACTATGAAGAGAGTAACATTGTTATAAAGGCCGCGGCAGTATCTGACTATAAACCTAAAGAATATTCTAAAAATAAAATCAAAAAAAGTGAAGATAGTTTAAATGTAGAGTTTGTAAAAGATAATGACATTTTAAAAGAATTGGGATTACATAAAAAGAATCAAATATTAGTAGGATTTGCTGCGGAAAGTAATGATTTACTCCAAAATGCAAAAGGAAAGTTAATAAAAAAGAATTTGGATTATATAGTAGCAAATGATATAACAAAAGCAGATGTTGGATTTGGAACTGAAGAGAATAAAGTGATTATTTTAAGCAAAGATAACGATCCAGTAGCATTAGACAAAATGTCTAAAAAACAAGTTGCTAGGGAATTGCTTAATTTAATAAATAAAAAGCGCTAATGCGCTTTTTATTTATAAAGGGCATGAAAATTATAAAATTAAAAGGGTGATTAAGTGTATCAGTATGCTGGAGTTGTGGTGAATAACGATTCTGTTCAAGTGGATAAGGTTTTCACATATAAGATACCTATTAGTTTAATGGGCAGCGTTCTTCTAGGATTTAGAGTTAAGGTGCCATTTGGGAGAGGAAATAAGACACTTGATGCTTTTGTATTAGAATTGTATGAGCAATGTAATAATGTTAATAATATTAAGGAAATAACAAAAATTTGTGATGATATGCCACTCCTTAAAATTACTGATATTGAACTTATTAAAATTATGAAAAAAAAATATCTCTGCACTTACTTAGAGTGCATTAAAGTTATTATTCCAAGGGGAATAACTAAAGGTATAAAGAAGAAGACATCTCAATTACTTACTACAAGAAAACAATTAGAGGGAAAGTTTTTAAAGGAACCTTATAAAAATATTTATGAGTTAATACAACAAAATGATATGAAGTACAATAAAAATGAGTTTAGCAAAATTTTTAGTAAGTCACTGTCATCAACTAATACATTAATCAAATATGGATTTTTAGCTACACAAGAGGTAATTATTAATAGGTATAGTGAAAAAAATTATTCTAGGTATGAAGAAAAAGCACTAAATGATAACCAACAAAAAGCAGTAGACATTATAATGAATCCTAAGTCGAAAAAATTTCTAATACATGGAGTTACAGGTAGTGGAAAGACTGAGATATACATGAAATTGGTTAGTTATATGTTAAAAGAGAACAAACAATCTATAATACTTATACCCGAGATATCTTTAACACCTCAAATGGTTGAAAGGTTTAAAGGCAGATTTGGACGTGATATAGCGGTTTTTAATAGCAGATTATCAGATGGAGAACGATTTGATGAATGGATGAGAGTAAAACTTGGAAATGTTAAAATTGCCATTGGCGCTAGATCAGCTATTTTTTTACCTTTTGAAGATTTAGGATTAATTGTAATCGACGAGGAACATGAATCAAGTTATAAGTCTGACAGTGATCCCAAATATGATACTCGCGAAATAGCATATATGAAATGCAAATTAGAAAATTGTAAATTGGTCTTGGGATCAGCAACGCCTTCTATTGAAAGTTATTATAGAGCTTCTATAAATGAATTAGAATTAATTACTATTAATGAAAGAGCTGATGGTGCAGCTATGCCTAAAGTAGAAATTGTTGATATGCGAGAAGAGCTTATGAATAATAATCGTTCAATATTTAGTAATTCATTGTATGAGGGTATAGCTGAATCTCTCAGAAAAAATGAGCAAGTTATATTATTTTTAAATAGACGTGGTTTTTCAACATTCGTATCTTGCAGAAAATGTGGTTATGTTTTTAAATGTAAAAAATGTGATATTTCATTAACCTATCATAGTTCATCTGATTATCTAACTTGCCATTATTGCGGTGAAAAAGAAAAAATAAGTAAAGTATGCCCAAGTTGCGGAAGTAGTTATGTAAAATATTTTGGGGTTGGAACAGAAAAAATAGAGCAAGAAATTAATAAGATTTTTCCTGGAGCAAGAACTCTGAGAATGGATTTTGATACGACTCGTAAAAAAAACTCTTACGAATATATATATAATACATTTAAAAACCAGCAGGCTGATATTTTAATTGGAACACAAATGGTTGCAAAAGGATTAGATTTTAAAAATGTTACATTAGTAGGGGTAATAGCTGCAGATTTATCACTTAATTTACCTGATTTTAGAGCTTTTGAACGGACATTTCAATTGCTCACCCAAGTTTCAGGAAGAGCAGGCAGAGGTAGTAAGGAAGGTAAAGTAGTTATTCAAACATATAGTGCAGATAATTCAACTATACAATATGCAGCTAATAATGATTATGATAGCTTTTACAAAGATGAAATCATGATGAGAAGAGCTATGGATTATCCACCGTTTACAAGTATCTTATCCATAACTATGAGTTCTGAAAATGAAAATTTATTAATAAAAAGTATACAAAGCGTTGGCCAAGATTTGAAATATAAAATTAAAGATAATGATAAAATCACATTACTTGGACCATGTCCTTGTGGAATATCTAAGATTAAAAATTTTTATAGGTGGCAGATTATAATTAAAGGGAGTATTGAAGAAATAATTGCTGAGAAAATAAAGAATTTAGTATATGAATCTGTTAAGAATATTTATAATAGTATACGTGTTAGTATTGATATTAATCCCAGCAATATGATGTAATAGCATAAAAATAATGAGTTTACACAAGGAGGTTATAGTATGGCTATAAGAACAATTAGAATTTATGGTGATGATTTATTAAGAAAAAAATGTAGAGTGGTGGATGACATTAATCAAAGAATTTCAATATTAATTGAAGACATGAAAGAAACTATGTATAATTCTAATGGAATAGGGCTTGCTGCACCACAGGTTGGAATTCTAAAAAGAATAGTGGTAATTGATGTTGGAGATGGGCTAATAACATTAATTAATCCAGAAATTGTAGAAATGCAAGGATCACAACTTGAGAGTGAAGGATGTTTAAGTATCCCAGGAGTACAAAAGTCAGTAAATAGACCTGAAACCGTGAAGGTCAAAGCAATAAATGAAATTGGTGAGAAAATAATAATTGATGGTGAAGGTCTTCTTGCAAGAGCACTCTGTCATGAAATTGATCATTTAGATGGTGTATTGTTTATTGATAAAGCGATTGAAGATGAGGAGAAATAATATGAATATAATTTTTATGGGTACACCAGAGTTCTCAGTACCTTCGCTTTTGAAACTTATAAAAGAGTTTAAGGTATCTGCTGTTTTTACTCAGCCTGATAGACCAAAAGGGAGGGGCAAAAATTTAGCAATGTCTGCTGTTAAACAATTAGCTACAACTTATAATATACCAGTATATCAACCTTTAAAACTTAGAAATAATGAAGAAATGATAGAAACAATAAAAGATTTAAAACCTGATTTTATTGTAGTAGTTGCATTTGGGCAAATACTTCCAAAGGAAGTGTTAGATATTCCTAAATATGCATGTGTAAATTTACATGCATCATTGTTACCTAAATATAGAGGGGCCGCCCCTATAAATTGGTGTATAATTGATGGTGAAACTAAAAGTGGCAATACAACAATGCTTATGGGTGAAGGTCTTGATACTGGAGATATTTTGCTATCAGAAGAGGTGGAAATTTCTAACAACATTACAGCTGGAGAATTGACTGAAGTTCTCATGGATAGTGGTGCTGACCTTTTAGTTGAAACAATAAATGGAATAGTTAATAACAAAATTACTCCAATTAAACAAGAAAATAAGTTAAGCACATATGCATCTAAGTTAGAAAAGAAAATGGCTAATATAAGTTGGAATAATAGTAGCAGTAATATACACAATTTTATAAGAGGTTTAAATCCATCACCAATTGCATATACTCATTATGAGAATAAAGTAATGAAAATATATAAGTCGAGAATAATTAATGAACAATCAGATAAACAGAGTGGAAGCATAATAGAAGTCTCAAAAGAGGGACTTAGGGTATCGACTGGTAATGGTGTTTTACTTATTGAAGAAATACAATTTCCAGGTAAAAAACCATTGAAAGTGAAGGATTATATAATTGGAAATAAGATAAATGTAGGCACAATTTTAAAATGAGAAAAACATTATAGATTTCGGTCTAAAATAACCGTTCTTATGTGCTTATAGGTATAAACATATTAAAGATAAAATCAAATGAAAATTGAGGTAATAGCATGAATAATAGTAGACTCGTAGCGATTAATGTTATTGAAAAAGTGTTAAATGATAATGCCTATTCAAATATCGTATTAGGAATAGAACTCAACAAGTCTGAATTAAGTGATAAAGATAAGGCACTAGTTACAGAAATAGTTTATGGCACTTTAAAATATAAATATACTATAGATAAAATACTGTGTAATTATATAAAAAAAGGTATAGATAAATTAGAAAGTTTTGTTTTAAATATATTAAGGATATCTGTTTATCAAATTAGATATTTAGATAAAGTTCCAAGTTTTGCGGTTGTTAATGAGGCTGTAAATTTAACTAAAAAAAAGAGCAATATAGGAGCATCAAAACTTGTTAATGGTGTACTTAGGAGCTATTTAAGAGATGAAACTGCAAAATATTATGATGAAAAAGATAATATGCAAAGATTATGTTTTGAATATTCATTTACTAAGGCCTTAGTTAAACTTTTTATAAAGCAATATGGAACAGAAACTGCTGAAAAAATTCTTAAAGGATTAAATTATAAACCTGATGTTACAGTTAGAGTTAATACCCTAAAACTAACTTATAAAGAAATATGGGAAAAACTTATAAAAAATGGGTATAATATAGAAGAAGGATATGTATGTCCTGAAGCAATACGAATTATTAAAGGTAAAAATATAGAGAATAACCTCTTATTTAATGAGGGAAATATAACAGCTCAGGACGAGAGTGCTATGCTTACAGCAAGATCTATGGAAATAAAGCCAAATTTACAAGTCCTAGATCTTTGTAGTGCGCCGGGTGGGAAGACAACACACATCGCGGAACTTATGAAGAATACAGGACATATTTTAGCATTTGATGTACATGAAAATAAACTATCACTCATTGAAGAAAATTTAAAGAGAATAGGAATTACAAATACAACATGTGACGTTCACGATGCTACGATTTACGATCCAAATTTATTTGAATATGCGGATAGAGTTCTTATAGATGTTCCTTGTTCTGGTCTTGGAATTATAAGGAAAAAACCTGAGATAAAGTGGAGTAAAAGCTTAAAAGATATAAAAAGTATAATAGAGATACAAAGAAAAATAATGGAAAATGCTTCTAAATACGTAAAAAAGGGCGGTATCCTTGTATATTCAACATGTACCCTTAATAAGGAAGAAAATGAAGTTAATATTGAATGGTTTATGAATTCACATCCAGAATTTAAGATTGAACCAGTATCATATGGAAAATTTGATAATATAAATTATAGTGATAAAGGGTATGTAACTATATTTCCAAATGAATACATGGATGGGTTTTTCATAAGTAAATTTAGAAAGTTATAGTGGTTTATAAAATGATAGTGGGTGTATAGAATGATAAATATATTAGATTTAGATTTAGTTGAATTAAAATGTTGGATGAAAGATAATGGTGAAAGTGGATTTAGAGCTAAACAGGTATCAGATTGGATTTATAATGATGTTTGGAAGTTTGAGGACATGAACAATATTCCTAAAAGTATACAGGAAAAGTTACAAAACAATTTTCACATAGGAATACCAAAACCTATTGAAGAGCATTCATCAAAGCAAAAGGATACAAAAAAATATTTATTTGAGTTAAATGATGGTAATCTAATTGAATGCGTTATTATGAAATATAAACATGGAAATTCAATATGTATATCGACTCAAGTTGGATGTAAAATGGGATGTAAATTTTGTGCATCAACAATTGGTGGAATGATTAGAAACCTAACATCTGGGGAAATGCTAGGACAAATAATTAAATCGCAACAATTAATTGGTGAGCGAATTTCGAATGTTGTATTAATGGGAAGTGGGGAACCATTTGATAATTACCGTAATGTTATAAAGTTTCTTGAATTAGTAAATTCAAAAAATGGATTAAATATTGGACAAAGGCATATAACTATTTCTACTTGCGGAATAGTACCAAAAATAAAGGAATTTGCTGATCTTAATTTGCAAACGACACTTGCTATTTCTCTGCATGCATCTACTGATGAGATACGCAAAAAAAGTATGCCAATTGCAAATAAGTATTCGATTGCAGAAATTATTGATATTTCTAGGTACTATATAAACAAAACTAATAGGCGGATAACTTTCGAATATGCTTTAGTGAAGGGTCTTAATGATAGTGCTCAAGATGCAGAAAGATTAAGTGCTTTATTGAAGGATATGTTATGCCATGTTAATTTGATCCCAGTTAATGAGATTAAAGAGAATGAATTAAAGAGGTCTTCGAATGAAGATGTTGCTGAATTTAAGAAGGTACTTGAAACAAACAATATTCAGACGACAATAAGGCGAGAGATGGGATTAGATATTAATGCAGCATGTGGTCAACTTAGGAGAAGCTACATTAAAAGTGAGGAACTTAAATGAGGGGGTATAACAATGTTTGGGGTTTTATCAGATGTTGGAAATGTTAGGAAAACAAATGAAGACTCTGTTGGTTGTTTTGAATCAAGCGATTTTGATGTTTATGCTGTAGCAGATGGCATGGGGGGACATAATGCCGGAGAGGTCGCAAGCCAATTAGCTATTAAGGTTATAATGGAATATATAAAGAAAAATAATGAGGGATTGGATTTAAAAGAGGTGTTATCAGAAGGAATAAAATGTGCAAATAAAGAAATTTATGATATGTCCAGTCAAAATGATGAACTAAAAGGAATGGGTACAACATTAACCATTTGTTTAAAAAAACAAAATAAAATGATCGTTGCAAATGTAGGTGATAGTAGTTGTTTTATTATTAATAATAATAGAGAATTAATAAAAGTTACAAGAGATCATTCTTTAGTTCAACAGCTTTTAGACAATGGATCTATAACTGAAGAAAACGCCAGGACTCATCCCAATAAAAATATTATTACAAGAGCACTTGGAACAAATGAATTAGTAGAAGTTGATTTATTCGATGTCGATTTGACGAGTACAATTAAATGTATTTTATGTACAGATGGCCTTTCTAATGATGTGACTTATTCTGAGATGTATGATATTATAATTGAAAATGACAACCAATCAAGTTGCAAAATGTTAGTAGATTTAAGCAAGTCAAAGGGTGGACGTGATAACATATCAGTTATTGTGTTTGAAGGAGAGTGCAGAGATGATAGGAACCGTATTAGGGAATAGGTATGAACTCCTTGAAAAAGTTGGAGAGGGCGGAATGGCAATAGTTTATAAAGCTAAATGTCGTTTGCTCAATCGCTTTGTTGCTGTAAAAATTCTAAAAGAAGAATTCTCAAACAATATAGTATTTATGGAAAAATTTAAAAAAGAAGCTTCATCTGTCGCTAGTCTTTCATCAAATAATATAGTTAATATCTATGATGTTGGAAAAGAGGGAGATATTAATTATATTGTAATGGAATATATAGAAGGTAAAACTTTAAAACAAATTATAGTTGATCATGGCAGCATGGAATATGATAAGGTAATAGATTATGGTATGCAAATAGCAAAAGCACTTGAGTGTGCTCATAAGAATAACATTATACATAGGGATATAAAACCACATAATATCTTAGTTACAGAGGATGGGACTGTTAAAGTTACTGATTTCGGTATTGCAAAGGCTGCCAGTTCTGTAACTATAACTAATACTAGTACAGTTATGGGATCAGCTCATTATTTTTCGCCAGAACAGGCCAAAGCTAGTTTTGTAGATTGTAGAACTGATATTTATTCTTTTGGAATAGTGCTTTATGAGATGGTAACTGGGAGAGTGCCTTATGATGCAGAAAGTCCTGTATCTGTAGCTTTAAAGCATATACAAGAAGAAGTTGTTCCACCTAAGGAAATAAGAGCAGATGTTCCAAAAAATTTAAATAAATTAATACTAAAAGCTATTGAAAAAGAACCTATTAAGAGGTATCAAACAGCAAAAGAAATGTTCTTAGATCTTGAGAGAATAAAAAACAATAGTTCATATACTATTGCAACAAATGTTATGGATGATGATTATACTAGAGTTATGGAACCTGTCAATGTGGCTGATTATCAAAAAGAAGAGGTGGAAGAAAAACCGAAACCTGAGCATAATAAGAAAAGTAACAATAAACATACTAAAAAAAATAAATCTAATATAATAGTTCCTATTGTAATAATTTTATTTGTTATTTTAGCTGCTGTTTTAGGGCTTGCTGCTAAAAATTATCTGTCTAATAATCAGGCCACAACTGTGGCTAAAATAGTGGTTCCTAAAGTTATTGGGTTAGATAAGGTAGCTGCAAATGCTCTAGTTGTAAAAGAAGGCCTAACCTTTAGCGTGGTTGGCGAAGATAATAGTGATAAACCTAAAGGTGAAGTTTTATTATGTTTTCCAGACGAGGGAACAGAAATAAATGCCAATGGAGAAGTAAGAGTTCGAATTAGTAAGGGACCGGCAAGTTTCTCAATGCCATCTCTTGAAAGAAATAATAAAGCTTCGGCTAAAGCTATTATTGAACAAAATGGATTAGTGCTTAGCAGTGCTAAAGAAGAGTATAGTGACTCTATAGCGAGTGGTATGGTTATAAGCCAAGATCCAGTTCAAGGTAGTTCAGTTCAAAAGGGTGATAAAGTAAGTTTAGTAATAAGTTTAGGTGTAGAAGTTAAATATGCAAAAGTTCCAAATTTATATAATCAATCTTTAAGTAAGGCGGAGCAAATGTTGCAGGCCGTAAATTTAAAGTTAGGTGTCCAAAAAGAAATAATAACTAGTGATAAGTCACTAGATGGTAAAGTAATTAGTCAAAGTTATGAGGCAAATGCAGACCTTAAAGAAGGCAGTTCGGTAGGTGTTAGTTATTATACCTATAAAGAACCACAAAACGAACAATTTACGGTACCTAGTTTTACAGGAAATACTGTCAAACAAGCTAGAGCAATAGCAACGCAAAATGGTGTAACTATATCAGTTTCTGGTAGTGATGATGATATAATCGAATCACAAGATAAGGTGGCGGGAACTAAAGCTGATGTTGGGACTACTGTAAATTTAACATCTAAAGCTCCTGTAACACCAAGCACAGGAACTGGTACTGATAGTACTACAGAAGGAACAACACCAACAACCAAGACTCCAAGTAAAACACCGTCAACAACTACAACAACGGCAACGCCGAAAACAGCAACAACACCGAAAACAGTAACAACACCAACAAAGTAGAAAATCTAATGAGTGTAAGTTATGAGAAATGTTTATAAATATTAAGTCAAGCGCAATTAAAGGAGGATATATGCAAGGAGTAATCACAAAAGGAATAGGCGGGCTGTATTTTGTAAAAGTGGAAGATAAGGTTATAGAATGTAAGGCAAGAGGAAAGTTTAGGTATACCGGGCTTGTCCCTGTTATTGGTGATAAAGTGGAAATAATGCTTGAGACGGATGTAAGTAAAGGCGTAATTGAAAAAATTTATGCAAGAGATACAGAAATGATACGTCCAGCAGTGGCTAATGTAACCCAGGCTTTTGTAGTTTTCTCCTTAAAAAAACCTGATTTAAATATGGATTTACTAAATAAATTTTTAGTGCTTTGCGAACACTACAGGTTAAAAATAGTCCTTTGTTTAAATAAACTAGATTTAGTTGATAAAGTTGATGAGAATCTTGTACAAGAACTTAGAAATGTTGGTTGTGATATAGTATTCTTAAAAGCAAAAGAGGGAGAGGGACTTTCTGAGTTAAAAGCAAAAGTTAAAGATAATATTTCTGTTTTTTGTGGCCCTTCCGGAGTTGGAAAATCAACTATATTAAATAGTTTACTTGGTAGAGAAGCTATGAAAACGGGAGACATAAGTAAAAAATCACAGAAAGGTAAGCACACGACTAGACACAGCGAGCTTATTGAATATGAGGATGGTTTTTTACTAGACACTCCAGGATTTTCATCTTTAAGTTTAGATTTTATTGAGAAAGAAAAATTACAAGATTGTTTTCCTGAATTTGAAAAACATGGAAGTGAATGTAGGTTTTCAAATTGTATGCATTATAAAGAACCTAATTGTAGAGTTAAGGAAGCGGTAGATTCTAATGAAATATATGCAGATAGGTACAAGTTTTATATAAAAACATTAGAAGAGATTATTGCTAGGGGGAATAAAAAATGATAAAAATAGCACCGTCTATATTATCAGCAGATTTTTCAAGGCTAGGCGAACATATTAAAGAGTTAGAGGCGTGCGGGGCAGATATAATCCATATTGATGTAATGGATGGTATGTTTGTACCTAATATTTCTTTTGGAATACCGATTATTAAGAGTATAAGAAAATTAACAAAATTGCCATTTGATGTACATCTTATGATAGAAGAACCATCTAGGTATATTGAAGACTTTGTAAAAGCAGGAGCTGACATTATAACTATTCATTATGAAGCTGATAGACATATTGATAGAACTATTAATTATATTAAAAGTTTCGGTGTAAAGGCAGGAGTCGCATTAAATCCTGCCACTCCTGTAGATTTAATAAAACACTTGATAAGTAATCTAGATTTGGTGCTTATTATGACAGTAAACCCTGGATTTGGTGGCCAAAAATATATTGGTTATTGTCTTGATAAAATTAAAGAAGTTAGAGGTCTTGCAGATAAATGCAACAAAGAACTCTTGATTCAAGTAGATGGTGGTATTGATGAATCAAATATCCGAGAAGTTGTTAGTGGTGGTGCTAATGTAATTGTAGCTGGATCATCGGTATTTAAGAATGGGGAAATCGGAAAAAATATAAAAGCTTTAAGAGATTCTTTATAAAATGAAAGCAATAATAGTATCAGGAGGAAATCCACCATCAAAGGAGTTACTAAAAAGTGAAATTACAAAGAATACATTTTTAATTGGGGCAGATAGTGGGGCTAATTGTTTATATGAATATAATATAAACCCTAATTTACTTGTTGGAGATTTTGATTCAATCGATGAAAAGGTATTAGGTTATTTTAAAACAAATAATTGTAGTATAGATGTATATCCTAAAGAGAAAGATTATACAGATACTGAGATTGCAGTTAGAAAGGCTATAAGCATGCAACCAAATGAAATAGTACTACTAGGGTGCACTGGCAGTAGAATTGATCATTTGCTAGGGAATATTGGAATGCTGAAAATTTGTTTAGAGAATGGTATTAATGCGTTAATTAAGGACGGGAACAATAATATTAGGTTAACTAACTCATCAACTTCTCTAAAGGGGAAAATGGGTGATATATTCTCATTACAATCTTATGGTGATGAAATTATTGGATTAACAATTGAAGGCGCAAAATATCCTCTAGATAATTGTAATCTGAAAATTGGTCAGAGCATATCTATTTCAAATGAGTTTAAAGGCCCTCGCGTTGAGCTTAAATTTAAATCTGGAACTCTGATGATAATATTATCATCAGATTAATGTGTATTCAAAAACTATTTTATTATTGATTTATTCAATAATAAAATAGTTTTTTATTTTGGAAACATTATAGATATTAAATCATATAATAATATTGGAATACTTTGAGAGGAGAATACCTTATGAAAAGGTATTATAAGTTTTTTGGAAGACAACTTGGAGTAATCATTGCATGTTTAGGCATAGGAATTTTAGCAGTCTTTGTAGTTCCATTTTATTGGTGGATAATTGTTGTGGGAGGGGGTATTGTTTATTTTGGGTTTACTATAATGAATCATAACCATCATTGTTAGTGATTAGAAACAGATATGATAAATTTATTAACATTTTGAAATAAGGTCGCTTGCAAGTTGGGTAAGAGTAGTAATTATTTGATTATATTGGAATAATACTTAAAAGTTTAAATATTTATTGTTTGGGAGGTAAGAGAGATGAAAATTATGGCTATTAAATTACCGAGATTTATGTCTCGAATAATTAGATTTTTTCTAAGAAAATAACATAGAAAAGCTATTATTGGTAATAATACTTTCGAGAAACATTAAGATATATAGGAAAGAAGACTATTTAAGATATACATTTTTGAAATTTATATTAAAAAAATATAGCTTTCACAGGTGGATTTAAATAAAAAATGCAGCTGGTTACAGCTGCATCTTTATTTCTTAACTATATAGCACGTTGTACTTTACCTGAACGAAGACATCTAGTACATACATGTATAGATTTAGGCGTTCCGTTAACTATAGCTTTAACTTTTTGAATATTTGGAGCCCATTTTCTTTTTGATTCACGGTGAGAGTGACTATACTGACTACCAGCTATAACACCTTTATTGCATATTTCGCATTTTCTTGACAATGAAAACACCTCCTTAATACTATGAAGAAAAAAATCTTCTCAATTGAAACACGCATAATTGTAACATACATACGACTACTCTTGCAAGTTAATTGCATGATTATTAGCAACTAAAGTAATTATATATTAAAATTTATTGAATATATATATTAAATTTTGTTGAATAAATTAGTGATATAATATAAAATAATCTATATAGCATTATAAGGAGGAATTATAATGAAGGGTAAGATTACAACCGAGAATGGTACAATATATTATTCAGAGGAAGCACTAGCCAACATAGTTGGCATTTCTACAACGGAGTGTTATGGGGTTGTGGGCATGGCATTAAAAGATGCTAAGGATGGATTTTGGCAATTAATTAAGAATGATGGATTAAATAAAGGGGTTAGAATTAATTCAAAGGAAAATAAATTATATATTGAGTTGTATATTATTGTTGAGTATGGAACAAAGATATCTATAATAGCAAATAATATAATTCAAAAAATAAGGTATAATGTTGAAAATTACACAGGACTAAAAGTTGCGACAATAACGGTAAACGTCCAAGGGGTAAGGGTTTAAGGAGGCATAGGCAGTGGAATACTTAAAAATTAATGGTAAACATTTTCGTAATATGGTAATAAATGCATCAAATAGATTAGAGGACAAAAAAGAATATGTAAATTCACTAAATGTATTTCCTGTTCCAGATGGAGATACAGGAACTAATATGTCAATGACATTTAAGGCAGCTGTACAAGAAATTGATAATACGGAAACAGAATCAATTGCTGAGATAGCACAAAAACTAGCTAGAGGCGCGCTAATGGGCGCAAGAGGTAATTCGGGCGTAATACTATCACAAATATTT
This sequence comes from Clostridium psychrophilum, assembly GCF_018861705.1. Lineage (GTDB taxonomy): Bacteria > Bacillota > Clostridia > Clostridiales > Clostridiaceae > Clostridium_AD > Clostridium_AD psychrophilum. Next base: position 18,456 of record NZ_JAHLEC010000012.1, on the reverse strand, counting down.
AGAGGCATTGCAAAGGGACTAGAAGGCAAAACAGAAGCTACATCCGAAGAATTTGCTAAAAGCATTTTAGAAGGTGCAAAATTTGCATATAAGGCAGTTATGAGACCTACTGAAGGTACTATTTTAACTATTATTAAAGTGGCTGGTGATAGTGCAGTAAAAAGTGAAGCGATAAATGTAGTTGAACTTATGCAGGATGTTTGTAAGTATAGTGAAATTATGCTTAGTAAGACTCCTGATATGCTTCCAGCATTAAAAGAAGCTAAAGTAGTTGATGCCGGTGGAATGGGACTTGTAATATTATTTAAGGGAATGTACGAAGCTTTAAACAATAACATGGAAGCTATAATTAATAAGTCAGAGAATAAAGGTAGTAAATCAGATGTGATATCATCTACAATTTCAGATACACCTGTAGACATAAAATTTGCATATTGTACTGAACTATTAGTTGTTGCTAGAAATGTTGATATTAATAAATTAAAAAAATATTTAGAAAAGTATGGAGACTCAATGGTTGTAGTTGTGCAAGATGAGTTCCTGAAAATTCATATACACACAAATGATCCGGGAATAATTCTTTCAAAAGCAATAACGCTAGGTGAACTGTTTAAAGTTAAAATCGAAAATATGAAAGAACAACATAAAAATTTATTAGGTATAACAGATGAAGAAACTGAGAAGCCAGTAAAAAAAGATATTATTGAAAGTAAAAAATATGGATTTATATCTGTTGCACTTGGAGAAGGCATTAAAAATATTTTTGAGGATTTAGGTGTGGATGTTGTAATTGAGGGTGGTCAAAGCATGAACCCAAGTACACAAGACATATTAGATAGTATCAATAATATTAATGCTGAAAACATATTTATACTACCTAATAATAAAAATATACTTATGGCAGCACAGCAAGCGGTTGAGTTGTCAGAAAAAAATGTAATTGTTATACCATCTAAAACTATTCCACAAGGTATAACTGCAGTAACAATGTTTAATGCTGATGTGAGTGTAGAAAAAAATCAGAATATATTAACAGAGGCAATTAAGAATGTTGCAACTGCTTCTGTTACTTTTGCTGTTAAAGATACAGAATTTAATGGTAAGGCAATAAAAGAGGGGAATATACTAGGTTTAGTTGAACAAGAAATTAAAGAAGTTGGAACAGACATTTATAGAGTTTGTGAAAACATTATTGAGAGTATGGTAAAAAAAGATAGTGAACTCATTACAATTTTCTATGGTGAAGATTGTGTTTCAAGTAAGGTAGAAGAGCTTATTTCTACTTTAGAACAGAAGTATCCGGATATAGACATTCAACATTATAATGGAAAACAACCATTATATTATTTTATTGCTTCAGTTGAATAAAAGCCTTAGGGCTTTTTTTCTTATATCTTAATAATGAGCATAAATATTGTTAAATTTTTTTTCTTGGAGTGGTATTAGTGAATACTTATAGTGATATTAAATATATAAAGGGTGTTGGGCCTAAAATGGCAGAGAACTTGAATAAATGTGGTATTTTTAATGTGTTAGATTTACTATTATACTTTCCTCGAGATTATGAAAATATATCTGTTCACAAAAGCGTTCTCGAGTGCATGGACGGTGAAAAAGTTATTGTAGAATGCTCTGTTTTAAATATACTAAGAGATATTAGATTAAAAAATAATAAAACACTTTCTACTATAGTTTTTTGCCAAGGTGATAATAAATTTAAAGGCAAATGGTTTAATCAAATGTATGCAAAAAATAGTTTTAAAATATCGAGTAAATATATTATTACAGGTAAGGTTAATATATTTAAGAACGAAATAACAATTATGAATCCTAAAATAGTAAAGAATACATCAATGGACACTAACAAAATTATTGCTAAGTACCCTATTAAAAAGAATGTTACAAATAATTTTTTTAATAAAATAATTTCGGATGTCCTCTGTAATATTGAAATAGTAGACAATTTACCTGAATGGATTGTGAAAAAATATTGTTTTTGTTCTTTAAGCGATGCTACACATAATATACATAGTCCTAAAAATATAGAGCTTCTTAATAAATCAAAAAAAAGACTTAAATTTCAGGAGCTATTTACGTATTCATTGAAAATATTAATGCTAAAAGAGTTTATGAAAGATCATAATGCTGGTATCCAATTTAAAATAGCTCCGGAACTTATAGTATTAAAGCAGCAACTTCCGTTTGAGCTTACAAAGGCACAAAGTAAAGTTGTAAGGGAAATTTTAATAGATCAAAAGAGAGACAAAGCTATGAATCGATTGCTTCAAGGTGATGTTGGAAGCGGTAAAACTATAGTCGCTATAATTACTATGTTTAATGTTGTTAAAAATGGGTATCAAGCAGCGCTAATGGCACCAACTGAAATTTTAGCAAAGCAGCATTACGAAGAAATTCAAAATGTATTAAAAAATTTTTCATTAAATATACAAATATTAAGTGGGAGTACAACACCTAAGAACAAACAATTAATCAAACAGGAGTTAAAAAATGGAGTTATTGATATTGTTGTTGGAACCCATGCGCTTATTGAAGATAATGTAGAATTTAATAACCTAGGAATGATTGTTACTGATGAGCAACATCGATTTGGAGTATCACAAAGAAATAGATTTTCTAATAAAGGCAAAAACATTGATATTCTTGTAATGACAGCAACTCCAATTCCAAGAACACTATCTTTATATTTGTATGGTGATTTAGATGTATCTATAATAGATGAATTACCACCAGGTAGGCAAAAAATTGACACATCATACGAAAGCATGGGTTCTAGCTCAAAGGTTTATGAGTTTGCAATAAAAGAAATTATGAAGGGACGACAGGTATACATTGTTTGTCCACTTGTTGTTGAAAATGAAGAAATGAAGTTAAGTTCTGTAGAGATGCTTTATGAGAAGTTAAAAAAAGGACAATTTAAATTTATTGAAATAGGAATGATATATGGTAAGATGCCTAGCAAACTTAAAAATGAAATTATGGATAAGTTTAAATCTGGTGAGATTAAAGCATTAATATCAACTACAGTAATTGAAGTTGGAGTAAATGTACCAAATGCAACTGTTATGATAATAGAAAACTCAGAAAGGTTTGGACTTGCGCAACTACATCAGCTTAGGGGAAGAGTAGGAAGAGGACAGTATAAGTCCTATTGTATATTGCTAGCTAATATTAAAAATAAAATAGTTAGAAGAAGATTAGAAGTACTTATAAAAAGTAATGATGGGTTTTACATTGCTGAAGAAGATTTAAAAACAAGAGGTGCAGGAGAATTATTTGGCATAAAACAGCATGGTGAATCAGGTCTAATTTTAGCAGATGTAATTGAAGATATTGATATTTTAAAACTTGCAAATAAAGAAGCAAAACAATTAATACAAAGTGATAATATAGAAGACATGAGACTAAAGGATGAAATAATAGAAAAAATAGAGAAAAGTTCTAGCTATATTTGTTTTAATTAAGAGCAAAATTTCTTTGTATAAATTATATATTTATGTTAAAATATTATCGAAACTTGCTTAAATGGAGGAATATACATATGAGAATTATTGCAGGAAATGCAAGAGGTAGAAAGATATTGTCACCTGTAGGTATGGGAACAAGACCTACATTGGATAGAATTAAAGAATCAATATTTAATATAATTCAGAATAGAACACGTAATGCAGTAGTAGTAGATATGTTCTCAGGTACTGGAAGCTTAGGCCTTGAGGCAGCAAGCAGGGGTGCTTCTATGTGCTATTTAATTGATATGGGTGATACTACTTTTGAAATGCTACAAAAAAATGTAGATAATCTAAAATTTAATAAAAAATGTAAATGCTTAAAAGGTGATACATACAAATATATGGAGCAGTTTGCGAATGAAGGAATTGTGTTTGATATAATTTTTATAGACCCACCATATGCTAAAGATATGATTCCACCTGCTATTGAAATTATTGCCAGCAATAATCTTTTAAGCAAAGATGGAATTATTGTTTGCAAAATAGATTCTAGTGAAGAAATATATAAAGGAAATAGTATTATTCATCTTTCAGATTCAAGGAAATATGGTAATACAACTGTATTGTTTTATGAATTTGGTGTAGCTAATAATTAAACATTATTAGCTACACCAAATAAAATACATGGTAAATAGCAATTATAGTTGTTATTTACCCCACAGAAAAACATGGAGGAATAACATGAAAAAGGCAATTTTCCCTGGAAGTTTTGATCCAATAACAAATGGACATTTAGATATAATAAAGAGGACCTCTAAAGTTTTTGAGGAATTAATCGTAGGAGTACTTGTTAATCCAGAAAAGGTATCTCTATTTACTGTAGATGAAAGAGTAGAACAAATAAAGAATGTGGTTAAAAATTTACCCAATGTACGCGTAAAAAAATTTAGTGGCTTACTTATTGAATTAATGAATAAAGAGGGTGCGGGGGTAATTTTAAAAGGACTTAGAAGTATTTCAGATTTTGAATATGAATTTCAAATGGCATCACTAAATAACAAGTTGGATCCAAGTAAGGAAACTGTATTTATGATGACAAAGGCAAAATATTGTTATCTAAGTTCTTCTTCGGTTAAACAAGTAGCAATGCTTGGCGGATGTATTAAAGGATTGGTACCTGAACAAATTATACCAGATATTATTAGAAAAATTAATTCAAAATAGGGGTGTGAAATATGGATGTTATAAAGCTTTTAGAATACCTTCAAGGGATTGTTGAGAGCTCATCTAAAATACCTGTTACAGGCAAGATAGTTATAAATAAAAAAGAAATATTAGATGTAATTGATCAAATTATGAATCACTTGCCAGATGAGTTCAAGAAAGCACAGTGGATTTGCGATGAAAAAGAGAGAATTTTAGTTGACGCAAAAAGACAAGCTAAAAATTTTGAAGAAGAAACCATAGATAAAATAAGAAGAAGAGTTGAAAAGCAAGACTTAGTTAAAGAGGCACAAACACGTTCTGAAGAAATCGTTGCTTCAGCTCAAAGAGATGCTAAAATAATGAGACTTGGGGCAAAAGACTATGCAGATGAAATATTGTCCCAATTAGATAAAGAAATTGAACTAAAAGGTCAAAAAATGATTCATAAAATTAAAGGCGATGTACAAGATTTCCTAATATCTTTGCAAGGGGAAGTTACGGATACTACAACTTCAATTAGAGAAAATGTTAAGGAACTAAGAGGTATGAAATAATTTAATTATATTTGTTAAAATTAATGGAATAAATGGAATAAATAATATTATTAATATTATTAAGTATAAATTACTGCTTTTATATATACTAATATTATTAAAAGCAAAAACAGATGAGGTATGTAAAAAAACAAAATATAAAATTATGGTTATAATTGAAGAAATTATGGCTTGAATAAACTTTCGGGCAATATATTTTTTTAAAGAAAAATTATATTTATAAGTATAGCTATAAACTTGTGAAATAATAGATAAACCGCTAAATGCAATTAGAAAACTTAAAACTGGAAGTGTTACATAAAGATCAGAATTACTAGAGGATATTAAATAACATCCATTAGTCATCTCAAGCATTCCGAGTAATATACCTTCTATAAAATTACTAGAACATCCTATAATTAAAGCTAATTTACTAAGGACAATGTGAAATATGACATTGTCTTTAATCATTCCTGTTATAACAGAGAATACAATGATAAAACCACCTATATTTAAGGAATTCTTTATTGCATCTTCAATGCTTATTTTTAAGACTTTACCGATGTTTGTATTTGTTTGTTTCTTATCAACAATATTATTGCTTCTATAATTCATTTTAAAGGAAGATTTTTTTGACGGAATAATAAAGCCCATAATTATACAAGATAAAATATTAGATAGTAATAGAATATAACCAATTGTGCTATTAAACATCATGGATGTGCCGACTGAACCTATAATAAATAAAGGGCTTGCATTAGATGCGATATTTAGTAATCTTTCACATGTATTTACATCAATTATGTTTTTTTCATATAAATCACAAGAGTAGCGTGCACCTAAAGGATAACCACATAGGACACTAACTAATAGTGCAAAATTACATTCTTTTGTAAGTTTTAAAGGCTTACAAATTATATTCCCAAGTAATTTAGAATAAATATGAATGCCATTATAGCTTATTATAATGTTTATGATAACTAAAAACGGAAAAAGTGAAGGGAATATTGCATTGGAAAATAATTTAGTACCTGAAATAGTGTATTTGATGCACACATTTGGTGTTAATATTATTTGAATGATAATAAGAGAACAAATTAATGTTATAGATAGATTGATTTTTAATGTTTTAAATAGTTTAAACAATAATAATATTATAAAAATTAATGATATTGTTAATAACAATTTCAATGTTATCCCCCTTAAAAAGTATTACTATATTAAATATATTTTAATTTTCATAAACTTATGTATTCGAAACAATAAAATAAATAAATAAATAAATAAATAAATAAATAAATGCTACTATCATAAAATGATAGTAGCATTTATTTTTAATCTATGATTATAGGAGAAATTAAATAATCGCTATTATAAGAGGTATTGCTATTTATTATGCTGTAAGCCTTTGTAGACTGCAAATCTAATTGTAGAGTCTCGGTGCATTCTTTGGGGAGTTTAGTATAAAGCGGAATGTTACTGTTTGATTTTATTGATTTTAGAATAGACTTACCATTTGAGTTAAAGCCTAGAACTCTTGCATAAGGACAAGGCAATGATCTTAATTTTTCAGTGTTAAAATTATCAAAGCCTATAAAATATTGACATAATATTCTACTGATTCGGGTATAAGTATACCGTTTGCTCTTTATATCATCTAAAGCGTTTTTGTAGTTTAAATTGTTTTGTAAACATTTAATGATCCTATTATCCAGCCCTTCAGATGCATCTGGTAAATTTACTAAAGTGTTTTTGGAGGTAGCAGATTTATATTTGATGTATGGAAACATACCATCCTCAGTTGTAAATTTACAATTTTTCGAATATAAGCTTTGGATATTAGTTAATACTGATATGGGGATATAATCAGTAAGTTTAGTTAAAGAACCATTTTCTTTCATAAATTTTCTTATAGCTGTAGAACTTGAAAATTCATTATTTAAAAGATTATTGTTATAAGAATCACCTTTTCTTTTTAATGTATAGGGCATAATAGAACTATTTAATTTAATTAAACTTTTACAATACTCTATACCTAGTATATTATTAGAGGAATTTAAAAAATCACTTAACGGAAGGTCTGATATGTTTATGTTTGAATTTTTTATATAATCATTAAGTGCTTTATCTCTTGCTAATGGGTAAACAATGCCAAGAGATAAATAGTTCTTTAATTTTGTTTTAAAATCAATTGGTTCTTTAAGTAATATATTAGCAATGTTATATATGTTATCGATATTTCCATGTTCACTACCAAAACATATATTATCAATTATTCCTAGGCTATTAAGAAGACTCACAGCACCATATGAAAAAAATTCTGCAGAGGATACACTGTAAACAGTGGGTAACTCAATTACTAAATCTACCCCATTGTCTAGTGCCATTTTAGTTTTCGTCCATTTGTCTATACTAGATGGAATTCCCCTTTGAGCAAAATTACCACTCATAACACCAACTAAGACATCACAGTTAGTAAGTTCTTTTGTTTTATTAATATGATATACATGACCGTTATGTAGTGGATTATACTCAACAATAATGCCAGTTATATTCATTTAATCACCTCGTGTAGGATTATATTAATATGGTTTAATAAATTTTTTAAAACGTGCCAATTAACCATATATTATATATATTATATAATATAGAGTTAACTAATAAAAGCATATATATTTAATAAAAAACAAAAAACAATAAAAATATATAGATTTGGAGGGATGTAATGAAGGTATTAGTTATAAATTGTGGGAGCTCATCACTTAAGTATAGGTTAATAAACATGGATAATGATGAATCGTTAGCACAAGGGTTAGTGGAAAGAATAGCATTAGATGGATCAAGCTTAACTCAAAGTGTCAATGGTAAACAATATATTATCAAGGAGTTAATAAAAGATCATAAAGATGCTATAAGATTAATAATTGAAGCACTTTTAGATGTGAAGTATGGTATTATTAAAGATTTATCAGAAATAAGTGCAGTGGGACATAGAGTAGTTCATGGTGGAGAAAAATATGCAAAATCAGTTATAATTAATGAAGAAGTAATGAAAGGGTTAGAAGAATGTGTAAAACTAGCACCACTTCATAACCCTGCCAATATGGATGGAATTAATGCTTGTAGCATACTAATGCCAGATACGACAATGGCTGCTGTATTTGATACCGCTTTTCATCAAACAATGCCAGAATTTGCGTATATATACCCACTCCCATATAAACTTTACACAGAACTTGGAATTAGAAAATATGGATTTCATGGGATGTCTCATGAATTTGTGTCAGCTAGAGCAGCGGAAATTATGGGCAAAGACATAAAAAAATTAAAGTTAATTACTTGTCATTTAGGAAATGGAGCAAGTATTTGTGCTATAAAAAATGGTGAATCAGTAGAAACAAGTATGGGTTTTACTCCACTTGAAGGAGTAGCTATGGGAACTAGATGCGGAAGTATAGATCCAGCGATATTAACTTATATAATGAAAGAATTAAATTTAACAATTGAGCAGGCAAGTGATATAATGAATAGAAAATCAGGTATTCTAGGAGTTTCAGGTGTAAGCAGTGATTTTAGAGATGTAGAAGTAGCTGCAATGAAAGATAAAAATAAAAGAGCTCAACTTGCAATTGATATATTCTGCTATAAAGTTAAAACGTTTATAGGTGCTTATAGCGCGGCTATGGGTGGAGTAGATGGAATTATATTTACGGCAGGTCTTGGTGAAAATTCTCCACGAACAAGAGCTAAGATATGCAATGGATTAGGATTTCTGGGGGCTTTTATAGATAATATTAAAAATAATGTTACAGGAAAAGACGCAGAAATAAGTACAGATAATTCAAGAATTAAAATATTAGTTATACAAACAAATGAAGAATTAGTAATAGCAAGAGACACCATAAAACTTATAAATAAAAATTATTGCTAATTTTTATGATAAATAAATCTTGACTTTTTACTGAATTATTTATATAATAAACTGTGTTTGATGTTAGTAAAAAACAATTTAGTTGGGAGGGACGCAGAGGCTTTGCTCGAGCTGTATAATTTATTTATACAAGATATAAAGATTTTCTTTATATGAGATAAAACTAAATAACATTTGGTTTTTCAGAGTGGATGGTATGATAATAGATGTTTCAGAGATGTTTAATAAAAAAGCAAGAAAAGAAATTGATTTAAATTTAGAAAAAGCTAAGTTTTGCTATGACAATGAATTAATACAATTTTCTAAACCAGTTAAATTGCATTTGATTTTTAACCATATTGGGAATGATATTGAGTTAACTGGAAATATTGATACAGAACTATTACTTACTTGTTCTAGGTGTCTTGAGACCTTTTCTTATTCAATAAATGTTAATTTAAATGAAAAATTGTCTAAAACTCTTAAGAGTGAAGATGAGGATACCATTTTTATTGAAAATGATAGATTAGATTTAAATGAAATTGTGGAAAATAATATCATTTCTATTTTGCCTATAAAAAAACTTTGTAATAAAGATTGTAAAGGCTTATGCCATCAGTGTGGAATCAATTTAAATCAAAATACATGTAATTGTAAGGTTGATGATGTTGATCCAAGGTTGGCACAATTAAAAAATTTGTTTTCAACTGATTAAGGAGGTGTTACAATGGGAAATCCTGCCAGAAAATTTTCTAAAGGTAGAAGAGATAGAAGAAGAGCACAAACTTTTCAACTTGGTTTACCAGGAATAGTTGAGTGTCCTCAATGCCACGAAATGAAACTTGCTCACAGAGTATGTAAAAGTTGTGGATATTACAAAAATAGAGAAGTTGTTTCAATGGAACAAAAATAAAAAGGAAAGTCGAAAGACTTTCTTTTTTTTATTTCTAAATGCAATTATATCGTAAAGATATAATTATATTTGTATTCTTCCATTATTAATACTAGAGATTTAAACAATATGGTATATAATATAAATGAACAAATAAATAAGGCACATACAAAGTGAGGGCTTAAGATGGTAGTTGTTGTAGATGGAATGGGTGGAGATTTTTCTCCAAGTGCTGTTGTTGAAGGTTGTGTTGCAGCTATAAAAGAATATGATATAAGCATATTAATAACTGGACCTGAGAATTTAATTAGACAAGAACTAAAAAAATATAATTATGAGTCTAATAAAATAAAAATTGTAGACGCAAAAGAAGTTATTTCTACAAATGAACATCCAGTAATTGCTATTAAACGAAAAAAGGATTCTAGTTTAGTAAAAGCTTTAAACCTTGTGAAAAATGGGGAGGCTGATGCTATAATTTCTGCTGGAAGCACTGGCGCTTTTTTAGCTGGATGTACACTTATAGTAGGAAGAATAAAAGGAATTGATAGACCTGCATTAGCACCTGTAGTTCCAGGTAAAAAAAATCCTTTTATGATAATTGATTGTGGGGCAAATGCAGAATGTAAACCTCATTATTTACTTCAATTTGGAATTATGGGAAAAATATATTTTGAAAATATTTTAAAAATTGCTAATCCATCTGTAGGGCTTGTAAATATAGGAGCTGAAGAAGAAAAGGGCAATGAACTTTCAAAATCTACTCATAAATTACTAAAAGAAGCAAATTTAAATTTTGTAGGGAACGTGGAAGCTAGAGATATACCAAAAGGAGACGTTAATGTTATAGTTTGTGACGGATTTACAGGGAATGTAATTTTAAAATTATATGAGGGCGCAGTTGCAAATATATTTGAGCTATTAAAAATTAGAATAATGGAATCTTTCAGAACTAAACTTGGAGGAATTTTATTAAAACCAGTATTTAGAAAGTTTAAAAAGGATTTCGATTATAAAGAATACGGTGGGGCTGCATTTTTAGGAGTAAATGGTATTTGCATAAAAGCTCATGGAAGTTCAGATGCCAAAGCTTTTAAAAATGCAATTAAACAGGCTAAAATATTTTATGATAATAAGGTTATAGATAAATTAAAAAAGGAAATTGAAAAACTATCTGCTGAGGAAAAGAACATAAATTAGTTGTTTTTATTAATCATATGAAATTAAGGAGGTGAAGTATTATGTTTGAAAAAATTAGAGAATGTATAGCATCACAACTAGGTATAGATGAAGAAGAAATAAAAATGGAATCATCTTTTGTTAATGATTTAGGAGCAGATTCTCTTGATATTGTAGAATTAATTATGGCACTTGAAGAGAAGTATGATATAGAAATTCCTGATGAAGAAGTTGAGAAAATTGTTACTGTTGGAGATATAGTAGAATATGTTAAAGCACGTTCAGAGGTATAATACAGGTAGTTTAAAAGGGTTGAGCATTTAATTTTTCAAACTTATTTTTGAATTTACTTTTTGAATTTACTTTTTGAAATTTTATAAAAGAATTACTAAGCAGATCATTTTATGTGAAATATAAACTTTATATAGAATATAAAAGTAAATTGAATAATAAACTTGAAGAAAATTTCAAATAATTACAAAAAAATTTAAAACAATATAATAGATGATGAGATATATTTAAATAAACTTCCGAAAAGGAGTAATGATTAGATTATGAATAATGATATAAAATTACAGAACCTTGAAAAAAAATTAAAATTAAATTTTAGTAATAAAGAACTATTAAAAAATGCAATTACTCATAGCTCATATGCAAATCAGAAAAAAAAGGTTGTTTTTAATGAGAGACTTGAGTTTTTGGGTGATTCTGTGTTACAACTTGTGATATCAGAATATTTATTTAGCCGTTTTACTGAAAAGCCTGAAGGATATTTAACTAAAATTAGATCTTTAATTGTTTGTGAAAATTCACTGTGTGATATTGCAAATGGTTGGGAACTAGGAATGTATATGAATATGAGCAAAGGTGAAGAAATTACTGGTGGGAGAAATAGAGTTTCAATTTTAGCTGATTGTGTTGAAGCAGTTCTTGCTGCAGTATATTTAGACAAAGGAATAGAATACTCTAATTCATTCATACTTACTAATTTTAAAGAAATTATAGAGAAAGCAATTAGTAATGAGATGATTTTAGATTATAAGACTAAACTTCAAGAGATATTTCAGCAAAATGGAGAAGTGAATATACATTATGAACTTGTAAAATTTGAAGGACCTCCTCATAAAAGAAAGTTTTTTGTTAATGTGTTAATAAATGATGTTATAAAAGGAACAGGAAAAGGCTTTAGTAAAAAAGAAGCAGAGCAAAATGCGGCCAAAGAAGTTATAGACAATCAGGTGGGAGTGCATGAGTAACTTGCATTATATTATTCCTATTTTTGTTCCACATGAAGGTTGTCCACATGAGTGTGTATTTTGTAATCAAAATAGCATAACAGGTACATCAATGAAGGTTGATGCCATGTATGTTGAGAAAACAGTAAATGAATATTTACAGACAATAAACAGTGAAAATGCTGTTATTGAGGTATCTTTTTTTGGAGGAACATTCACTGCCATAAAAATGGAAAAGCAGATAGAACTTTTAACTGTTGCCAAGATGTTTAAAGATAATAACAAAATAGATTTTATTAGATTATCTACAAGACCGGATTATATAGATGATAATATATTACAAAACCTAAAAAAATATTCTGTAGATATTATAGAACTTGGAGTGCAATCAATGGATGAAGAGGTACTGCTAAAATCAGGTAGAGGGCATACGGCACTTGATGTGGAGAAAGCATCAAAACTTATAAAGCAGTATGGGTTTGTTTTAGGACATCAAATTATGATAGGGCTTCCAGGAGACAATATAGATAAAGATATTGAGACATCTAAAAGAGTAATTGATCTTAAACCAGATATTTGTCGAATATATCCGACTCTTGTAATAAAAGATACACAGATGGAAAAAATGTATAAACAGCGAAAATTCAAACCATATTCTTTAAGTGAAGCGGTAAACATAAGTAAAATTATTTATATTATGATGGTTGCCAACCAAATAAATGTTATTAGAGTAGGGTTACAACCTACTGAGGAAATCTCAGTAGGTCATGATTTGGTTGCAGGACCATTTCATCCTGCATTTGGCGAATTAGTTGAAGGCAGTATATATAATGAATTATTATATGATGTTATAAGTGAAAATTTAAAAAAATCTATATCATTTAATAAAGTTTTAGTTAAAATAAACCCAAAGGACATTTCAAAACTTTATGCAAATGGTAAAAGCTTTTTTTATAATATGAAAAAACAAATAAAAACAGTTTCAATAGAAATATTGCAAGACGACACAATTAATCGTGGTAGTATTAATATATTTATAGAAGAAAAATGTATTAGAATGACTATATACGATTATGTGTACATTAAGTATAAAGAAATGTGTTAATATATTATATAAATAATATATTAAGATTTAACAAGTTAAACAAAGTATATATTACGTAGTACGAATTGAAGTAATATATACTTTATTTATTTAAAAGAGTATAAAAAATAATAATATGAGGTGAATTATGAATAGAAAAAAAAGAGATATATATACACGAGTATTAATTTATGGCATAGTTGTGATTTTTGTTATAGGGTTTGCTTTACCAATGTTATTTTAAGGTAAAATAGGAGAGTGTTTCAATGTTTTTAAAATCTATTGAAATAAGAGGATTTAAATCCTTTGCAGATAAAACGGAATTAACCTTTAAAAAGGGAATCACAGCTGTTGTGGGGCCTAATGGTAGTGGCAAAAGCAATATATCTGATGCTGTTAGATGGGTGCTTGGTGAACAGAGTGCACGTAGTTTAAGAGGCGACAAAATGGAAGATGTTATATTTGCAGGCACACAATTTAGAAAGCCAGTGGGTCTTGCTCAGGTTTCACTAACTTTGGATAATAGTGAAAGTGAGTTGGATATAGATTATTCTGATGTCACGATATCAAGAAGATTATATCGTTCAGGGGAAAGTGAATATTTAATAAATAATACATGCTGTAGGTTAAAAGATGTTCAACAACTTTTTATGGATACTGGTATTGGAAAAGAAGGGTATTCAATTATTGGTCAAGGTAAAATTGATGCTATTTTGAGTGGGAAAGCAGAAGAAAGAAGAAAACTGTTTGAAGAGGCTGCTGGAATCGTAAAGTTTAAGACGAGAAAAGAGGAAGCAGAAAAGAGGTTAGATAGCACTGATCAAAATCTAATTAGAATAAAAGATATTTTAGGTACTTATGAGGAAAGATTAGAGCCATTAATGAATGAAAGCCAAAAGGCAAAAAAGTTTATAGCTTTTTTTGAAGAACTTAAAGGCAAAGAGGTTAGCATAATAATTGATTCTATATATAAAGTAGAAGAAAAAAATAAAAGATTACATATAGAATGTGACAAATTAAAGGATGAAATTATAAAAAGTACTGAGGTAAAAAAACAGCTTAAAAAGGATGCCCTAGATTGGAACAGCAAATTTGAAAGATTTGAAACCAAGAATCAGGAAGAAAAGCAAGTATATTATGACAATAAATTAATTTATCAAAACAACAATTCTGAAATAGACATTTTAAATGAAAGAATAGGAAATTTGGAAAAAGAAATTGATAAAACATCTAAAGAAAGCGACATTATTCATAAAAATGCGTTGAAATTTAAAGATAAAATAGATGAGTCAGAAAACTCTTTAAATATTATAATGAAAACCCAAATGGAAATAGTAGAAAAAATTAAAAATAGGGAAACAAAAATCAAAAATATTCAAGATAATATGTCAATTGAAAGCTCTGAAGCAACAAACTTTGAACAAGAGCGACAAAACAATTATAAATTAACTATTGAAGCTACAAATAGATTATTAATTCTAAATAATAATATAAATATAACTAAAACAAGAGTAAACACAATGGAAAATGATATTAAAGATTTTTGTAGTCTAATAAAAACTAATGTAACTTCAAAAACATTGTTTGAAAATCAGATGGAAGAAATTAAAACCATGATAGTTAATTATCAAAAAAATGTTAATGAAAATAGAAATGAAAATTTGAAGTTTCAACATCTCTTAAATGATGATGAAATCTCAATGAAAAGTTGTAATTATGAAATCAATAAAACTGAAGCTAATTTTAATATTTTAACTAATTTAGAAAAGAAACATGAGGGGTATAATAGATCAGTAAAAAATTTAATGCAACATGTTAATGAAGGGCGAGTAGGCAATATTCACGAGTGTTTTGTAGTTGGAGAAATTATAAAGGTTGAAAAGAACTTAGAGGTAGCTGTAGAAATTGCTTTGGGTGGTAATATATCACATATAATAACTAAAGATGAAATCGTAGCGAAATTATTAATTAGTTATTTGAAGAAAAACAATCTTGGCAGAGCTACCTTTTTACCTTTAAACATTATTAAAGGCAAAAAGCTTATAGTGGATAATAGAACTAAAAATAGTTCAGGGTACGTTGGAATTGCTAGTGAACTAATAGGTTATGATGATAAGTTTAGTGAAGTTATAGCATTTATACTAGGAAGGACAATTATTTGTAAAGATATGGACTCAGCATTGAAAATAGCTAAAATTAATAATTTCCATATTAGACTTGTTACATTATCTGGAGAAATAATTAATGTTGGTGGTTCATTAACTGGAGGAAGTATATATACAAAAACTACAAGTATAATTGGAAGAAAAAGACAAATAAAAGATTTGTCTAAGAATTTAGATGTATTAAAAAATGAATTACTTAACGATTTAGAAAAAACTAAAAAGAGTAAGTTGGCAATTATAAAATTAGATGAAGAAAACGTAAATTTAATGAATAAAGTTCATTCGAAAAATATTGAAGTTGTTAAAATGGAAGCTAAACTAAAAGCAATTGGCACTGAAATTAAGAGATTAAAAGACAACATGAATAATTTACAAAATGAAAAAAAATTGGAAAATAGTAAAATTGACAAAGAAAATAAAGAAATTGAAGATAAAAATACAGCTGTTGCTAAATATACATTATCAAAAAATGATATACAGCAAAGTATCAATGAAGTTAATTATAAATTAAAAGATAAATTATTAGAAATTGAAGAAATAAAGGAATTAATTAATAATACTAAAATAAAAAAAGCTAAAATTGATGAAACAATAAATAATAAACAATCTGAAATTCAAAGATTAAATGATGAAATGCTTGTATACAATGATAAGATAATTGTATTTTCTAATGAAATAAAAGAATCTATGAAAAATAAGAACATAAGTGAATTATCAATTAAAAGTAAACATAATAAAATAAGCGAGACAAACGATAGATTAAAAAGTATGGAAAAAAGTTTTGAAGATAACGAAGTTAAAAGGATTAAAATTAAAGACCATATTAAAATAAATGGACAACAGTTAGAAGATGTTACACTAACTCTTGAAAAAATCGAGAAAAATTCATATAATTGTGAACTATCTATTGCAAAAGTGGAAATGGAGAAGGAAACTTACTACGATAAATTGAATAAGGATTTTGAGCTAACTTTTGCAGAAGCATTACAATTTAAACATGAGATTAAGGATATTGATAAACTTAAAAATGAAATAGGAAAACTAAAAAGTGAAATATCCATGCTCGGTAAGATAAATGTAAGTGCTATTGAAGAGTATAAAGAAGTTAAAGATAAATTCACTTTTATGAATGGTCAAAAAGAGGATTTAGTACTTGCTAAAAATGAATTATTAACCGTAATACATGAAATGACTGAAAAAATGAAAAAATTATTTGCAGATAGTTTTGTTATATTAAGACAAAATTTTAATGATACATTCACAGAGTTATTTAAAGGTGGAAGTGCAGATTTAATACTTACAGAAGGAGATGAACTTACAGCAAAGATTGATATTAACGTTGAACCACCAGGGAAGAAACTCCAAAATATAAATTTAATGTCTGGAGGGGAAAAAGTTCTATCAGCAATTGCATTATTATTTGCTATATTAAAAATGAAACCTACACCATTTTGTATTTTGGATGAAATAGAGGCAGCACTTGACGATGCAAATGTAGTTAGATATGCGGAATTTTTAAAAAGATTTTCTGATAATGTTCAGTTCATCATAATAACGCATAGAAAAGGAACTATGGAAGTTGGAGATGTTTTATATGGCGTTACCATGGAGGAAAAAGGAGTATCAAAAATAGTATCTGTTGATTTTAACAAATAGATACTTCAGAACAATTGTTTATGTTATAAAAGGCAAATAAGGAGGAGTATACATGTTTGGAGGATTTTTTGATAAATTAAAAGGTGGATTAGCAAAGACTAGAAATAGCATCACTGAAAGAATTAGCGAAGTACTAAATTTGGCAATTGTAATTGATGATGAATTATATGAGGAGCTAGAGGAAATATTAATTACAGCGGATATTGGTGTAGAAACTTCTATTTATATTATTGAAAAACTTAAGAAAAATATTAAAGACAATAAAATAAATGAACCAGCACAAGTAATACCTTGTTTAAAAGAAGTTATAATTGATATATTAGACAATGATGAAAATGGAGAAAAAATTCTTAAACTTCCGAAGGTGATTTTAATTATTGGTGTTAATGGAGTTGGTAAAACTACTTCTATTGGCAAAATTGCTTTTAATTTAAAAAATGAAAAATATAAAGTTCTTATTGCAGCAGCAGATACATTCAGGGCGGCGGCAATAGAACAATTGGAGGTCTGGTGTAAAAGAGCTGATGTTTCATTAATAAAGCATCAAGAGGGTTCTGATCCTGCAGCTGTAGTCTTCGATGCTGTTCAAGCAGCCAAAGCAAGAAAAGTTGACGTTCTACTATGTGATACGGCAGGCAGACTTCATAATAAAAAAAATCTTATGGATGAGTTAGCGAAAATCGGTAGAGTAATTAAGCGTGAGTATAGTGAGGCAGTTATGGAGACGTTACTAGTAATTGATGCTACAACAGGTCAAAATGGGGTGCAACAGGCTAAACAATTCATGGAGACATGCCCGGTTGATGGGATAATATTAACTAAATTAGATGGCACAGCTAAAGGCGGAGTAGTAATATCAATAAAAAAACAACTTAATATACCTGTTAAATATATAGGCATTGGTGAAGGAATCAACGATTTACAAGTGTTTAATTCTAAAGATTTTGTAGAAGCTTTATTTTAAAACTCCAATATTGATTGCTAAGTTTTATAAAAAATGTTGCCTGTTAAGTAAAACTACTGTCAACTGAATTTGAAAATGTCCCAAAAAGTTTTAATTATTAGCACCAGCAATAGCTGGTGCTTTATTACGTTTTTAACCTATTTTGGGGTATAGCAAACACATCTT
>NZ_JAHLEC010000011.1 GCF_018861705.1 Clostridium psychrophilum | reverse complement strand
TTTTTATTGAAATTTTCATATTAATTTACAATATTTTCAAGAGGCATAGCCTAAAATTTGAAATAGCTTAACTCCTACCGGAGAAAATATAGCTTTTTGTGGCTTAATCATATTATAATATAAATTAACATGCCTTCTATTTTTTTAATCATATATTGTGCATTTCATATCATCTTTCCTAATAATATTAAATCATTCTTAGTCAGTTCAAACGCATTATTATTATTATTATAAGTGACAAAATAAAGATGGAGTCCAGCACTTGAAGAACCCATCTTTATTTTGAAGTGCGTTATTAATCACTACAAATATATTTCCTAAATGATGCTAAAGTTTATTAGCTATTTACTGCAATTTTTTTTAAAGCTTCTATATAATCAATTCCTTTTACAGTATTATATTGACCTTCCCATTTGGATATAACTACACAAGCAAGGGAATTGCCAACCACATTTCTCCAATTGACCCAATTCCTAAACCAAACATAAGTGAAAAGAAAATAATTGAAAGCATATCTCCACTAGCTAATGATTGCATAATATTAGTTGGAACAATATTTACAAAAGTATCTATAAAACTATGAGTCTGAACAGTTGCTGCAGTACCTGCATAGCTTGAAATGCTAGTCTTTACAAGTGAATGCATGTCTATTCCAGTTCCTGGATGAATTACATTGCCTATAAATAAACCGAGAAAAATTGCAATGGTAGTAATAATTTCAAAATATATAATCGTTTTAAGACCGATTTTCCCAACTTCCTTTCCATCGCCTACACCTGCTACACCTACAACACCTACAACACCTACAACTAATGATGAGAAGACAATTGGTACAACAATCATTTTAATTAATCTTAAAAATATATCACCTTGGAAGCTATAAACAATCTGGTATTTTATGGGTTTATCATGAAAAAATTTAAATTATATTAGAAAACAATTTTCATATTCTTTGATTGTAATGTTTTATAATAAGTTCATCCTCAAACTAAATGGAAGATGAGCTTATTATATTCTATGTTAATTTTTAGCAATTCCATTTCAATTGAATTAAAAAACAAAAGTAATAAAGTATTATATAAAAAAGATTGCAGATGCGTGCAATTCGAAAGCAATGCACGCTAGTTATTGATGACTTTATTATCAATGCATGTTAAAAAAACGTATTTTTCAACCAATTTTTAATTACTTTTATAGGAGCAAATAAATATGTTTCACACTGATTTATTATACACTAAAATAAGTTTTTAATTATTAAATTAAGGATGTAAATAAGGGAGATTATTATGAAAAATCTAGCTCTTAAAAAGTTACTGATTTGTGGAACACTTATTCGAAAATACCCTATAAATAAAATTTTCCATTTTTAAATAAACCTATTATACTTACTTCTAATCATTAGATTATTTAGTCATCTAATTTCTTTATATGTTTATCAAATTGAATGTAATATCATGATTAATAGT
This sequence comes from Clostridium psychrophilum, assembly GCF_018861705.1. Classification (GTDB taxonomy): domain Bacteria; phylum Bacillota; class Clostridia; order Clostridiales; family Clostridiaceae; genus Clostridium_AD; species Clostridium_AD psychrophilum. The sequence continues at coordinate 57,074 of NZ_JAHLEC010000011.1, read as the reverse complement.
GATATTATTTTCTGTCATTTGTTAGTAAATTCATGTTTAACAATTTAGGGCTAATAATTAATTTACTTTCATATGGGTAGTAATCTTAACAATAATTAATAAAGATTAATAAATATTAATAAAGATTAATAAATATTACATGAATAAGATAAACATATCACAGTATGTATCGACAAAAACATGCATTTAGGGTACTATATAAATAAGTTAATAAAAGTTAATAAAATTTATTAAATATAAGAGGGGGAAGTATAACATGTCAGAGATTCAATATATAGGTGCAGATTTGGGACGTGGATTTATAAAAGGGTATACTGAATATGAAGGTGAGTCAGGAGAATGTATATTTAAAAGTATCATAGGTGATGGACGAGATTTAATGGATTACAATTCTTATAATGATCCTATTTATTTGAAAGTTGATGGAGAAGACGTATTTGCTGGTGAGATTTGTGAAAAAGAAAGCTTTAACAAAAGATATAATTTTAGTGATGACAAAACATCAAAAACAACGAGACAATTGCTTTTCACTTTATTAAATAAGTTAGCACGTTCTAGTACTGTTAAAATAGGGTTAGGAGTTCCAAATAAAGTTTTTAGCACGGAAACATTTAATGAAGTTAAAAATGCATATAAGGGCAAAACTATTGAAACATATAATTATATGACTAAAGAACTTAAGAAAATTTATATAGAAGATATAATAATTTTTAGAGAATCAGACGCTGCGCTTTTACATACTATAAATAATCATAAAGATAGAGTAGCATTAAATAATAAAAGATTAGGCATGATTACATTAGGGTTTAAAACAAGTGAACTTACTTATTTTGAAAAAGGACAAAAATTTAATGATAAGCTTAGTAAAACTATAGAAATAGGGAATAGAACAGTACTAGATATTATTCAAGATAATTTGGATAAGAAGGGTATAACAAAGGAACTATCAGAAATTGATACAGAAAAGGAATATGATATTATAAAACAGCCCCTATATGAAAATTTAATTGAATCTATAAACCAGAAAATAGAAATGGAATGGATTAATCACAAAGACATGAGAATATTTTTAGGTGGAGGAACGAGTTTGAATATTAAGGATAACTATATACCAGCAAAATTCGAAAAGATAGAAGAACCACAAATGGCAACCGTTAAAGGATTGTTTTTAGTTGCCAAGGAGATGTTGAAATAATGTGCAAGAAAAAAGTTAAATCATTTAATTTAAGCAATGAAGCTTTTAACGTAATAGAAAATTATAAAAACGAAAATCGTTTAGGTAGTAATAGCATTTCTTTAGAAAAAATATTGCTTGATGAGTATGATGCAAAAGATAAAATTAATGAAGATGGAATAAGAAGAATTGTAGAAAAAGCTCTAAAAGAAAAAAAGCTAGTAAGTGATGAGACTGAGAATAAGGTTGAAGACGAAAATAAAGAAGTTGTTGTTGATGAAGTTATGAAAAGTTCAATCGCAAATATGAAAGAACTATTTAAAAACATGAACTAAAATAATTAATTTAATTATAAGCTTATAAAAGGTAGTAGGTATTTTTTATAAGCTTAAAAATTTTATTCAGTTTTAATTTTTAATGAATCTGAAATTTTAATTTTTGCTTGTTCTTTTTTTAATGTGGTTTCAATTGTTTTTATATCCTCAATCTTTTGTTTATAAATGGATACATCTTCTAAAGCAACTTTATGTTTTGTAAATTCAACACTTTCTTCACTAAGAGGTATACGAATAATATTTTTGGGTTCATCGTTATGATCTTGAATATCTGAAGATAGATTTTTGTTTTCTATTACGAGTTCTATACGCTCAACAGATACAGTAAAACTCTTTTTTAATGTGATGGATTCTCTATAAACTTTAACATCCGCTGTTTGCATCCACTCTTTTGAAATATCTAGTTTCTCTTCTTTGATCTTAAGATCAACATCTTTATTATAATTATATGAAATTTGTTCCAATTCATTTATTTGTGGTTCATACTTAGAATTTATGTTTTTTAGGGGATTTTCGACCATACATATTCCCTCCATTTATTTTGAAAAACACCTCGCAAATTATTAATTAAATTTGGAGGTGTTTTCTAGTTTATTATTTGTGATTTATACCGTTATCAATTATATTGGCATCTCCATTTTTATCAATGTGAGCTTCTTCTCTTTTGAGAGTTTCATCTATATGCACTGTATTTTCTAGTTCGCGTTTGTGAGCTAGAATTTCTCCTGTTACTACTGTGTGCTTATCTACATTAACTTTTTCCTCATTTACAGGAATCCTAATAGTTTCTTCGTTTGTGATAGGTGAATCACTTGCTTCATTGTTTAATGATCTTCTTTCAATGACTACTTCTTCGCATGAAACAGGGACATCAACTCTTTTTTGTTCTTCTAAAATCTCTTTACTAATTTCTACATCGCCTTTTTGTACACGATTTTTGTTAATGTCAAGTTCTTCTTTGCGTAGGCTTAGTTTTGCACTATCATCTGTTTTTTCTTTAATATTTTTGTCACCATTTTTGAAAATTCCATCAAGTATACTCATATATAAATACCTCCATCAATTATTAATTTTAAATCATTAATATATTGTCCTTTTAAGAAATATATTATCCTAATTAAACGATGGAAATAAAATCAAAAAAATTATTGTAAACTTTCTCATAGGCAAAATTTATTGTTATACTTATTTTAAGTAAATTCGATAATATTTAAAAAAAATATTTCTAAAAGATATTAATTGTGACAATTTGTACAGTGAAATTTTTATTTGAGTCAAAATGTAATTAAGAGTTACAATGGTTATAGAGGGGAGGTATACATAATGAACATTCTAATTGTAGAAGATGAACAAGATATAAGAGAATTGCTAGAAATCCATTTATCAAAAGAAGGATATAAAATTTACACAGCAGAAGATGGAATACAAGCATTAGATATATTTGAGAATAAAGATATAGACATTGCTTTGCTTGATGTTATGATTCCTAAAATTGATGGGTTTAAGGTCCTAAAAAAAATCAGAGAAACTAGTGAAATACCAGTAATATTTATAACTGCAAGAGAAGGAGAATCAGATAAAATCTTGGGGCTTGGATTAGGTGCAGATGATTATGTAATAAAACCTTTTAGCCCCATTGAGATAATTGCACGAGTTAAGGCACAGCTACGACGGTATTACAAATATTCTAACAAAAATCACAAAACTAGTATAAAAATTGGAGAATTAACGTTAGATAAAGAAAGTTGTTGTATTTATAAAAACAACGTAGAAATAGCATTAAACCCAAAAGAATATAGATTACTTGAGTTTATTTTGGAGAATCCCGGAAAAGTATATACTAAAAAACAATTATATGAGATAGTTTGGAAAAATCCTTATTATGGTGACTCTAATACTATTATGGTACATATAAGTCATATAAGAGAAAAAATTGAGGAAGATCCTAAAAACCCAAAATATTTAAAAACAATAAGAGGAATAGGATATAAAATGGAGAAAAATCATGAAAAATAGTAAAGATATATAATAGTACCTATAGATGTTTAGAAAAGATGTTTAAACTATAGGTGCCATTATAGTATACATGATTGAATTAATCATAACTTCTATTTTTTATTGTTAATCTTATCGAGTTTTTTTTGAAGAGCGTCTATACGATTTTCTATTTTTTTTAAAGTATTACAATAATCTAACAAAGAGTGATCAATATGACTACTGGTTTTAAAAATTTTAAATAAATCTTTTCCTATATCTCTGTAAAGATCATCCATACTATTTTCTTCAAGATAAATTTTATATTTAATCTTAGATATTTCTACAAAATCTTCAGATTTATTTGAAATAAATCCTAGACTATTACTTATTGAACCTTTAAATTTATTTAAATTAGGAGCTGTTGGCATAACATTCCCTCCTTTTATGGTATAATTTAAATTAAATGAATAGATTTAACGACATTTCAGAAGTCGTCAATTCATCTTCTTCGAAACTGTTGAAGCGACCTAGTAGATGATTTAATAGTATATTATTTTATGTAATGTATATTTGTGACTAAGAAATTGATAAATTATTAGTATACATATTTTTCTTATAAATTAAATAAAGATTGTTAATTTTAATATGGTGGTGAAGATATGAATAATAAAGAAAAACCAATAGGATTTTTTGATTCAGGGGTAGGTGGAATAAGTGTTTTAAAGGAATCTTTAAAAGTACTTCCCAGTGAAGATTTTGTTTATTTCGGTGACTCATTGAATGCTCCATATGGGACTAAAAATGTAAATGAGGTAAGAAAGTTAACCTTTAATGCGATGGATTTTCTTTTGAGCAAGGGAGTAAAGGTAGTAGTAATTGCTTGTAATACAGCTACTAGTGCAGCTATAGATGCACTTAGGCAGAAGTATACGGACATACCTATAATTGGAATAGAACCAGCACTTAAGCCTGCTGTAGAAATCAGTAAGGGCAAAAGCATAATTATTATGGCAACACCAATGACTTTATCTGAAAAGAAGTTTAGTAATTTGATGGATAAATATGATAAAGAAGTAAATATAATTTCACTCCCATGTGCTGGACTTGTTGAGCTCATAGAAGATGGGATCACCGAGGGGCATCAAATTGAAGAATATCTGCGAGATAAGCTTAAAAAATTCATGTATTTAGATGTAGCTTGCATAGTTCTTGGATGTACCCATTACCCTTTTATAAAAAATGAATTAATTAAAATAGTTGGTGAGAAAACTACTATAATTGATGGAAGTGTAGGTACAGTAAATCAACTAAAAAGGCAGCTTGCGAGCAATAATCTTTTGAATGAAAAGAAAACAAAAGGTACTGTAACTGTATATAATTCATTGAATAACAAACAGATAATAGATTTAAGTTATAAATTATTGAGATTATAAATTGAGTAAGATTTTAAAAATATATCAATACAAAAACAGTTTGGAACTAGTTAACTAGTTTCAAACTGTTTTTGGTTTAAAGGCTATTTAAAAATAATTAATTATGAATTAATCATAGCAATATTAGGGGCAAGGGAATAAAATATATTGTACAAATAAACAACAGAAATAAGGTGATGAAATGAGGGTATTTCAATTAGAAAAGAATAATGAACATTACGTAGGGCATAAAAATTTTAACATGAAAATAGAAGAAGCAAATAAAATCAATTGTATAGTTATTAATAATCCAGCACAAAGTAATTGTTTATGCGTCATAAATCATTTAGTATGTAAATCTATTGAAAGTAAAAACATTGTACATCTAATTATATCAAATGATGATAAACAGTTAAAAGATACAACTACGTTTGGAAGTTTAACCATTGGATATGAATATGCTAGCGTAGAGGCTCATGATAACCTAGAAATAGATATAGTTAACATTGAAAAAAACAGTGACGTAGATATGTTAGATGAACATTTTTTAATAATACTTCCTGGAGGGAATATTCATATAAAATTAGAGGAACCTCAAAAAAAGATAATATTACAAATAAGTGTTGGACAACAAATGATTTAATTATTATTAGGCATGTTATCTTCAAAATAGTTAGATTGTATCTGCCTATTTTGAAGATGTTTAAATATAGAGTTTATTTATAAAAAACAGCATATACTATTATATGTGATATAATTTATATTAAATACATAACAAAAGGAGAGATAATTATATGAATCCAATAGTAACAATTAATATGGAAAATGGTAAAATAATAAAGGCTGAATTGTACCCAGAGGTTGCACCTAATACAGTAAATAATTTTATTAGTCTTATAAATAAGGGCTTTTATAATGGACTTATTTTTCATAGGGTAATTCCAGGATTTATGATACAAGGTGGTTGTCCTGAAGGTACAGGTGTCGGTGGACCTGGATACTCAATTAAGGGTGAATTTTCTTCTAATAAATTTAAAAATGATTTATTGCATTCAGTTGGTGTTTTATCAATGGCTAGATCTAATGATTTGAATTCAGCAGGAAGTCAGTTTTTTCTTATGGTAGCCGATTCTCATCATTTAGATGGGAGTTATGCAGCTTTTGGGAAAGTAACCGAAGGAATGAAATATGCTTTAGAAATAGCTAAGGTTGAAAGAGATTTTAGAGATAAGCCATGTAAAGAACAGAAAATAAAAAACATGACTGTTGATACTTTAGGAATAAAATATGACGAACCAGAAAAAATGTAAAAATATACAATTGTAGGGGGGAAGGTTGGAATGAACATTATTAATCAAGAACTTATCCTTGCATATGGATTAACAAAAATTGAAGAAGAAGACCTCAATGGTTTATTATCAAAACAAAACATATTACCTTGCAAAGTAATTAAGCAGAATATGGGAGCACTTACAATAAGAAAAGTATTAGAGAACGTAGAAATAAAAGAAAATAATGATGAATTACCCCATGAAAAATTACTTTTATTCAATGGTTTTAATGATAAGAAACTTTATGATCTAATTGATAGTATAAGAGTGATTAAAAGCAGTGATACTATACTAGCAGCGGTAACGCCAACATCTATAGATTGGACAGTGAGCTATCTAGTGCAGCATCTAATAAAAGAAAGAGAAGCATACAAAAAAATGGAATAACCACAAAATATAAATCTTCTGTGATATAGCAGAAGATTTATATTTTAGAAATAATTATTTTATTGAAAGGTGGAGAACTATGAGTAGATTAGGAGATAAAATTAAGAAAATAAGAGAAACAAAAGAAGTAAGCCAAAAACAATTAGGCAAAAAAATCGGAGTTTCTGAAGGTTTTATTAATGATATTGAAATGGGAAAAAAGGTTATTAATGAAAAATTTATAGAAAAAATATCTAAGGTATTAGGTGAAAAGATAGAAGATTCATCAGCATCATTTGAAGATGCTGAGACTGAAGATGAGAGGAAACCAAAACTTGAAAGACCAATTCAAGGAAAAGTAAAAGAGGTTTGGAATGATGCTTTCAGCTCAGTTCTAAAAGATGTTTCTATTTATAAATATGATTTAGACAAAGTTGTAGGGAAAAAGCAAATGCCAATAATATCGAACAAAGTAGAGGGATATGCTCAAGACAAAGTACTATTTTTAGAAATCGAAAATGATGATATGCTTGGGTTTAGAATTTGTAGCGGAGATATTGCTTTTGCACATTTAACACATGAAATAGAAAATAATGCTATTTCGCTTGTGGATTATAATGGACAAAGAGTCTTAAGACAAATAAAGAAGTTAGATAGTAACAAAATATTATTAATAAGTAATAGAGTATCATTAAGAACTGATACGGTTCAGCATAATGATATTCAAGTAATTGCGAAATTGGATAGAGTAGAGTTTAAGTTATGATAATGCACCTAATGGAGGAAAGCACATCCTTGCTAGCAAGGGATATGCTTTCCTTTGTTAGGTTATACTTACATATAAGTAGAACTTAAGATAATAATTGTACATAACTAAAATCAAATTAGCGAATTAATAATTATTCTTATTAACAAAACACTATCGATAGTTTATAATAGATAATATATTAAATAAGTGATATTAGTTTGCTATAGATGAGGGGTATTGCTAATAATCATATAACAAAACGTAGGTTATATATAAAAGGGGGGAATGAACAATATGAAAGGAACAGTAGTGGCAACTTGGATGAAAACATGTAGAAAGCTTTATGGGGATAGTGTGGTTATTAATGCAATGGAATCTGTGGGTTGGAAAGCTCACAAAATATTTTTGCCTGTAGAGAATATTGAAGATGGACAAGTTAAAAATATAGTAGGTAGAATAGCAAAGGAACAAAATATTCCAATAGAAAAACTATGGAGAACTATAGGAAAAGATAATTTAACCACTTTTCATAAAGATTTTCCTGTATTTTTCCAAACAGAAAATATATATTCGTTTTTAAAATTATTATTTGATATACATGTGGCAATGACAAAAAAGTTTGTTGGATCTATTCCACCACTTGTAGGTATAACACCTATTTCTAGTCGTGAAGCTATTTTTACTTAAAATTCTAAGAGAGCAATGTTTGATTATTTTTTAGGACTTTTAGAAGGAACTTGTGAGTATTTTAATGAAAAAATTGAAATTAGACAATTAGAAAAAACCTCAGATAGTCTAAGTTTAAAGCTTACATTTTAAAAGGATATCTATTATAAAAAGACATATAAAATCAATAAAATTTTATCTTTAGGTTTTATTAATAGCTCTCATGCTAAAGTAGGTCTAATTACTTTTATTATAGCATTACTAGGGGCTATCTCAATGGTAGGTAATGAGAGTATAATAAAGGTGTTAGGAATTGCAATTATTTCAGGAATAACATCATTTTTATCATCGTGTGTAATGGGAAGACCTAAAAAGTTAATTTCACAAACTATAGACCAAATCAATAGTAATAATTATGTTGAGGATGGAGATATAGTAACTGGTGATGAGTATGAAGAGTTATATAAGAAAATTAAGTTATATAAAAAAGGATTTAGATCAGATTTTGTTGAGTTTAAAGGTGTGACTGATGAAATGGATACTTTTGCTGACAATATAAATAAAATTTCCGACATTATGAATAAGACTTCTGGGGACATAACAGGAGTAGTTGAGCAAATGGCTAGCTACTCTGTAAGCCAGGCAGAAAACACTGAAAATGCTGTTTTAATATTAAATGATAATATTGAATCTCTTAAAGGCATTGTTAAAAATGAAAATGACAATAAAGATGAATTAGAAAAAACTATTAAAAAAATAAATAATAGTTATGAAAGTGTTGATAGTACAAGTGAAAATATACTTGGCACTTTAGAAAAATTTCATGAAGTTAAGGAAAATGGCATTAGACTAGAAACCAAGGCTCATGACATAACAAGTATAGTATCAATTGTTTCTCAAATTTCTGAGCAGACCAATTTACTCGCACTTAATGCATCAATAGAAGCTGCGCGTGCAGGTGAACAGGGAAGAGGAGTTGCTGTAGTTGCTGATGAAGTTAGAAAGCTTGCGGAACAGTCAAAGAGTGCTGTAGAAGAAATTAATAGTAATTTGATTGAATTTGTTAAGGATATAAATACACTTGTTAATAAAATTGGTGACCAGTATGATATTTTGCAAAATGAAACTAAGGGGCTAGAAGACGTAAGAGATATAAGTTATGAGGCTACAATGTCAGTTAGAACTGTATCGACTTCAATGATAAATACTATAAATACTATAAATGATTTAGATAGGGAATCAAAATCTATTGCAAACATATATGAAACAATAGAGTCTTTAGCCGCAATTTCGGAGGAGAATTCTGCTTCTTCCGAGGAGGTAAGTGCTAGTGTTGAAAGTTATACAAATCAAATAAAAAATCTAATAGACAGTATATATGAATTTAAAAAATAAACAAGTTCATTTAAAGATAATCTAAAAAAATATAAGATATAGCTTTTATTAAGGCGGTAGGGAGAAGAGAAATGGAGCAATTAGAAAAAAAAATCGTGACGAATGAGTGGAAGGAGATTATTAAAAGAGGATTAATGGGGATAAGCATACTTTTGATAAGTTTGACTTATCCATTGCTAAATCAAAATAGAGGGAGTACAAATTCTGTATTTACATATGTGGATAAATTTATTCCTTTTAATAAATATTTTATATTACCTTATATGTCTTGGTATCTATTTATAGCAGTTTTCTCTGTTATTTTATGCATAGTAGATAAAGAAAGGTACTTAAAGCTTCTTATAACTTTAAACATAGGCATGATTTCATGCTATATAATATATTATTTTTATCCAACATATGTTCCAAGGCCCATAATAAAAGGAACGGATTTTTTTAGCAATTTAGTTATGAATTTGTATCAGATGGATAATCCTTACAACTGTTTTCCAAGTATTCATGTTTTAAATTCTGTGTTAGTAGCTCTGTATACTTATGAATCTGATAAGGTTAGTAAATGGGCTAAAGCAATTTGTATTATCATATCTGTTTCAATAATTTTATCCACTGTGTTAATAAAGCAACATTATTTTGCTGATGTTATTGCAGGTATTATATTTGCTTGTATACTATATTTTTCTTTCTTTAAGTTGAAGTTTAATGACATGATAAGTGAGAAAAATAATACATCGATAAGTGATAATTAGTTATTTATAAAGGCCCCATGATTTTAATAAAATCATGGGGCCTTTATAAATGAAAAGTTGAAAATTTTGTTTTTAGATTTCACCTAAATCGAAATCGGGAACAAAAGATTTAGAGGAAGATTCACTTTCTTGAATATAACAATTGGTGATTCCTAATTTTAAACAATAGTTTATTAGGGAATCATAATGATTGGGGTTTACTTTCTTGTTTATTTCAGGATATGCAAAAGATTTATGCATAGGAGTGTATTGATTCATTAAGCTTATATATACATTATTTTTAAATGAAGTATATATAAAATCTATTACTTTCTTAGAATCAAATAATAACCCAGGAAGCATTAGATGTCTTACTATTACACCACTTTGAATTATTCCATTAGAATCAAATTTTGTTTTGCCTACTTGTGAAACCATTTCAGTAATAGCTCGACTTGCGGTATTAAAATAATTAGGAGCATTTGAATATTTAATAGCATATTTATCATTGTGGTATTTTAAATCTGGCAAATAAACATCAATAAAACCTCTAAGTGCTTTTATGGTGTCTATATTTTCATATCCACTTGAGTTATAGAGTATAGGGATACTAAGGCCTTTATTTTTAGCAAGTTTTAAAGCTTCTATTATTTGTGGAACATAGTGAGTGGGTGTTATTAAATTTATATTAAGGGCACCTCGTTTTTGATGTTGTAAAAAAATCTCACTAAGTCTATTTATAGAAACAGTTTTTCCGAGACCCTCGTGACTTATTTTATAGTTCTGACAAAATACACACCTTAGATTACAATTAGAAAAAAAAACTGCACCTGAACCTGATGTGCCAGAAATACAAGGTTCTTCCCAGTAATAAAGGCTCACTTTAGCTATTTTTATATCTACAGAAGAGTTGCAAAAGCCTAATTCTCCAGCTGATCTATTAATGGAACAGTTTCTAGGACATAAATTGCAGTTTTCTAGTAAGTTTAAGAAATGTGTTTTATTATTAATCATTTTTATCTCCTTGTAATAAAATTTAAACAATTATAATACACAAAAATTGTACAGTTCAATTTAGATAATGTCAATTCTCATTTTTGATTGTTTTTCTATAAAATATAATGCATTGAATTAAAAAAATAAAACTTATTGCACCAAAACCAGGATAAAGCAATTTAATTAGAGTTTTGAAGCCGATTTGAGAAACAGGTATGGCTATAATAAGTATTATTAAGACGGCGTTTTTATAAGAAAGATTAAATTTTTTCTCAAGGGTTTTACCTACGCTATAAATATTAGAAACTTCGGTTGAAAACATTTCACACCAAATTACACAAAGTAGAAGAATTTGCATTAGTGTACCAAAGCGGTGTGTTATATACAAAAGTGGAATCTCATATTTAAAAATTTGAGGTATATTCAATAAAAGCATTATATTTATTAAGAAGCATAATAAGGTTAGTCCTAAGGCACCAATTATAACTCCAGGGATAAGAACTCGCTTAGACTTTATTTCTTGGCTTAGTGGAACTAATACACCACTACAACATAGCATATTAAAGCCTGCATAGAGCAAAGCAGAAAAGAACCATTGGAAAGGCATTATATTATCTTTGTAAGAAGGAATTTGTTTTATATATGATGTACTAACCATATCTTTAAAAAAAACTAAATATAAAATAAATATAGTTATAATAATTGTGGTAAGAGCTGGCACTATAAATGAATTTATAGTGATTAAACCTTTAGTATCTTTAAGTACGGTATATAAAGAGATAATAGACATAAGTAAAATACCTACCCATTTTGAAATACCAAAATATTGATGAAGAAGTGCTCCACTTCCAGCGAGTATTATTGCAGCGCCACTAACTAAGAAAAAACTTGTGAAAATATCTGTAATTACGCCAAAAAAACCTGGGCTTACAAGAGTTATAAGTTCAGTATAGGAACTTAATTTATGTTTTATACTAATAGATACTATAATTGAGCTAATTAATATATAGATTAAACAACATACAAGAATTCCCCAGAAACTTACATATCCATAAGTGCTGAAAAATTGTGTTATTTCCTGTCCAGAAGCAAGTCCTGCACCAACTATGGTGCCAATAAATACAGCTGAAGTTTGAAATATTAAACCGAACGTTTTTTTCAAAATATCTCCTCCATAAAATTATTAAATTAAAACCCATACTTAAATAAGATGCTTATATTTGTAAATATATGTGTGTTGTTTAGTAATAAATAATAATTTAAATAAAAAATAATGATTTTGTAAATTAAAAGCATATTTAGTGGGAAACTATAATCATAATAATTAATTAAAACTCAGTTTTATTGTGTATAAAAGTGATTATAAATTTGTAATTATATCAAAATTGGGTAAAAGGAGTGAAAACGTTGAAAAAAATTTTAAGTTGTGTACTAATATTATTTTGTGCCTTTTCTTTTACAGGATGCTTAAGTAAAAAAGGTGAAGAAAACGCCAAAGTCTATAATTTCAACATTATAACCGCAAGTAATGTAGTTAATAATTATATGGGCCTCATAATGGAAGGTAACTATAAAGACAGTAAAAAATTATATACTAAAGACTTGTTAAAAAAAGCTTCAATTATACCTAAAAGCGATTTGTTGATAAAGGGTTATAAAATCACAGAAAGTAGTGAAGTTGGTATAAGCGGTGTTTTTAAGGTGAGAGTTACAAAAACTGCTGTAGGATCATCATTGTCTTGTTTAGATGAATACTCTATAAAAATCATTAGAGATGGGGATAAATACAAAATAAGCGAGATTATTAGTGCACCACAAAAGGAAGCATTTGTGAATAGTATAGGCATCAGATTTCGTGATAAAACAAATGTAAAAACTAATTTAATTATTGATGAATCTGGACTTCCTAAATATGCTTATGCTAATGATGATCTAGCACACTTATATAAAATAAAAGTTCCTTTAAAGAAATATAGTTCTATAAATTTCAGTTACGAAGGAGATAAACTTGCAATTAGTACTTATGAAAAGAATTCATTTATAGGTGTTGTCTATATTGACGAATCATTAGCTGTTGCATCGGATACTGGGAGTTCATCTGGCCCGGCGGACAATGGAGGGTCAGAAGAAATAGCTAAGGAGAAACCAATTGGAAAGGAATTAATTCAATTAGATATGTTAATGGATTGTAAAGTTGAGTTTATGACCTTCTCATTAGATGAAAAATATCTCGTTGTTCAATATGATGATAAGAAAAGTACGGGAAAATATATTAAGGTTTATCAAGTAGATAATGGAAAGACGATTCCATTTGATTTTGAAAAAAATTATCCTACAGATAAATTCCAATTAATGTATTCTTCTTTTGGAGAAGATACTATGACTTATGAGGTAATACCTAAATCAAATAGTAAAGTTTCAAAAGGAAACAATAAAGTTAAATGGATATTAAATTTAAATAATTTTACAGTGAAAAAATCATAATTAATACATTACGTATATACTATAAGGTATAATTAATATAAGTTCTAATAAAACAACTAGTCTTATGACTAGTTATTTTATTAGAATGGTTACGAAAGAAAGGAAGAGATTGACTTTGAAAATATGGATTGACAAAAGATATCAAAGCTTGAATTATTTTCTAAGAGAAAAGTTTGGTGCAAAGGTTTTTAAAATTTCGCTAGATGGTGGATTTTCTTGTCCTAATAGAGATGGAACCATTAGCACTGGGGGATGCTTATTTTGTAGCGAGAGGGGTTCTGGAGATTTTGCGGGCAATAGAATGTTTTCTATTACAAAGCAATTTGAAAATATAAAAACTATGATGAATAAAAAATGGAAGTCTGGAAAGTATATTGCTTATTTTCAGGCGTATACAAATACATATGCACCTATAGATGTATTAAGAGAAAAGTATGAGGAAGCAGTATCACAAGAGGGGGTAGTGGGACTGGCTATAGCTACTAGACCTGATTGCTTAGGAAAAGAGGTATTAGATCTTATAGAAGAGTATTCTAATAGAGTGTACACATGGGTGGAATTAGGACTACAAACCTCAAGCGATGAAACAGCTAAAATTATTAATAGAGGATATAAGCTATCAAGATTTGAAGAGGCACTTAAAGATCTTAATGAGAGAAATATAGATGTTGTTGTACATACTATTTTTGGACTCCCTGGGGAAAGTAAGGAGGACATGCTTAGGACAATAGATTATGTTGCACATAAGAATATAAAAGGAATAAAAATGCATTTGCTTTATCTTATAGAAAACACACCTATGGTTGAGTTTTACAAGCAAGATAAACTTAGATTTTTGAAGAAAAATGAGTATATAGATATTATTTGTGAATCAATAACTAGACTCCCACCTGATATAGTTATTCATAGATTAACGGGAGATGCACCGAGAGAATTATTAGTAGGTCCTATGTGGAGTTTAAAAAAATGGGAAATTCTAAATGGTATAGATAACAAATTGAAGGAATTAGATTTATATCAAGGCAAAGCATTTAACGACATTTCATCAGGAAAGTCTCCCATTATTATAAGTGCGAGTTAACTATTCTAGCAAAATAAAGCTTCAGTGGGGGGATAACAATTTAGAACTGTTATCTACCCCAGAGAACTACAAAGGGGTAAATCTCCGTCTGAAGTCGTTGCAGCGACCCAGGAGATGATTTAACGCAAGTACAGAGTGTGATTTAGGAGGAAATAACATATGAAAATAGATATAATAATTTCAGCAGATGATATAAAAAGAGAAAAAATAGAAAATAAAACAGTAGTAGTAATAGATATGCTTAGAGCAACAAGTGTGATAGTAACGGCTATTAATAATGGATGTAAGGGAGTAATTCCTGTTGTAACAGTTAATGAGGCATCTGCTATTGCGAGAAACAGTAAAGAGGAGGTTATGCTGGGAGGAGAGAGAGATGCACTGAAAATAGAAGGGTTTCACTATTCCAATTCTCCAATTGAATATACTAGGGAGACAATAGAAGGCAAATCACTTGTTATGACCACAACTAATGGGACAAAAGCTATAAAAGGTTGCATCTGTGCAAGGAATATCCTAATAGGTGCGATGATAAATGCAAAAGCTTGTGCAAAAAAGATTGTAGAATTAAATAAAGATGTAGTCATAGTTAATGCAGGAACCAATGGTGAGTTTTCTATAGATGATTTTTTATGCAGTGGATACATAATAGATTGCATACTAAATTTAGAAAAAGCAGAACTCTCAGATATAGCTACAACTTCTCATTATGTATATAAAAATAACCAAGATATTTACAGTTTTATAACCTACGCAAATCATTATAAAACTATTACTAAATTAGGGCTTACAGCAGATTTAGAGTACTGCTGTAGAAAAGACATTATAGATATAGTGCCAGAATATAAGGATGGGATTATACTTTAGGAGAATTATTGTTATAAACAAAAATAGAAACGTAATTTTATTTATTAAATTATGTATTTGTAAACATATAAAAGCAATAAGATTAAGATTTAAATGAAAGAAAAGTATATATTACGTAAAATGCATTTGAACTAGCTTTAGTAATTCTAATTTAGTTTATTTATAAATGCGTGAAGAAAACTCATTGTTTGAGCGATAGCGAGTTTGAGTTTTTAGCAGATGTAAATATATTAAATTTTAGAATTACTTAGCGACGTGAAAGCATCTGTAGTAATATATACTTTTTTATTTTTAAACTACTTGGAATACAAAAAATTTCAAGTAATATGATTCATCAGAATTCCATAATATTGGATGGTCTGCTGCTTGAGTTCTGAATTCTACCTGTCTAAGTGTTCTGTGAGCATCTAATGCTGCATCTGCAATTGTATCTTTAAATAAATCAGGTTTCATAAAATGAGAACAAGAGCAGGTTACTAAATAGCCACCTGGTTTTACCAATTTCATTCCACGTAGGTTGATTTCTTTATAGCCCCTTGTAGCACCATCAACAGTAGAACGCGATTTTGTAAAGGCTGGTGGGTCAAGTATTACTACGTCATATTGTCTTTGTTCCTTTGACCATGATCTTAATACTTCAAAAGCATTGTGGCATTCAAATTTAACAGTATCCGAGAGACCATTAAGTTCTGCATTATTTCTAGAACAATCTACTGCATATTCTGAAATATCTACTCCAAGTACACTCTTAGCACCAGCTATACCTGCATTAAGCGCAAAAGAACCTGTATGCGTAAAACAATCTAAAACATCGGCATCTTTGCATAATCTTTGTATTGCTGCTCTGTTTTCCTTTTGATCTAGGAAAAAACCAGTTTTTTGACCATTTTCCATGTCAACATAATATTTAACTCCATTTTCAACAATTTGCACTGTGGTATCAAATGGATCTGTCAAAAATCCTTTTGTTTGCTCCATTCCTTCAAGTTCACGAACTTTAGCATCACTTCGTTCATATACACCTTTTGCATTATATTCTTCCATTAAAAGATCTACGACTATAGTTTTATATTTATCTATGCCTAGTGCTAAAGATTGAATAACATAGTAATCTTCATATTTGTCTATAATCATACCAGGTACAAAATCTGATTCTCCAAACAAGAATCTACAGCTTGAGGTATCTATAACTGTTTTTCTGTATTCCCATGCATCGTGAAGTCTTTTTCTAAAAAACTCTTTATCTATTTGTTCATTAATATCTCTGGTCATTATTCTTATTGCAATCTTAGAAAAATCATTTATGTACCCTTTTCCTATAAATTCATTCCTAAAATTATATACTTCAATGATATCTCCATTTTCGTATTCACCGTCAAATTTTTCTATCTCGTTACTATATATCCAAAGATGACCATTTTCTGAATTTCTTCCTCTGCCTTTATATAAGTAAAATTTACAAGCCATTTTATATTCCTCCTGTGCTATTTAGGAGACATGACAATGTATAAGTATGTTATGTCCCGTGTATTTCATATATTTTGAATAAATATTAAATATAATCATCAAATTATTTATCTATAGTAGTATAACACACTGAATTAATTTGTAATATAAAATATAAAAATATGTTTTGACATAAGGAGGAATATAAATTACACTTATATATGTGCCATTTTTAAATGTATACTTGATTTAAGGATAATAATATAAAAACTGGATATGTTTTTTAATGGATAATTTACAAGTATAGTAGCTAATTATTAAAGCAAATAAGTATATGGAAAGAGATTATAAAATGTAAATACATAAATGTATAAATATATAAAAACATAAAAATATATAAAAATATAAAATCATACTATAGTAAGGAGAAATACAAATGAGTATATTAGTAGTAAAAAACATGAGCCATGGGTTTGGTGATAGAGTAATATTTGATGATGTATCGTTTAGGTTACTTAGGGGAGAACACATAGCGCTTATAGGGGCTAATGGAGAAGGAAAATCAACATTTATGAACATTATTACCGGGAAACTTATGCCAGATGAAGGTGAAGTTGAATGGTCTAATAATGTCAGAGTGGGATATATGGATCAGCATACTGTTTTGGAAAAAGGAAAGTCTATTAGGGATGTTTTAAGGGATGCTTTTAAATATCTTTTTGACGCAGAAAAGGAAATGATCAGTGTAACAGAGAAGATGGCGGAGGCGTCACCAGCTGAATTACAAAAATTATTGGATAGAATGGGTACAATTCAAGATGAGCTTGATAATAATGGCTTTTATGGTATAGATTCAAAGATAGATGAGGTAGCTGCAGGAGTTGGTCTTAAAGATGTCGGTCTTGATAATGACGTTTCAGAATTAAGTGGTGGTCAGAGGACAAAAATACTTCTTGCAAAACTTCTATTAGAAGCACCAGATGTTCTACTCCTTGATGAGCCTACAAACTTTTTGGATGAGCAACATGTAGAGTGGCTTAAAAGGTATCTAGAAAATTATGATAAGGCTTTTATAGTAATATCACATGATATTGAATTCTTAGATGGTGTAATTAATATAATATATCATGTGGAAAATAAAAAACTAACTAGATATGTAGGGTCTTATAATGAATTCTTAAGAGTCCATGAGGCTAAAAAGCTGCAGATGGAATCAGATTATGAAAGACAACAAAAGGAAATTACTAGACTAGAGGTTTTTGTTGCAAAGAATAAAGCAAGAGCGTCTACTAGTGGAATGGCAAAAGCAAGGCAAAAGAAACTAGATAAAATTGACAGAATGGAGATTACAAAAGATAAACCAAAACCTCAATTTAATTTTAAATCTGCAAGAGCTTCGGGGAAAATGATATTTAGAACTAAGGACTTAGTTACAGGTTATGATACACCATTATCTAAACCATTAGATTTATATATGGAAAGAGGACAAAAAATAGCTTTAGTTGGTGCAAATGGTGTGGGTAAGACCACGTTGTTAAAGAGCCTTATGGGCGATATCAAATCTGTATCAGGAAAGGCAAGTTTAGGAGATTATCAATACATAGGATACTATGAACAAGAAATAAAGGGATTAAACCGTAATAATTGTATTGAAGAATTTTGGAAAGAATTTCCTAGTTTTACTCAGAGGGAAGTTAGATCTGCACTTGCTAAATGCGGGCTTACTACAAAACATATTGAAAGTAGGGTTACTGTGCTTAGTGGCGGTGAGCAAGCAAAGGTAAGGCTTGCAAAACTTCTAAACAGGGAAACAAATATATTAATATTAGATGAGCCTACCAATCATTTAGATGTAGATGCTAAAGATGAGCTAAAGAGGGCACTGAAGGAATATACAGGAAGTATCCTTTTAGTTTGCCATGAACCAGAATTTTATCAAGATGTAGTAACAGATGTTTGGAATTGTGAAGAGTGGACAACTAAAATAGTAGAATGATAGAGATGAAACAGTTGACTTAAATTTTAAAGAGGCATAATGATTTTACCATAATAAATAAATACAAAAAGAGCTAGAATAATTTCTAGCTCTTTTTGTATTTATTTTTTTATTTTAAAACTTCTAATCCTAGGTCTAGTATATTAGCAAACAATGACAATGTATTAGTATTTGGAATAACATTATTTTTAATATCTAATAATTTTCCAAGTCCATAATTTGTGCATATGCTAACAGTAGGAAAATTAATGTCACCAAGGTTACAAATAATATCAGCTTCATTTAATTTTGTTTTAGTTGTTTTATCAGAAGGCTCTAGTATGATATAAAGTCTTGTATCAGAATTATATCTTAGAACTTTTAAAGTATTACTTATTAGTATTTCTTTAGGTTTAGTATTAATATCGTATTTTGAAGTGGTTGAGGCAATGTTATTTATAACAAAATAATAAATATTTCTTTTGTAGTTTACCTTATCTTTAAATTCTTGTAATCTTTCTAAATTTAAATTTGTATCTACTGAAATTTCATCATTTTCTAAATTGTTAAAACTTTTTTTTATGTAAGCTAATTCTTCTTTGCCATGAAGTTCTCTAGCTAAGATATTCATACAGCTATCATAAACATCTTGAAATGGAGTAAATGGTAAAGCATATTTTATATTATCTAAAACAAGGTAAACCTTGAATTTGGAAGATTTATTACTATTTTTAGATGAATAATTGACTTCAACTAATAAGAGTTCATCAAGCAGCTGAGTATCAAGGGTTAGTTTCTCAATTCCTTTATTAGATTGTAGAATGTAATTTTCATTAGTAGATAGGCTTTGTGTATGTTGATTTATTATATAAGTACTTTTAAAACCAGATCCAGTAATTTCACCAACCCTCAATGAACTTTTTAGTGGCAGTTTCTTTAAATTTATATATGGTCTATTTATACATAGGTTGTTTTCAGATATTATTCTCATATTAAACTCCTTTAGTTCTAACAAAATCGTTAGTCTTATTTGTAAATTATAACATAATTAAGGATGGAAACAGGGTAATTGAAATAAACAGTAGATTATAATATAAATAGAAATGGTCTCGTTAGTTTTTAGAAAATAGTTGAATGGCTAAATTTTTTATGGTTTAAATGAAATTTTCTATAACTTTGTAGCATTATAATTTATATCATGGACAAAATATTAAAGGTAAAGGATATTAAATTATAATTATAGGAGGTATAAACATTATGGGAGAAAAAGAAGACCACTCTTGTGGAAGTCAACAAGAAAAGGAAAAAAAAGAAAACAATCAAACAACAAAAAATGATAAAAAGAAGCATAAATAAGATAATATAAAATTTATAATTTTAGAAGGCATATATTTTTTAAATATATGCCTTCTTTTTTAAATAGACGCTCCATCTTGGTTGTGATCAACATCATCTACGGTAACTACAACTTCTTTTTTTATCCAACCTTTGTTGTTAATGTTATTTTGAGAGTTTAGTGAAATTTCATACCATGAAACATTAAAAATTTCAGCACTGTCTTGAATCCCTATGGAAGTTCCTTTGACTATTGTAGATAGAACAGGTGAGCTTTCTATAGGGCTTAGATATAAACTACAACTTTCTTTTGTAGTCCCTGTTTTAAAAAGGGGCGGTCTGTATTTAATAATTATAGGGCCCTGAGTGCTATGCGAACTTTCAATTTTTAATTTGAATTCTCTATTTTGCCTAGAAAGTATCCTTAACTGAGTTTTTTGAGTTGACAATTTTTGATCTATTATATAATAATAGACACCAAAACATATTAAAAAAATTGAAAATAGAAGAATAAGCAATAGTATCTCTCCTTGTAGATTACTTTTTAATACAAATTATATGATATAAACAAAAAGGCTATAACTATATAATAATATTACATATTACTATATAGTATTCTATAGTAAAAAAAATATTCATATAAAAAACTCATGTATAAACATGAGCTTTATATAGCAGGTATTAATTCATTATATTCTGTTATATACATATCTGCATAATCAATTATTTCTTCCTCTTGTTCTTTAGAGGAATCATCATAAACACCGATTACCTTCATACCAGCAGCTTTTGCGCCTTTAATTGCAGGAAGTATATCTTCAAATACGATACAGTCAGTTGGGCTTACACCTAACTTTTTAGCAGCAAGTAAATATACATCAGGAAAAGTTTTCCCGCGAGAGACTTCATCAGTAAGTGTTATAGAGTCAAAATAATGATAGATACCATTAGCATGAAGTACAACTTCTAACAGAGACTTACTATTGCTTGTAGCGAGTCCAATTTTTATATGTGATTTTTTAAGTAAAGACAAAAATTCTATTACTCCTGGTTTTAGCTTTACATTATTAAGATATTCAACATAGGCATAATTGTTCCATTCATTTTTAATTTCTTCAAGTGTATCTAATATACCAAAATTATTTTTGAAATAAGCTGCGGTTTCATCAAAGCTAAGATGCTGTATTTGATTTTTTAAATTTTTAGGTAAATCCATATTTCTGTTTGAAAAATAATTTTTATCTATTGTGTTCCAAACCCACATAGAGTCAATAAGTGTACCATCCAAATCAAAAATCACAGCTTTAATATCTTTTAACATTTAATCACCTCTTGTTTAATTATAATATATTCCCAATTAGCAATATTGAGATGTTCTAAAAAAGCTTATAAGTAAGAAAAGAACATAAACTTCCAATGAAAATTCCCATAATAACATCTGTAGGATAATGAACCCCTATATAAATTCTGGAAATACCTACACATATTGCTAAAGGTATAGTTATAAACCCGAAAATAGGAAAATATAAGGCTATTATTACAGCTAATGAAAATGCACCAGTAGTATGACCTGATGGAAATGAATACTTGTCAATACCAATTTTTCGTATATTCAAGTTTGGAATTTTTATAAAAGGTCTTAATCTAGTAACAGTTACTTTAAGGATTTTACCTATACCAGTACTAATTGTTATGGAAATCATAGCTTCTATAGCCATGTTATGAAGTATAGTGTTATGAAATAAAAAGGTAATAGTGCAAAATATAAACATAAAAGTGAAAGAGCCTAAGTAGGTCATAGATGGCATTACAAAATCTAAAAACTTACACTTCCAAGAATTATTTATAATCCTGAGTATATTAATATCTCTATGACTTATATATTCAATTAATGCTTTCATAAAAGCCTCCCTTAGGCGTGAAAAATAAATTAACTTAATTATTAAGTATTGTATCATATTCCAGTGTATAGTTATATCTAGAATTTTCTCCCGAAAATCATAGTTTTATTTTTATCTTTAAAGTCATTCAAAGAATTAATACCAATCTTATTTAAAATTTTATCCATACAATCACTGTCAATAGACGTTTTTATTTTGGAGTCCTCGGCAAAATCATCGACCATACGTTTTCCAGAAATTGCATCTATTAAGCCCTTAGGTCCACCAACACAACCACCAACACAACCCATGCCTTCAATGAAATTTGCATTAACTTCTCCAGCTTGTGCTTTAGTAAGTAAGGTTTTGCATTCTTTTACACCATTTCCTTGAATGGCATTTAATAAATTATATTTTTCAGGATATAATTTTTCTATTATTTCACCTATAGCTATAGACACTCCACCTGTTCGTGCATAAAGTCTACCACCACGAGAGGCATATTCAGTTGATACATCTTCATCAAGCTTTTCTGGATGAACGCCCAATGTATCAAAAATATCCTTTAGCTCTGTGAAGGTAAGCACATAATCAATATCACCTAAAAGATCTTTTTGTTTAGCTTCACCTTTTTTTGCAATACAAGGACCTACAAATACTACTTTGCAAGTAGGGTCTAATTTCTTTAAAACTCTACCTGAGGCAACCATAGGAGAAACAGAAGGGGATACATATTTAATTAGATTGTTATATGATTTTTTTACCATTGCAACCCACATAGGACAACAACAGGAAGTAAGCATTAAATCATCTTTTGTTTTTACGTGTTCATCAAATTCTACTGCTTCTTTTATTGTAAGCATATCTGCAAAAAATGCTACTTCAATCATATCAGTAAACCCAATTTTTTTAAAAGCAGCTCTAAGCTGATCCACATTAACATTTTCTCCAAATTGACCCATAATCGCTGGAGCAACAGTTGCTATTACTTTGGAGTTACCTTTTAACAATTTTGCAAGTGGAATAAACTCAATTTTATCCATTAAAGCACCACTCGGGCACGCCTCAACGCAAAATCCACAGTCTGTACATTTGTCATTATCAATATAGGTAGTATTTTTTTTATTATCTATTAGGATGGCATCAAAAGGGCAAGATGCTTGACATAGAGTTTCACCATTTTTATCTGCACAATCCATAGTACAATCTTTAACCCTATCTACAATCTTATAGCTGTTTTCATAAGAAAAAATAGCCTTATTTAAATCATCTAAGTAATTATTAGAAAAGTCTACGTCAACACCACAAAGGGAAGAAATTATAGTACTTAATTCATTTTTGTTGATATTATCTTTAGATAATAATTCTTGTACTTTGATTTCAAAATTATCTTCATAATAAGATTTGAGTAGGGTCTTAAAAATTTCATTATACATTTTATTCAAAATAATCACTCCTAGCTGTTATTAACTATTTAATGATTTTATTGCAATATATGTAAAAACAATAAAAAGGTAGTTACTATTTATTTTGTCAAAAATGTATAATTTTATACAACACATAGAATAAAAAATTGCAATAAAAAAGAGTTATCATTTATATGACAACTCTTTTTTGGTCGGGGTGACAGGGATTGAACCTGCGACCTCATGGTCCCAAACCACGCGCGCTCCCAGCTGCGCTACACCCCGAAGACAATATCTATTATACAAAACAAATTAGTAAATGTCAACTAATTCACAATGATTTATCTTAAATAATAAACACATAAATTATATATTGAAAATTTCATTTGTTAAACACAAGTATTATTATACAAAACAAATGAGAGATTGTCAATACCGCTGAGAAATATTTTTTAAAAATTAATTTAATTTATTTGTTAGCATCTTTTTCCTTATCTCCAAAACCTCTAGTTGGTACTGTAGACATAACAAAACCTACTAGTATAGACACTAAGGCAGGAGCTAATATGTTAATATATACTATATATTGTGTTTTATATAAAATTAAAGCAGTTATGGAAGTGATTAATACACTAGCTACAAAAATTATAATTACAAACTTTGCAAAGGAACTCATAAATTTCTCGTATATTCTATGACGTGTTGGTCCACTTACAATATTTTTAAATAAAAAATAAGAAGCAAAAATTATTACTATATCCACTATAGCCGAAATTAGAAAATTTTTCATTTTATATACCTCCAAATTGTATTTTCAAGTTTAGTGTTACCAAAGATTGATGTTTTTACACAAAGTAGTGTGAAAAAGGTATTTTACTAAACTGTTGAAAGATATATAATTAGTAGTATAATGTTAGAAAATAATTGTAATATGCAATTTTATAATGGTATTTGAAATGTTTAAAGATATTAAATACATTTTGAGGTGACATATGGTATATAAAAAAAGTAATTTGAAAATAATAAGTGATTTTGAAATAAACGAAAAACAAAAGGATGAATGTAATGTTGATTTGTTAATCCCAATAGAATATAGATGTGTAAATTTATATATTAATAAACTTTCTAAATGCTTAAACTCTAGAATACAATTTATAACTGTGAAAAATATACTTATTAGATTATGTACTATGGAAAATAATAATGTATGCACTATACATTTCTTAAGTGATAGCGGTAATCAATCATCTATAGCAAATTTTGAAATGGATTATAGTAAAACATATATAGAGATAAGTAATAAAGAATTTTTTGTGGACATGAGGTTGCATGATGAGGAAGGCAGTTAAAAAAATAATCATGGGCTTTTTAGTCCATGATTATTTTTACAAGTTATTTTAAAAACATTTCTCCAACTTTAAAGATGTCTCCTGCACCCATAGTAAGAAGCATGTCTCCTTCTTTTAGATTGTGTTTAAGATAATCAACAATTTCATTAAAATCGTGAATATTTACACATTTAACATTTTTTTCTCTAATTCTATCGCCAAGCATATTTGAACTTATTACACCGGTATCTTTTTCTCTAGCGGCATAAATATCTGCAAGTACTAAATTATCCATATTAAAAAAAGCATTTGAAAAATCTTCAAATAGACTTAAGGTTCTTGAATAGGTGTGTGGTTGAAAAACACAAAAAATCTTTTTATGAGGATAATTTTTAGCAGCACTTAATGTTGCTTTAATTTCAGTAGGATGGTGAGCATAATCATCAATAACGGTTACTCCATCTTTAATTCCTTTTAATTCAAATCGTCTATGTGTACCCTTAAAATTAGAGAGACCATTAACAATTGAACTTTTTGAAAATTTGAGAATTAATGAGCAACCGATACTTGCAAGAGCATTAAGAACATTATGCTGACCGGGTACATTAAGATTTATTTTAAACAACATTTGGTCGTCTTTATATACATCAAATGTAGCACAACCTAATTCATTGTAGCTAATGTTTTTTGCCCTAAGAATTCCTTTATTTAATCCATAAGTAAGTATGGTGCATTTATAATCATGGTTATTAAGAACAGTCTCAACATTCTCATCTTCCACATTAGCAACTAAGTAACCTTCTTTAGGAATAAGATTAATAAATTTTACAAAGGTATCCTTAATATCATTTATATCCTTATAGAAATCAAGATGATCTGCATCAATATTTGTAATTGTAGCTATATAAGGAAAAAACTTTAAAAATGAAGCTTTATATTCACAAGCCTCTGTAATGAAATAATCACTATGCCCAGCTAAAACATTACCTCCAATAGCATCCAATTCTCCACCTATTAGAATTGTAGGGTCAACATCCTCATTTAAAATAATATTAGCAATCATTGAAGTTGCTGTAGTTTTACCATGAGTACCGGATACTGCAACATTGTATTTATGACCTTTCATTATGCTGCCTAAAAATTCAGCCCTATCCATTAATGGGATATTTAGATTTTTTGCTTTAATGATTTCGGGATTGTTAAGAGGAATTGCAGCGGTGTATACAACTAAATCAACATCTTTTATGTTATCGCCATTATGGCCTATATAAATAGAAGCACCATCTTCTTTAAGTTTATTCGTTATATGTGATGATTTCATATCTGACCCAGAAACTGTGTAGCCATTTTTCATAAGTATTTCAGCAAGACCGCTCATGCTTATTCCGCCAATTCCTATGAAATGTATTTTTTTGTTTTTATCTTTTATAAAATCAAAAGACATTATATCAACTCCTTAAAAGTAATTATGATTATTTAGTATATGCAAATTGTATTAGTATTGATTATAACAAATAATTGTACATATGTACTTATTAATTATATACATATTTACATAGAAAAATATACACATTATAGAATAATAGTTTTTAATGTATTACTTATCTAATTATAGATCTAAAACAAATTAAAAAATGTTTACAAAAAAATAAATGAAACCTTTTATTATTTATATAAGGATTGTAATAAATATAAAAAAGATTTACAATTAAAATACGAATGATATTATGAATTTTACTAGTTAAAATTCGTAAAATAAAAATATGGGTGATATATTATGAATAAGTATAGTAGAAATCAAAGAGTTACAGGTATAACTAAAATATTAACGGAAAATCCTAATAAGACAATTAACTTGAAAATATTCACAGAGCTATTTAATGCAGCTAAATCTACAATTAGCGAAGATATTGTTATCGTTCGTGAAACTCTTAGTGATTTATCTATGGGAAGAGTAGAAACAGTCGCAGGGGCAGCTGGTGGAGTAAAATATATTTGTGGAGTTTCAAATCAGGAAAGTAAGATATTTGCAGAAGAATTATGTAAGGTTTTAGTACAAGGGGATAGAGTAATACCAGGAAATTTTATTTATATGACTGATATTATGTATAATCCAGAAATAGTACATAAAGCAGGAGTAATTCTTGCATCTGTTTTTAATGAATTAGATATAGATTATGTAGTAACAGTTGAGACTAAAGGGATACCACTTGCGTATGAAGTAGCTAAAATGCTTGGAGTTCAATTAGTTATTGTAAGAAGGGATCCTAAGGTTACCGAAGGCAGTACAGTTAGCATAAACTATGTATCTGGTTCAAGCAACAGGATTCAGACTATGTCACTTTCAAGGAAATCTATAAAAAAAGGAAGCAAGTGCATTTTTATAGATGATTTTATGAAAGCTGGAGGAACTGCAACAGGTATAATAAATTTGCTTAAGGAATTTGAAAGTGAATTGTTAGGGATTGGAGTGCTTGTAAATGATATAGAAACTAGACATAAATTAATAGAAGAGTATATGTCAATTGTTTTATTCAAGGGAATAAACGATGAAGGCAAGGCTGAATTAACCCCATCAAATTTTTTTGAAAAAATGTAATATTCTAAAAAATTAATATTTATTTGCAATTTTAGAAGGAAAATTCCAAGTTATATAGAAATAGTATAAATATAACGCAATTTGGAGGTGTATTGTATGGATATTACAGATGTTAGAATTAGAAAGATATCTACAGATGGTAAAATGAAAGCGATTGTATCAATAACTTTTGACAATGAATTTGTTGTTCATGATATTAAAGTTATAGAAGGACAAAGTGGTCTTTTTATTGCTATGCCAAGTAGAAAAACCCCAGATGGGGAGTTTAAAGACATAGCACATCCAATAAATACTCAAACAAGACAGAAGATTCAAACGGCTATTTTGGAAGAATATGAAAAAGTAAAAGGCGAAGAACCAGCAGTAAAGGTTGCAGCAAAAGTAGTAATATAAATAAAAGGGGATAACCCCTTTATTTTTTTTGAAAAAAATAACGAAAAATGCCGAAGGTTGGTTGCAATTAAATATAATATAAAATATAATATATATTATGAGAAGTATTTTAAAATAAGATATATACTAAAAATAATACGTAAATATGTCGAATATTTGTATAAAGAGGTGTTTTATTTGTATAAATGCGCTATAATTTTAGCTGCAGGTGAAGGAAAAAGGATGAAATCAAATATTCCTAAGGTTATGCATAAGGTCTGTGGCAAAGAAATGATAAATCATGTTATCGACGTTATGAAAAACGCAGATATTGAAATGGTTGATGTAGTAATTGGAAAAGGAGCCGCAGAAGTTAAAAAAGGAACAGAAAGTAAAAATATTAGCTATTCTGTTCAAAAAGAACAATTAGGGACAGGACATGCAGTAATGTGTGCTAAAGAATTTTTAGGTAACAATAAAGGCACAGTAGCAATATTTGTTGGAGATGGTCCACTAATTACTGAGGCTACTGTTAGTGCGCTATTAAATTATCATGAAAAAGGTAATTTTAAAGCTACGATATTAACTTCGAAGATGGATAACCCTGCGAAATATGGTAGAATAATTAGAAGTGATAATGGTGACGTTAAAAAGATAGTTGAATTCAAAGACTGTAATGAAAGTGAAGTATTAGTTAAAGAAATAAATTCAGGAATGTATTGTTTTGATATAGAAGAATTACTTAATAGTTTAGATAAATTAAATAATAATAATGCTCAAAAGGAATACTATTTAACAGATGTTATAGGGATATTAGAAAATCAAGGAGCTAAGGTTGGGGCTTTTAATGCACCAATTGAAGAAATTACCGCTGTTAATTCTAAAATAGAACTTGCAGATGCAGAGGCTATAATGAGAAGAAGAATAAACAGAAAGCATATGGAAAATGGAGTTACATTAATGGACCCCAATAATACATATATTGATTCTGAGGTTATAATAGGGAAAGACACTGTTATATATCCAGGCAATGTACTTCAAGGTAAAACTATAATTAAAGAAGAATGTGTTCTTTATCCAAATAATAGAATAGAGGATAGTATACTTGAGAAAGGCATCGTAATTCAAAGTTCTGTAGTAATTGAAAGCCAAATTGGCGAGAAAACTACAGTAGGACCATATGCTTATATTAGACCAGAAAGCAGTATTGGGAAACATGCTAGAATAGGCGATTTTGTTGAAATTAAAAAATCAACTATTGGGGATAATACAAAGGTATCACATCTTACTTATATTGGTGATGCACAGGTTGGAAGTGGATGCAATTTCGGTTGCGGAACTGTAGTTGTAAATTATGATGGAATATCAAAATATAAAACTATTATAGGAAATAATGTTTTTATAGGTTGTAATACTAATTTAGTAGCACCTGTAACAGTTAACGATAATGCATATACGGCTGCTGGATCTACAATTACAAATGAAGTGCCAAAAAATGACTTGGCAATAGCTAGAGCTAGGCAGAAAAATATTAAAAATTGGGTTGTGAGATCAGGACATAGCAAATAAAGCATAACAATTAATAAGTAAATTATAAAGGGAGGTGTGAAACTGATTTTTGCAGTAGAATATTTAGGACTGCCATTCTATTTAGTGGATAGAGTGAAAATTTATTATAATTTTAAAAATCAGGACTGCAGATGATAAGCCATGGTAAAAATATTAAGATTTTCACAGGTAACTCGAATCCTAAATTGGCTTCAGATATAGCGGATATTCTTGGAGTACCATTAGGAGATTCAGAAGTAACAACTTTTAGTGATGGAGAAATATCTGTTAATATTCACGAAACTGTTAGAGGAGCAGATGTATTTGTTGTTCAATCAACTAATGCTCCAGTAAATGATAATTTGATGGAATTACTTATTATGATCGATGCATTTAAGAGGGCTTCAGCAGGAAGAATAACAGCTGTTATTCCATACTATGGATATGCAAGACAGGATAGAAAAGCAAAAGCTAGAGACCCAATCACAGCGAAACTTGTTGCAGATATTATAACAACTGCGGGTGCTGATAGAGTACTTACTATGGATTTACATGCAGCTCAAATACAAGGATATTTTAATATACCTGTTGATAATATGACTGGAACACCAATACTTGCGAAATATTATATTAAAAAAGGGTATAAGGATAGAGATGATGTAGTTGTGGTTGCACCAGATCTTGGAAGTGTTGCTAGATCAAGAAAGTTTGCGGATAAATTACATGCGTCTATTGCTATAATTGATAAGAGAAGACCGAAAGCTAATGTTGCAGAGATTATGAATGTTATAGGTGACATTAAGGATAAAACAGTTATAATGATGGATGATATGATAGATACTGCAGGTACAATAACTAATGGAGCTAATGCTTTAGTTAAACTAGGAGCAAAGGAAGTTTATGCTTGTTGTAGTCATGGCGTATTG
The DNA here is from genome assembly GCF_018861705.1 of Clostridium psychrophilum. GTDB lineage: Bacteria > Bacillota > Clostridia > Clostridiales > Clostridiaceae > Clostridium_AD > Clostridium_AD psychrophilum. The sequence continues at coordinate 26,705 of NZ_JAHLEC010000011.1, read as the reverse complement.
TCTGGCCCTGCTATTCAAAGAATAAATGATTCGGTAATAAAAGAATTAATAATACTCAATACAATTGACATTCCAGAAAACAAACAATGCTCAAAATTTACTACATTATCTGTAGCACCAATTTTGGCAGAAGCTATAAAAAGAATATATGAGGATGTATCAGTAAGTAAATTGTTTGAGGATGAAAATAATATATAAATATATATTTTGTAATAGTGATACTCAATTTTTTATAATTGAGTATCACTATTTTTTTATAGTATATTAGTAATTTGATTAGAATTATATGTTTAATATTATTTATATAATATCAAAAAATGACTATACTATATATAAGCAAGTAAAATAATAAATTATTTACCTGAAGCGGTGAATAATTTGTAACATTTTAAAAAAAACTAATCAGTTAACATTAAAGTATGATAAATTAGTTATAAGGTAAATTATTTATATATTATATTTAACGACATTTCAGAAGGAAAGTTTCCCACTTCTATAAGTGGGAGTTAACTATCCTAGCAAAATAAAACTTCAGTGGGAGTTTAAATCTCCTTCTGAAGTCGTTATACTACAGCTCCGCAGGAGATGATTTAATAAATAATTAGTATGTTGACAAGCATATTTTAACGTATATTACTAAAAAAACATGAAATAAAAAAATACAGAATAATTGGGAGGTACTGATATGGAAGGAACAATAGGAAAAATATTGATAGTTGATGATGATAAAAATATTGCTGAGGTAATTAAAATGTATCTTGAGAGTTCAGGGTATGCTACAAAAGTAGTACACGATGGTAGAGCTGCACAGGAAGCTTTTTTAAGTTATAAACCAGATTTAGTGCTTTTAGATATAATGTTACCTTATATTGATGGCATAGATGTTTTAAAATGGATAAGGAAAGAACATGAAACACCTGTTATTATGCTTACTGCAAAAGGAGAAACTTTCGATAAGGTATTAGGACTCGAACTTGGAGCTGATGATTATGTAGTGAAGCCTTTTGAACCAAAAGAAATTATTGCGAGAGTAAAAGCTGTACTTAGACGTTATAACTTAGATAATGGTGGCAAAGAAGTTTTAAATTTTGAAGATTTAGAAATTGATATTAACTCTTACAATGTTACATATAAAGGGAAAGAGGTAAAAATGCCACCGAAAGAATTTGAATTAGTACATTATTTAGCACTTAACAAGAATAGAGTTTTTACTAGGCAACAATTGCTATGTGAGGTTTGGGGATATGATTACCCTGGAGATTCTAGAACGGTGGACGTTCATGTTAAAAGGGTAAGAGAAAAACTTCAGGGAGGACCAAATTGGCAGATTGAGACTGTTTGGGGAGTAGGATATAAATTTGAGGTGAAATAGATGGTAAAAAAGGGCTTGTTTTTTAAAATGCTAGCCACCTATACTATTATAATTTCAATTAGTTTAATAATTATTGCTTCATTTTTGTCTTACTGGTTTCAAAATTATTTTTTCCAGGAAAGAAAGCAACAGTTTTTAGACAAGTCATATATAATACAAGGCCTTGCTATAAAATATACGACAGGGGATGCCACGTCTGAAGAAGTAAACAATATGATAACAGTAATTGCTGAGTACATAAAGTCCGATATTTGGCTTACTGATAGTTATGGTTATGTTTATGCTGTATCTAATAAAGAGCATAAGGAATTTATGGGAAAACAAGTTTTTGCTAATGAACTTGCACAACTTAGGATTGGACATACATTTGAGATTACGGGGCCTTATGCTGGAATATTTGATAAAACAGTTAGAGTATTTGGAACACCTATAAGAAATAATGCTGGTGTATTTAAGGGGTCTATAATATTATACAATTCAATTGAAGAACTAAGCGCATCATTAAAACGTGTGTATGAGATAATTTGGATATCAGCGGTTTTTGCAATATTATTTTCTTGCATAGTTATTTATTATTTCTCGCAAAAAATAATTATAAAGCCTTTAGCAGAAATTAATTATGTAGCTAGAAAAATATCTAATGGTGATGTAGATAAAAGAGTTTATTTAAAATCTAATGATGAAATCGGTGAACTTGCTCAAACCTTTAACAATATGGCTGATGCGGTAGAAAAAAACGAAAAAAATAGACGCGATTTTATATCAAATGTGTCACATGAGATAAGATCACCAATAACATCAATTAAGGGGTTTATTAGTGGAATATTAGATGGAGTAATTCCCAAGGAAAAGGAAAAATATTATTTATCTATTGCCTATGAAGAAATTCAAAGACTAACAAGGCTTGTAAATGATTTGTTAGATATGTCAGCAATTGAAGCTGGTGAGTTTAGTTTAAAAATTAAAGAAGTTGATATTAATGAAATTATTAGACTTACAGTTATAAAAAATGAAACAAAGATTAAGGCAAAAAAGGTATCTGTTGATGTATGCTTTGATAAAGAAAATTTAATTGTAGCAGGAGACAAGGACAGGTTAGTTCAAGTAATTACAAATTTATTGGACAATGCAATAAAATATGTTAACGAAGGTGGAAAAATAAAAATCAGTTCTAAAGTTAAGGGAAGAAAAGCCTATATATCAGTGTTTAATAATGGTCCACGAATAGATGAGGATGATTTATTACATATTTGGGATAGGTTTTATAAAGCGGATAAGGCTAGAACGATAAAAGATAGTACTGGACTTGGATTATCTATAGTGAGAAATATAATAACTCAATTACAGGAAGATATATGGGTTGAAAATAAGGACAATGGTGTGACCTTTATTTTTACATTAATGAAAGTAAAATAATTTACTATGAAACTAAAGTATCACGGTTTGTAATAAGAGTTTTAAAAACTTCCATAATATAGTTATAACATTTAGGGGGGTGATATTGTGAACGATAAGGATAACTATGAATCTTATGAAGAAATAAGAGATGCTATGTGGAAGAATGCAGATCGTGATAAGGATATATTTGGTGAAATTAAATTTAGAAAAAACAATAGAAAAAATTATTTTAAAGTTTTTTTGAAAGTGCTTAGTTTTATACTAATTGCAGCTCTCTCCGGAGGAATCACAGCACAATATATAATCAATAAAGATAAAGTATCAAAAAACATTACTGAAAATGCAAGTAAGAATAGTTTGGGAGATAATACTACTAAAAACATATACAGTAATAGTATAACGCAGGTTTCTGAAAAAGTAGCACCGATAGTAGTTGGAATTAGCAATAAAGATAAAGAAATGTGGGATACACCGGAAGAAAGCGGATCAGGAATCATATTTAAAAGTGATGGTTATATCATTACTAATTATCATGCTATTGAAGGTACATCTCAAATAAAAGTAAAATTGAGCAATGATAAAGTCTTAAATGCAACAGTTGTAGGTGAAGATCCTATATCAGATTTGGCAGTTATAAAAGTTGATGCTAGTAATCTTCCTATAGCAACCTTTGCTGATTCATCAAAGGTTAACGTCGGTGATGTAGCTATTGCTGTTGGTAATCCATTAGGAGAACAGTTTTCAGGAATGGTTACTGCGGGTATTATAAGTACACTAGATAGAAAAGTTAATATAGTTGATAAAAAAACAGGTGAACAAACGATATACAAAATAATACAAACAGATGCAACTATAAATAAAGAAAATAGTGGCGGTGCATTATGCAATGTCAATGGAGAAGTTATTGGAATAAATAGTTTGAAGATTAGTTCAGCGAGTGAAACTTATGGAGTTGGGTTTGCTATTAATTCGAATAAAGTCAAAGAGATTATTAAGAGTCTTATGACTAAGGGTAAGGTTTCTAGACCAGTTATAGGAATTTATGGGGTACCTTTAAATTCAAGTGGTAATGATGTTAAGCAAGGAATCTTAGTGCAAGAAGTTGTAAGTAATAGTGGGGCAGATGCAGCTGGAGTTGTTCCAAATGACGTTATAAGTCAAATTGGAGATGCAACTGTCAAAAACATGGAAGATTTAAATAATGTTTTGGAAAAGTTTAAAGTGTCTGATCGTTTATCTTGCAAACTATGGAGAAATGGTAAAATTAAAAACATTAGTATAGTTCTTTCTGAATTGAAAGTAGATTAAAGATATTTTAATTAATATTAAAAAATTATTATATAATTACAGATAGTCATATAAAAATAACTAGCATAATAACTAGTTATTTTTGAGATTATATTAAAAATATAGAATATATGGTAATATATATGTAAAGTTGTGGATTAAAATATTGTTTTGGTATAATATTATATATGTAAAAATGAAATAATGATTATGCTATAGAAGCATTGTTTTAGCATGATTGTGTATGGGGGTAGTAATGTATTTGGTAGTTGGACTGGGAAACCCAGGAGAAGAGTATAAACATACAAGACATAATGTAGGGTTTGATGTAGTTGATTTAATGGCGAAGAAGTATAATGTTTCAATTAATAGGACAAAATTTAAAGGAATGTGTGCACAAATTAATGTAGCATCTGAAAAAATCATTCTTTTAAAACCTAGTACATATATGAACTTAAGTGGAGAAAGTGTACGCGAGGCATCTTCTTTTTATAAAATTCCTAATGAAAATATCATCATAATATATGATGATATTAGTTTGGATGCAGGTAAATTAAGAATAAGGAGCAAAGGTAGTGCCGGTGGACACAATGGTATAAAAAGCATTATTGAGTGTATGTCATCGGATGTATTTACAAGAATAAAAGTAGGAACAGGAAAGCCACAGAGAGAGCTAATATCTTATGTTTTAGGACATTTTTCCAAAGAACAACGAGTAATCATGGAAAAAACTTTTGAAGCTAGCATAAAAGCTACTCAAACAATAATTGAAAAAGGATATACGGATGCAATGAACCAATTTAATGGATTTAATGCTAATTAAATTAGTTATTAAAACATTATTTATATATTCATGCAGTAAGTGAGAGGTGTTAACATGAGACTAAGCGGGCTTATGAAGCCTTTGGAAGAGAGCAATCAATTTAAAGAGATTTTAGCAAATGTAGAGAAAAAAACATACCCAATTGGGATATATGGTCTTTCAGAATCAGCAAAAAATTATTTAGTGAACGGGGTTTACGAACAAGTAGATAAATCTATATTGATATTAACACATAGTGATGTAGAGGCTAAAAATATTTATGATGACCTATCATTTTATGTAAATAAAGTTTATTATTTTCCAACTAAAGAAATGGGATTTTATAATGCGGATGCCGTATCTGGGGATTTAAGATGGGAAAGACTTAAAGTAATGAAGAAGATTATGGAAAGTGACAAAAAGATAATAATCACATGTATTGAGGCAATAGCTGCTACATATATTCCAGTAGATTTATTAAAACAATATATTTTTAAATTGTCTGTAGGAAGTACCTTGAATTTTAATTCTTTTTCAGAAAAATTAATTCAATGTGGGTATGAAAGAGCAGATAGAGTAGAAACTAAGGGCCAATTTTCTATAAGAGGTGGAATCATAGATGTTTACCCTCCTGTATCGGCTCTGCCATTTAGGATAGAACTCTATGATGATGAAATAGATTCTATTAGGACTTTTAATAGTGAAACTCAAAGGAGCATTGATAAGGTATCTGTAATAAATATATTCCCGGCAAAAGAGATAATACTGACTCATGATAGTAGAGAAAAAGGATATAACGAAATAAAAGAAGATTTGGATAAAGTATTAGGTAATTTTAGTAAAAAAAAGGACAAGGAAATTATAGACAGGATAAAATCTTTAGTAAATGCCAATTTAGAATCACTTAAAGAAACTGGTGGATTCAAGGATATTGATAGTTATATGCCTTATTTTTATGATAAAACATCGACTTTTTTAGATTACATGAAAGGGTCACTTATAATAGTAGATGATGCTCAAAGATGTCAAGGAAAATTAGATAGTGTATATCTTGAGTTTGAAGAAAATTATGAAACATTTTTAAAAAGAGGAAGTATACTTCCAAGGCAAGCAGATGTTTTATTTAATAAGGAAAACATCTGTGAGAATTTAGAAAGCAGAGAAGTTATTACAATAAATGCTATTGCTAAAACTACAAAATTACTTAAGCCAAAGGCTATAGTCTCTTTTTCTCAAATTACTATTTATAATTATCATGGCCAATTAGATATGCTCATTGATGATATATTGGATAAAAAAAGTAAAGGATATAAGATTGTAATTTTATCTGGAACAAGAACTAGGGGAGAAAGACTAATAGCAACTCTTAGAGATAGGGGAATAGAAAGTGTATATAAAGACAGCATTTCTCAAATTGAGTTTGGTGAAGTAGTTGTAACATTTGGTAATCAATTAAAAGGATTTGAGTATCCAGAGCTAAAGTTATGTGTTATATCTGATAAAGAGGTTTTTGGTGGATCAAAAAGAAAAACAACAAGAAAGGCCAACAAAAAGGGAGTAAGTAAAATTAAAAGTTTTACAGAACTTAAATTGGGGGACTATGTTGTTCATGTAAATCATGGAATAGGTGTATACAAAGGAATTAAGCAATTAGAGGTTCGTGGACATAAAAGAGATTATTTGCAGCTGAGTTATAATTCTGGAGATACCCTTTATGTTCCAGTAGAGCAATTAGACTTAGTACAAAAATATATTGGAAGTGAAGGGAAAGCACCAAAAATTAGCAAATTAGGTGGGGCAGAATGGGTAAAGGCTAAAAATAAAGTTAAAAACTCAATTGCAGATATTGCAGAGGATTTGGTAAAGCTTTATGCTACAAGAGCTACACTTAAGGGACACAAATATAGCAAGGATACTGTATGGCAAAAACAATTTGAAGAAGAATTCCCTTTTGATGAAACTCCAGATCAATTGATAGCAATTGAAGAAATTAAAAAAGATATGGAATCGGATAAACCTATGGATAGGTTAATATGTGGAGACGTTGGATATGGCAAAACAGAAGTAGCTGTTAGAGCGGCTTTTAAAGCAGTTATGGATGGTAAACAAGTAGCATTCTTAGTTCCAACGACTATACTTGCGGAGCAACATTATAAAAATCTTACAAAAAGATTTTCTGATTTTCCTGTGAAAGTAGAAATGGTAAGTAGGTTTAGATCACCTGCTCAGCAGAAACTTGTAATTAAAGCTACAAAAGAGGGAAATGTAGATATATTAATAGGAACACACAGAATAATTCAGAGCGATGTAAAATTTAAAGATTTAGGAGTATTAATTATAGATGAGGAACAACGTTTTGGAGTGACTCATAAAGAAAAAATAAAGAGCCTAAGAAAGAATATAGATGTAATTACTCTTACAGCTACTCCTATTCCAAGAACTCTCCATATGTCGCTTACTGGAGTTCGAGACATAAGTGTGATAGAAACACCACCAGATGAGCGTTATCCAATACAAACTTATGTTGTTGAGTTTAACGATCAATTAATAAGGGATGCTATTTTAAGGGAGATTAATAGACATGGTCAAGTTTTTTTTGTTTACAATAGAGTAGAAACTATTAAAGATATGGCTGCATATATGGGTAAATTAGTTCCAGAAGCAAGAATATGCATTGCACATGGGCAAATGACTGAAAGAGAATTAGAATCTGTTATGATAGATTTTATGGAGAATAAGTATGACATATTAACGTGCACTACAATTATTGAGACCGGTATAGATATCCAAAATACAAATACAATTATTATTTATGAAGCGGATAAAATGGGACTATCTCAGCTATATCAATTAAGAGGTAGAGTAGGAAGATCAAATAGAATAGCTTATGCTTACCTAACTTATAAAAAAGATAAGGTATTAACTGAGGTAGCTGAAAAAAGACTTAAAGCAATTAAAGATTTCACAGAATTAGGGTCAGGTTTTAAAATAGCAATGAGAGATCTTGAAATACGTGGTGCTGGAAATATGATGGGCGGGGCTCAACACGGTCATATGGCTGCAGTTGGTTATGATTTATACTGTAGGATGCTTGAGGAGACAGTAAAACATATAAGAGGCGATGCAGAGACCGAGCCTATTGAAACAACTGTTGAAATAGAGATAGATGCATATATTCCTGGAACATACATTGAAGATGAAATGCAAAAAATTGAGATTTACAAAAAAATTGCGGCTATTGATTCACGTGTTGACATGTTAGATATACAAGAAGAAATAGAAGATAGGTTCTCAGATATACCAACTTGTGTTGCAAGTCTTATGGATATTGCTTATCTTAGATGTATATCATCACAAGTGGGAATAATAGAGATTAAAGAAGAAAAGAATGAAGTATTATTACAATTTGATACAAGTCAAAGAATAACTAAAGAATTAGTTAAGGCTTTGGTTACTAAATACAACAGGAATATTGTATTTAAATTAGGTAAGGAGCCAGCATTTGCATATAAAATTAAGAATTTGAATAAGGAAGAGGTACTGAAAAATCTCATAGAAATTGTAAATTATATAAAAAGTATTGTCGAAACCAAATAGATTTGTGTTAAAATCAATGGGTATCGTAGCATAACTTAAGGGGCGATATTACATATAGAATGGGGGAAATATAATGAAAAACGTAAAAAAAATAATTACTGCGGCTTTAATAACTATGTTTGCTACATCGTTAATGGGCTGTAATATGATTGAAAAAACACCCAAAGGTATTGCGAATAGTTCAGTAGCAAAGGTCTTTGGTTCTAAAATAACTAGAGGAGATGTTGATGAACAATTAGCAGGCTTTTATAAACAACTAGAAACGCAGTATGGAACAAGCTATAAAACCAATACTGAGGCTAAGTCTCAGATAACAACTCAAAAACAACAAGTATTAGAAGAATTAATTACAGAAAAAATTACAGATTATAAAGCTGTAGAACTTAAACTAATGCCTACAGATGCTCAATTAAATGCACAAGTAAACAATCAACTAGCACAAATAAAAAGCAGCTCAGGAACGGATGCTAAGTTTACTGAGGCATTAGCACAAGCTAGCCTTACAGAAGCACAACTAAAGGAAAGAATAATAAAACCAGGTATTATATATAATATAGTACAAAGTTATATTACTAAAAATGTAAAAGTAACACAGGCACAGGAAAAGGCATACTACAATGCTAATCCTAATGAATTTACAGATGGCAGCATTCATGTAGCTCATATTTTAGTTGCAACTGAACCGGAAGCTAAAGCTATTAAGAAACGTTTAGATGCTGGTGAAACTTTTGCTAAACTTGCGAAAGAGAAAGGCACAGACGCAACAAAGGATAAAGGCGGAGATTTAGGAACTTTAAAGTACAATGATGCTCAAATGGATAAAACATTTATGAAAGCGGCTATAAAGGTAAAACAAGGCACAATATCACAGCCTGTTAAAACTCAATATGGATGGCACATAATAAAATCTATCAAAAATACAGCAACTCCTGAAAAGAAATTTGCAACTGTTAAGTCGAGTATAGAAAAAACACTCATAACAACAGAACAAACTAAATTATGGACTGCAGCTATGAAGAAATGGCAGACAGAAGCTAAAATAGTAAAATACGCAAATAATCTATAGCATTTTATATTAATAACGTTAAAGAATACCTTTATTATGAAGGTATTCTTTATTTTTTGATTAGAAATAGAACGATTAAGTAATATTATTACATATAATAAAAAATATGCAATAAAAATTGTATACTTAAGCATTATAGGCCTTTTTTGTATAAAAAAATTAAACATATACAAAAGTGCATAAAATTTCAAATTTTGAAAGATAATAATAGAGCTAGTATATTATATAAGATTTTATACGAGGAGGAATTAATTAAATGAAAGCAACCGGAATAGTAAGAAGAATAGATGATTTAGGAAGAGTTGTAATACCTAAAGAAATAAGGAGAACTTTAAGAATACGAGAAGGAGACCCATTAGAAATATTTACTGATAGAGAAGGCGGAGTTATATTAAAGAAATATTCACCTATAGGAGAATTAAGTGAATTTTCTAGAGAATATGCTGAATCATTACAACAAACTATAGGTAACATAATAATCATATGCGATAAAGACAACATAATATCTGTAAGCGGTTGTCCTAAGAAGGAGTACGTTGATAAGAAAGTTAGTATAGAACTCGAAAAAGCAATGGAAAATAGGAAAGCAATTGTATTAGGTGAAGGATCAGAGAAAACCATAGCTTTATATGATGATGAAGTAGAAAATAAATATAATGCGCAGGTAATTGCTCCTATAATAACTGAAGGAGATGCAATTGGTGCAGTGCTAATAATATCTACAGAACCACAAATTAAATTCGGAAACCTGGAATTAAAACTAGCTGAAACTGCAGCTTCTTTTCTAGGCAAACAAATGGAACAATAGGTTTAGAACCTAAAAAGTATATATTACTGAATGAAGTGGAACACTTTTTCAGTAATATATACTTTTTTTTGAAATATAAGTAATAATAACCTCCTAAATCAAATAATTATAATCAGAGACTGTAATTATTACATATACGAAAGTGATTACAAGGAGGTTATTATGAAGAAACATTCATTAATAAAAGGAACTATTATACTTGGATTTGCAGGATTATTTGCAAGATTTTTAGGACTATTTTTTAGAATACCAATACAGGCACTTATAAAGGATGAGGGAATGGGATATTATCAGATGTCATACCCACTCTATATGTTTTTTGTAGCAGTAGCATCTGGTGTACCAATAGCAATGTCCAAACTTATTGCAGAAATGAACGCTAAAAATGATAGAGAAGGAGTTCATCAGGTTTTAAGACAAACACTTCTTTTTATGATTGTATTAGGTGCTGCATTTACTACATTTATGGTATTGTTTGCGAAACCCATTATAACGATATTAAAATGGAATCCTAAATCATATTACTCTTTTTTGGCTATTGCAGTAGCACCAATTTTTGTTTCTATTATGTGTACTTTTAGGGGCTTTTTCCAAGGACTTCAGAATGTTAGACCAACGGCTATATCACAAGTAATAGAACAGGTGGGAAGAGTTGTGGCTGGAGTTCTGTTTGCATATTTGTTGTTTCCAAGGGGTATTGAGTATGCTGCAGGAGGGGCAGCTTTAGGCACGCTTGTCGGGGCTATAATGGGAAGCATATATTTAGTCTCAACTTATTTTAAAGTAAAAAAAGAACAAACAGTAAGAAGAACATTAAAACATAAATATATTTTAGGGGAGTTAGGTAAGGCTGCATTACCAATATCTATGGGAGCTGCAGTGGGCACTATTATGTCGCTAATAGATTCTATTTTAGTCCCACAGCAGCTTTTAAAGGCGGGATTTTCACAATTACAATCTGCAGTAATGTATGGCCAATTGACTGGAAAGGCATTTACCTTAATGAATGTACCTTTAGCACTTTCAGTGGCACTATGCGCGTCTCTAGTGCCAATAATTGCAGAAGCATTTTCTCTGGGTAAACGACGCGAACTAATTAAAAAGGTAGATATGGCTGTAAAATTGTCTAATGTTATTTCATTACCATCGGCTCTAGGCTTGTTTTTTATGGCTTATCCTATAATGAATTTAGTTTTTATGAAAGATGCAGCAGGATATGAAATTCTTAAGTATATATCGATTTGTATACCTTTTGTTATTTTAACCCAAACAAGCACTGCAATACTTCAGAGCATAGGCAATTATATGAAACCAGTATATAATCTAGCAATAGGTTGCATAGTAAAGGTTGTTATAACATATGTGTTAGTTTCACTTTCATCTGTAAATATATATGGGGCAGTTATAGGAACTATTTTGGGATATGTTACAAGTTGTTTATTGAATATGCATGAATTAAAGAAAAGTTTAAATATAAAATTCAATTTCGTAGATGCTTTTATAAAACCTGCTATTGCTGCTATGATAATGATAGTTGCAGTTGTATTTAGTAATGCTATTGTTTATAATTATACAATGAGTAAAGGATTGTCTTGTTTAATATCCATAATAATAGGCATTGTAATTTATTTAATATTTGTTTTGCTTCTTAGAATATTTGAATATCAAGAAATTAAAAAGAAATTCTTGAGGCAAAAATAAAAAAAAGGAGTAGAAGCTAATGATTAAAGTGGTGGGACTTGGACCAGGATCAGTAGAAGCACTAACGATAGGAACACTTCAAATTCTTAAGGGAGATAAAAAAATTTACTTAAGAACAGAAAAACACCCAACAGTAGATTATTTGAAATCTAAAGGTATCAAATTTGAAACCTATGATAATAAGTATGAAAAGTATAATAACTTCGATGATGTGTATAAATCTATTGCAGAAGATCTTATTTCAAAACATGAAAAATATGGAGATATTATTTATGGAGTTCCAGGTCATCCTCTTGTGGCTGAAACATCTGTCAAAATTTTAATAAAACTTTGTGGTATAAACAATATTGATATAAAAATTATGCCGGCAGTAAGTTTCATAGATGCTGTAATTCAGAGTTTAAAATTAGATCCTATAGAAGGATTAAAAATTATAGATGCTTTTGATATAGAAAATCAAATCCTTGATAAAAGAGTAGGGCTTTTAATAACTCAAGTTTATAATGTTTCTATAGCAACGGACGTAAAACTTGCTTTACTTGAGTATTACAAAGATGATATGAAAATTAAATTTGTTAGAGCAGCAGGCGTCGAAGGCTTAGAAAGCATTAGGGAAATCAATTTATATGAATTAGATAGGCAAAAAGATATAGATTATTTAACATCAATATATATACCAAAAGACCTAGAGGCCACAAAAGACTTTCATGATTTATTAAAAGTTATAAACACATTAAGAGGTGAGAATGGATGTTCATGGGACAAAGAACAAACTCATGAATCTTTGAAAAAATGTCTTATTGAAGAATCATATGAGGTACTAGAGGCAATAGATGCAAAAGACGAAGATAATATTATTGAGGAACTCGGAGATGTATTACTTCAAGTGGTATTCCATTCGCAAATAGGAAAAGAAGAGGGCTTTTTTAATATAAATGATGTAATTAAAGGTGTTACAAATAAGATGATAAATAGACATCCTCATATTTTTAAAAGTAAACAAAGCAAAAATACTAAGCAGGTTTTAGAAAGTTGGGAAAATATTAAAACAAAAGAAAAAGGTTTTAGCAGTTATACTGATATACTAAAACATGTTCCTAAAAATTTGCCAGGTCTAATGAGAGCAGAAAAAGTTCAGCAAAAGGCATCAAAAGTAGGTTTTGATTGGGAGAGTGTTGAACCTGCAATGGAAAAAGTTTTAGAAGAATTACAAGAAGTAAGAGATGTATATAAACACGATAATAGGGCAAAAATACTAGAAGAAGTGGGAGATTTGGTGTTTTCTACTGTAAATGTTGCTAGACTACTTGACATAGACCCTGAATTTGCAGTAAATTATACTATAGATAAATTTATCAATCGCTTCCAGTACATAGAAGAGAACGCAAGGAGTAAAAATTTAGATTTGTTGACAATGTCACTTGCTGAAATGGACGAATTATGGAACGAATCTAAAAGAGGATAAGTTTATTTGTAAAATAAAATTTAAACAAAAAAGAAGGAAATTCAAAATTAGTGAAGAATATGCTATTTAATGGTGTATGCACTTTACGAGTGTGCACTAGGAATAGGATACTCATTACGAGGAGGTAACAAATATGAATAAATCAGAATTAATAACAAGTATTGCAGAAAAATCTAATTTAACAAAAAAAGATGCGGAAGCAGCTCTAAAAGGAATTATAGAAAGTATTGAAGAAACATTAGAAAAAGGTGAAAAAGTTCAATTAGTTGGATTTGGAACATTCGAAACAAGAGATAGAGCAGCTAGAATGGGAAGAAACCCAAGAACAAAAGAAGAAATACAAATTGCAGCTTCAACAGTTCCAGTCTTTAAAGCTGGTAAGGAATTTAAAGAGATAGTAAATAAATAATTTTACTATGAAGTAGAAAACCTGGATGTATATCTAGGTTTTTTATTTTAAAAATTTTATTCTGTAAATTATTAAAATGGTAAACAAAATTAAAAAGGGGGAGTATTAATGAGATTAGACAAATATTTAAAGGTATCAAGAATTATAAAGAGAAGAACAATTGCTAAAGAAGCTTGCTTAAGTGGAAGAGTTTCTATAAATGAAAAGGTAGCAAAAGCTGGTACTGCAGTTGCAGAAAATGATATTATAGAAATAAAATTTGCAAATCAAATTTTAAAAGCTAAAATTATAAATATTGCCGAACGTGTGACAAAAGAAAGTGCAAAAGAAATGTATGAAATAATATCAGGAAGAGAAGACAAAGAATAAATGTTACTAAATACAATTCTTAATTAAGGTTTATTAGCATATATATTTTATAGGAATATAATGGTATGTAATTAGTTAAGAATTGAGAATAGGTAAAATTCCCTAATTTTCAATTTTTATTGTAAAATTAATAAGGGGGATATTATGGAAATAAGAAGAGAACCAAAAATAGAAGTAAAGAAAAGCATATTAATGCTTGAAAACAGAAGAAAGTTAACTATTAATGGAGTTATAGAAGTTATAAACTTTAATGAAAGCCAAATATTATTAAACACAGATGTAGGAACAATGATGGTAAAAGGCAAAGAATTAAAGATGAATAAATTAGATGTTCAAAATGGAGACGTTATAATAACTGGGAAAGTAGATTCTTTTGTGTATACTAGTGATAAAAGTAAAATTAAAAAAGATAGTATAATATCAAGATTGTTTAGGTAGGTGCTATTATGATGATTTCTTTAATGGGTCAACTTAGACTTATAATATTCAGTTTGCTATCAGGAATAATCACTGGTGTATTTTTTGATATATATAGATTAATAAGAGGATTTAAGAATCCTAACAAAATTTTGACAATAATACAGGATTTACTGTTTTGGACATTAACTTCTATAGTGATTTTTATATTTTTGATGTATACTAATGAAGGGTACATAAACTTCTATGTGTATGTTTGTTTGATATTAGGAGTATACTTATATTTGAGACTCATAAGTGAATCTTTTATAAATGTCCAATATAGATCACTAAAATTCAATGGAAGAGTAGTTAGAGTTGTATGGAATGTTATTTTATACCCACCAAGTTTATTGATTTATAAGATAAAAAGAAAAAAAAAAGATAAATTATAAAGAAATAGCTTGAAGTAATGTGCAATACAAATTAGAATAGATTTATCAAGAATAAACAATACTCATTTCATTGAAAGGAAAAGGGTATAGAATATGAAAAAAAAACTTAGTATTAAAGGTGTCGTATTAGTTTTTATTGTAATGTATGTAGGTTATCTTTTAATTCAACAGCAGGTAACTATGAGTAGACAGAAAAAACAGCTACAAGAGTATACTATTCAATTACAAAAGAAAAAAGAAGAGCAAAAAACGTTACAGGATGAAGTGGAGTTATCTAAAACTGATAAATATATAGAAAAATTGGCAAGAGAAATTTTAGGACTTGTTAAAGAAGGTGAAACTCCTGTAATGAATAATAAAAACTAAGCGCTATAATAATTGTTATACTTATTATTAAATTAATATGTAAAATAAAAAACATAATTTTTGAGGAGGAGTATTTTTAATATGACCTTAATGGCTGGAAGTATTGTAGAAGGTAAAGTAGTTAATATCACCAATTTTGGTGCGTTTGTAGAAGTGGAGGGTAAGACAGGATTAGTGCATATATCTGAAGTTTCAGATACATTCGTTAAAGATGTTAATGATTATATCAAAGAAAATGACATTGTAAAAGTTAAAGTTATTTCTGTGGATGACAATGGTAAAATAAGTTTGTCAATAAAACAAGCTGGAGTACCTAAAAGGTCTATTAAACCAATAGAAATAGATTGGGATAAGGAAAAGAACAAATCAAATACAGCTGATTTTGAAGATATAATGACTAAATTTCTAAAAGACAGTGAAGAAAGATTTCAAGATGTTAAAAAACATCAAGAAGGAAAAGGAAGAGGTTATAGTAAAAAAACTTCAAGTTATTAGTAAAACCTGTAGGAACTAAGCATTTAGTTCCTATTTTAAAAAATTAAAAAGTTATTGACAACGGTTTATACATCAGATATAATAAAACATGTTGCCAAGAAGTAGCATTTTTGATGCTATTAGGTAAATGCAGACAACTAAGCTGGAGTGGCGGAACTGGCAGACGCACAGGACTTAAAATCCTGCGGTGGTTAAACACCGTACCGGTTCGATTCCGGTCTTCAGCACCAAATGTCGCGGGATGGAGCAGTTGGTAGCTCGTCGGGCTCATAACCCGAAGGTCGTGGGTTCAAGTCCTACTCCCGCAACCAATATGGCGGAATAGCTCAGCTGGCTAGAGCATTCGGTTCATACCCGAAGGGTCGTAGGTTCAAGTCCTATTTCCGCTACCAATTTATATGATTTTATAAATATTACATATAAATCATTAAAAATCATTGACATGTAGAAAATATTATTATATAATAGAAATTGGTCTTAAAAACTTATATAGTAGTTAATTTAATTTGTAAAATTAGTAGATAGACAAGGCTTAAAATTTACAATATTAAATGTTCTATTAACTAAAATTAAGTTTTATAACATAATATCGCGGGGTGGAGCAGTTGGTAGCTCGTCGGGCTCATAACCCGAAGGTCACAGGTTCAAGTCCTGTCCCCGCAACCAATAAATTTTAATTATTACATGAAGTAAAATTATTAGACTATAATTTAAATGAATTATGAACTTAAACATTAATATCGCGGGATGGAGCAGTTGGTAGCTCGTCGGGCTCATAACCCGAAGGTCGTAGGTTCAAGTCCTACTCCCGCAACCAATAAGTTTTAATTTATCCATGTATAAGTTAAATAAAATTTATAATAGTATGCTGGAGTGGCGGAACTGGCAGACGCACAGGACTTAAAATCCTGCGGTGGTTAAACACCGTACCGGTTCAATTCCGGTCTTCAGCACCAAATATCGCGGGATGGAGCAGTTGGTAGCTCGTCGGGCTCATAACCCGAAGGTCGTAGGTTCAAGTCCTACTCCCGCAACCAATACATTTTAAATGTATTAAATATGTAAGTTAAATGAAAATTCATAATAAATGGCTAGCATAAAACTAGTAAATAGGCTGGAGTGGCGGAACTGGCAGACGCACAGGACTTAAAATCCTGCGGTGGTTAAACACCGTACCGGTTCGATTCCGGTCTTCAGCACCAAGTATCGCGGGATGGAGCAGTTGGTAGCTCGTCGGGCTCATAACCCGAAGGTCGTGGGTTCAAGTCCTACTCCCGCAACCAATATGGCGGAATAGCTCAGCTGGCTAGAGCATTCGGTTCATACCCGAAGGGTCGTAGGTTCAAGTCCTATTTCCGCTACCATAACTCACAATTAAATTTGTGAGTTATTTTTATTTGTTTAAGACCTATAAAGTTTATGATTAGATGTACAAAACATATAAGTATAAATTTCTCAAATATATAATACCATTAAATGACAAGCTTCATTTAATATTTTAAAACCTACTAAATTAATATGGTAGGTTTTTTTATATTATAGGGGATTGTAAAAATTGCATGTAAAAAATATACAAATTATTGTCTCATAAAATATATACAAGCATCACACCGTATGACAATTATTTCCAAATAATTTTGGTATAATAAAGTCCTAATTAGTAAAGGTGGGTGAGGTGTAATATGCAATACGGAATTGATATATTTCCATACGAAAGACTTAAAAAAATAAAAGATGAAGTACAAAAGAAAAATGCACTTAATGTTAATTTAATTACTAGAGGAATAGTTTATTTTGCAGTAAGTTTGTTAATAAGCAGAGTCCTTCTTCTTAATAATACTGCGCCATTTGGTATAGCTTTTTTAATTGCCACAGTATTTATTAATAATAAAAGGATATCAATAATTGCTGCTAGTGGTACATTTTTAGGCTATGTAACTTTATATAGTAGCATAAAAAATTTACCGTCTTATTTAATAGTAATTGTTACAATTGCTTCTTTGAGTCATATTTTTAACAAGATGGAAGTTAGAACAAAAGCTTTAGTTAGCATGTTTTCAATTATTATGTTTGAATTGTTTGCTTATAATTTTTTTATAGCTCGCGTAAGTGCAATAATGGGTTTCCTAAATTCATTTTTTCTTGTTTTATGTATCTTTCCTTTATATTTTATTCTAGACTATAGCATTTTATGCTTTAAAGAGATTAAAACAAAACATATATTTTCAAATGAAGAGATAATAAGTATGTCAATTATAAGTTCTTTAATTATAGCAGGAACTTGGGGCATTAATATTTTTACAATATCAATTACAAACATATTAGGCCTAGCTTTTGTCATAATGATAGCATATATAGATGGAAGTGGAGCTGGCGCAGCATCGGGAGTTGCGATGGGTATTATTGTAGGAATGTCATCTTCTAATATGATTGTATTTATAGGTATGTACGGTATTTGTGGGTTAATAACTGGTGTTTTTAAAGAAACAGGAAAAATTTTAACTGCAACAGCTTATCTAGTAGCGTTTTCGATAATAAAAATATATTGTATTACTGGACCTACGTTTATTGTATTTGAAGCTTTTGTAGCAGCAGTAATATTTTTATTAATACCACAAAATATTTATGAAAAATTATCACTAGAGTTTAATTCAGATAAGAAGAAGCAAAGTATAGAACAGAGTTATATAAATAAGATTAAAGACACATTTGTTGGAAGGCTAAATAATTTTTCTGATGTGTTAATTAATATGTCGGATATATTAAATAATTTGGTGGACAATGAAAAACTGGCAATGAAGGGTAAAAGCAGTGCTCTTGTTGAGAATATTGCTGACAGGGTGTGTAGTAATTGTAATATGAAATCTATGTGTTGGAAGAGAGAATTACATTATACATATGCAGCCTTTGAAGAATTAATTCAAAATTTTGAGAGAAAGAGTACTACTGTACCAGAAGAAATTGAAAGAAAATGCATAAAGAGGACGGCAATACTTAAAAATACAGAAGACATTGTTAATAAGCATATAATAAACGAAATGTGGAGAACTAGACTAAGTGAAGGTCGCGAGCTTTTAGCAAATCAAATTGGCAATATGGCAAATTCGGTAGAAGAAATTGTTGAAGACTTTAATTCTGAAATTCAGATAGATGCTCCTATGGAAAAACTTATATGTAGAGCACTAGATAAAAATAGAATTAAGCATAATGACATTATGTGTTTAAATGATAAACTTGGACGATTGAGTATTAAACTGTCACTTAATGCTTGCAGTGGAAGGCAGATGTGCGTAAAGGAATTATTGCCTATCATAAATAGTGTGGTTGGGAAGTGTATGTGTGTTAGTGATGATGGATGCTCAATAGATTCAGAAACAAACATGTGCAAGGTAACAATTGAAGAAACACCAAAGTTCCACGTGGCTTCAAGCGTGGCAAGGCAATGTAAAGATGGCGAAAAGCTTAATGGAGATAGCTATAGCTTTGGGAAGCTTGCAGATGGAAGTTATATGTCTGTTATTAGTGATGGGATGGGATCAGGTCCTCAAGCAGGTAGAGAGAGTGAGGCAGCTGTAGAATTAATAGAAAAGTTTACATCAGCAGGATTTAGTAAAATTACAGCAATTAATACTGTGAACACAATAATGACACTGAGATTTTCTGAAGAAGAAAAATTTTCAACTATTGATTTGAGTAGTATTGATTTATATACTGGTGAGATAAATTTTTTAAAGGTAGGAGCTGTTGCAACATTTTTAAAGTCTGGCGATAACTTAGAGATTATTAAATCCAAATCCCTTCCGATTGGGGTTTTAGATAAGGCAGATATAGATATACAACAAATGAATTTGAAAAATGGGGATGTTATAGTTATGCTCAGTGATGGGGTATTAGATTATAATGATGAGAATGTAGGCAGAGTAGATTGGGTAATTGATTATTTAGGCAAAAATAATTGCAATAATCCAAAAGATTTAGCGGATGGGTTGTTGGCTGAAGCAAAAAAACTAAGTGGAAGTAGAGTAAAAGATGATATGACAGTTCTTGTTTCAAAGATATATAGTTTATACTAACAGCATTAGTTGTTTTGAGAATGTTATTAAAAAAACATCTAATTCCAGTTAGATTTAAACAGTGTTTAAGCTATCTATGAAACCGAGAAATTTAAAAATGAAGAATATAAAAGAATGAAGAATATAAAAAAAGTAAAAGTATTTTTTTGTATTCTTTATTTTTTTCTTTTTTTATAGTTATGTTTTAATAAATGGTAAATATATGTTACTATATTATACAGTAATATGATATAGTAATATGAGATAAAAAGTTATACAAACATAGGAAAACTATAACAAGTTATAAAAAAGTGGGAAGTGGATGTTTTGTCAGAAAGAGTAATTAATTATATAAGAAAAAATTTAATGTTTGATAAGGGAGATAAGGTTATAGTTGCATTTTCAGGTGGGCCTGATTCTACATGTTTGCTTTATATTTTAAATGAACTTAGAGAAAAGCTTGGAATTACACTTATTGGCGCACATATAAACCATTGTCTTCGAGGGGATGAATCTGATAAAGACGAGGAATATGCAAAAAAAACATGTGAGAAGTTAAACATAGATTTTTACAGCAAAAAAGTAGACGTACATAGAATTTCAAAAGAGAAAAATTTATCTTGTGAAGTAGCAGGAAGAGAAGTTAGGTATAAATTTTTCGAAGAACTTGTGATTAAATTGGATGCGAATAAGGTAGCGATAGCACATAATGCTAATGATCAAGCAGAAACTATTTTAATGAGAATTATGAGAGGAACAGGTATTGCAGGGATGATAGGAATAAAGCCTGTTAGGGACAAAATATATGTAAGACCAATTCTTCTTCTTACTAGAAAAGAAATAGAAAAATATTGTTTGATTAATAATATAACTCCTAGGATAGATAAGACAAATTTAGAAAATGTGTATGCAAGAAACAAAGTAAGGCTTGAAATGATTCCATATATTGAAAAAAACTTTAATACAGATATAATTAAAACATTAAACCGTATGTCAGATACTGTAAAAATAGACAATGAATATTTGGAAAGCGTTTGTCAAAAAGAATATGAAAAATATTGTGGGATAAGTGAGCAAAGAGTTATAATAAATAAAAGTGCATTTACAAATCATGAAGCAATTTTGAGTAGAATTATTAGAAGCGCTTTGCTTGCGATAAATCACAATCTATATAATATTGA
Organism: Clostridium psychrophilum; assembly: GCF_018861705.1. GTDB lineage: Bacteria > Bacillota > Clostridia > Clostridiales > Clostridiaceae > Clostridium_AD > Clostridium_AD psychrophilum. The sequence continues at coordinate 5,486 of NZ_JAHLEC010000011.1, read as the reverse complement.
AAAGATTCATATAACTAGTATTATAGAACTTCAAAAACATGAAACGGGTAAAAGTATAATGCTACCTCAGAATATAATAGTAGAAAACAGTTATGGAAATATCAATATTTATATACATGTAAAAGCTATTGATGCTTACAAAAATCAGTATCCTCTAAATATTAATGAAAAAAATATAATTCATGCTTTGAAAAAAACGATAAGAATTGATGTTAAATCCAAGATGAAATATACCGAATTTATAGGGAATGATAGTATTAAGTATTTTGATTATGATAAAATTACGGAGCCAATAACATTTAGATATCGAAAAAATGGAGATAAGTTTACGCCACTTGGGATGCTCGGAAGTAAAAAAATAAGTGATTTATTCATTGATTTAAAAATACCAAAAGATATAAGAAATGAAATACCCTTAATATGTTTTGGAAATGATATAGGTTGGGTTGTTGGATATAGGGTTAGTGAAAAATTTAAAGTTTCAAAAGATACTAAAAATATATTGCAGATTAAAATTGGAAGTGAGGAATAATAATGAATAATGATATTAAAGAAGTGATGTACAACGAAGGGCAATTAAGGGATAGAGTAAGGCAACTAGGAGCAAAAATAAGTAATGATTATTCTGGTAGAGAACTTATACTTATTGGCATTTTAAAAGGATCAGTTATTTTTATGTCCGATTTAGTAAAGCAAATCACAATTCCGTGTAAATTGGATTTTATGGCAGTTTCTAGCTATGGAAATTCTACTAAGTCTTCAGGTGTTGTTAAAATTTTAAAAGATCTCGATTTTGAAATTCAAGGCAAGGATGTACTAATAGTAGAGGATATTATAGATTCTGGAGTTACACTTAAATATCTAACAAAGTTTTTAGGCGCAAGAAAACCAAGTAGTTTAGAAATTGTATGTTTACTAAATAAACCAGACAGAAGAAAGGTCGATATAGATGTTAAATATATAGGATATGATGTGCCAGATTATTTCCTTGTAGGTTTTGGATTAGACTATGCAGAAAAATATAGAAACTTACCATATATAGGAATATTAAAAGATGAAATTTATAAGTAAATGTAAACAAAATGTATATAATAATTAATATATTATAATATTGTCAAGTGCTTTTTAATGTGATAAAATTTCATAGTGAATAAAAAGATAGGGGGGTTTCGATGAAAAAAATTTCTAGTGCAGCAATCTGGCTCGTAGTATTTGTACTCGTGATTTTTGCATGCCTGGCCTTACTTGAGACTAATAAGAATGTTAGCACAATCAGTGTTGATAAATTCCAACAATATTGGGTTAAGAAAGATATTAAAAGTGTTCAGGTAAGGGAAGATAAAACGGTAGCAGGGGAATTGAAAAACGGAACACAATATGAAACTGTAGTCCCATTACAGAGATTAATACAAGTTATGGAGAAATATCCAAACACAAGCGTTGCAGAAACATATATAAAGCCAGCTAGTATGCCAATGTGGTTACAGATAGTACCAACATTGCTTATAATTTTAATGCTGGTTGCTTTTTGGTTTATGTATATGCAACAATCACAAGGTGGCGGTGGCGGCGGTGGTAACCGAGGTGTAATGAATTTCGGAAAAAGCAGGGCTAAAATAGCAACGCCAGATAAGAGAAAAGTTACATTTGATGATGTAGCAGGTGAAGATGAGGAAAAGGAAGAACTAGCAGAAGTTGTTGATTTCCTTAAACAACCTAAAAAATATTTAGAAGCAGGTGCAAGAATTCCAAAAGGCATTCTTCTTGTGGGACCACCAGGCACAGGTAAGACATTACTTGCAAGGGCTGTATCTGGAGAAGCAGGAGTGCCATTTTATAGTATATCAGGTTCTGATTTTGTAGAGATGTTTGTAGGGGTTGGAGCTTCAAGAGTAAGAGATTTATTTGAACAAGCCAAGAAAAGTGCTCCTTGTATAATATTTATTGATGAAATTGATGCAGTAGGTAGACAAAGAGGCGCAGGAGTTGGTGGAGGTCATGATGAGCGTGAACAAACTTTAAACCAACTATTAGTTGAAATGGATGGATTTGGTGTAAATGAAGGCATAATTATGATAGCTGCAACCAATAGACCAGACATACTTGACCCTGCTCTTTTAAGACCAGGTAGATTTGATAGACATATATTGGTAGGTGTACCTGATGTTAAAGGAAGAGAAGAAATCTTAAAGGTTCATTCAAAAAATAAACATTTAGCAGATGAAGTAAAACTTAATGTATTAGCTAAAAGGACACCAGGGTTTACTGGTGCAGATTTAGAGAATCTAATGAATGAAGCGGCATTACTTACAGTAAGAAACAATAAGAAAATAATAGAAATGAATGAACTTGATGAAGCAGTAACAAGAGTTATTGCTGGACCAGAAAAGAAGAGCAAGGTAATAAGCGAAAAAGACAGAAAATTAACAGCATATCATGAAGCAGGGCATGCTGTAGTAATGAGATATTCTCCATTATCAGACCCAATTCATCAAATAAGTATTATACCAAGAGGTATGGCAGGTGGATATACAATGCATTTACCTGAGCAGGATACTTCTTATACTTCAAAGTTAAAACTTAAAGATGATATTGTCGGATTACTTGGTGGTAGAGTTGCAGAAAAATTAATATTACATGACATTAGTACTGGTGCTAAAAATGATATTGACAGAGCATCATCAATTGCTAGAAAAATGGTTACGGAATATGGTATGAGTGATGTTTTAGGACCAATATCATTTGGTAATGATCATAACGAAGTATTTCTTGGAAGAGATTTAGGAAAAAGCAGAAATTTCAGCGAAGAGGTAGCGAATAAAATAGATTCAGAAGTGAAGGCTATTGTTGAGGAAGCCTATGCAAAAGCTGAAAAAATTCTTGCCGAAAATGAAAGTAAATTGCATGCGGTAGCTCAAGAACTACTTTTAAAGGAAAAACTTGAAGGAGCAGAGTTTGAAGCTATAATTGCTAAAACAGAATTGGATGATGTTGCTAAATCAAATTCAGGTAGAATTGAATTAGCGAAGAGTTAATAAAATTAGAGACATACAGTTATAAATGACTGTATGTCTTTTTTATTTTGACAATAATTAAAGAAACGTAATGTTAACTACTATTTTGTATTAATACTTTTCTAATTCAATATTATCTATAAATTGTGATATAATACAAAGTATTAGTAATTAAGAAATATTATAGTATAAAATTTTTGACAAATTTATGACTATAACAATAATAATAGTAATTAGTAGAAAAATTACAGAAATTATTTAGTATAGGTATATTTTCTGTTTAATTTATATATAAGGGGTGAAGTATATGAAAAGTGATATAGAGATTGCACAAGGTGCTAAGATGTTACCTATAAAAATGGTTGCAGAAAAAATGGGATTATCTGAGGATGATATTGATTTATATGGTAAATATAAGTCGAAGATTTCTTTAGATGTTCTAAAAAGAAATGAAAATAAGAAAGATGGCAAACTAATATTAGTTACAGCTATCAATCCTACTCCGGCAGGAGAAGGAAAATCTACAGTTACAATAGGTCTTGCAGATGCCTTATGTAAAAAAGGTAAAAATGCAGTGATAGCTTTAAGAGAACCATCACTTGGACCAGTATTTGGAATTAAAGGTGGAGCCGCTGGTGGCGGTTATGCTCAAGTAGTGCCAATGGAGGATATAAATCTTCATTTCACTGGGGATATGTATGCGATAACTGCAGCTAATAATTTGTTATCGGCTGCTATAGATAACCATATTCATCAAGGCAATATTCTTCGTATTGATAGCAGAAAAATTACATTTAAAAGGGTTATGGATATGAATGATAGGTCCCTTCGTAGTGTTGTTGTAGGGCTTGGTGGTAAACCTAATGGATTTGTACGCGAAGATGGGTTTATGATAACAGTTGCTTCAGAAATAATGGCTATTTTATGCTTGGCTAGTAACCTTATGGATTTAAAAGAGAGAATGGGGAAAATATTGGTTGCTTATAATTTAGATGGTAATCCAGTTTATTGTAGTGATTTATCAGTAAATGGCGCAATGGCATTACTTATGAAGGATGCTATAAAACCAAATTTGGTTCAGACATTAGATAACACACCGGCCATAATACATGGAGGACCATTTGCTAATATTGCTCATGGTTGCAATAGTCTTCTCGCAACTAAGACGGCTTTAAAATTAGGAGATTATGTTGTAACTGAAGCAGGATTTGGTGCTGATTTAGGGGCGGAAAAATTTTTTGATATAAAATGCAGGTATGGTAAATTAAAACCAGATTGTGTTGTTCTTGTGGCTACAATAAGAGCGTTAAAACATCATGGTGGAGTTAAAAAAGATAAATTAAATGAACCTAATGTGGAAGCTCTCTCAAGAGGGATAGGAAATTTAGAAAAGCAAATAGAAAACATTAAGAAATATGGAGTTCCTGTAATAGTATCAATAAATAAATTTATTTATGATACTCAGGAAGAAATTGAATACATAAAAGCATTTTGCATAAAGAAGGGTGTCAAAGTTGACTTAACCGAAGTATGGGGAAAAGGAGCAGAAGGTGGTATTGAATTAGCTAGTAAAGTTTTAGATATTTTAGATAATGAGAAAAGTAATTTTAAGGTTTTATATGATGAAAATCTCACTATAAAAGAAAAGATAAATATTATAGCAACACAAATATATGGTGCAGATGGAGTAGAATACACCACTTCTGCAAATAAGCAAATTGCTGAAATAGAAAAGCTTGAATTAGATAAAGTTCCTATATGCGTTGCTAAAACTCAAAAATCGCTCTCAGATAATCCTAGTCTTTTGGGAAGACCAACAAATTTCACTATAAATGTAAAAGAAGTTAGAATTTCTAATGGAGCGGGATTTGTTGTAGCGTTAACTGGAAATATAATGACTATGCCGGGCCTTCCTAAGATCCCAGCAGCATGTAAAATGGATATAGCTGAAGATGGCACTATATCGGGTTTATTCTAAAGAAAATTTCAAAACAGAGATATTAATTATGATGACTACAGCATTGAAAATGATGACTACAGCATTGAAAATGATGACTACAGCATTGAAAATGATGACTACAGCATTGAAAATGATGACTACAGCATTGAAAATGATGACTAATCCAATTTGTTTGAAAATAGGGTTGCTATAGATATGTTCTATAACAACCTTATTTTTAATGTAAAGTATTGATTCTTTTTAGAAAAAGAATATACCTTATTGTAGATGGTCATAATGTATACGAGTTTGTTGCTTATTAAATAAAAAAAACAACAGTTAATTAAGATTATGAATTATTATAAAGAAATACAAACTAGCATATAGATGTTCTATTTAAATAAATTCTTATCATAAAAAGGTGATCAATTGCAATAACAAGTTGAACCAATTTGTATTTATGACTTAAATCGTTGAATTTACTTATGCTGCATAAATTATATCTAATTGTGCTTCGAATAGATCTTCAGGAG
>NZ_JAHLEC010000010.1 GCF_018861705.1 Clostridium psychrophilum | reverse complement strand
TTTTAATTAAATAACCAGCCTACGGCTTTTTAAAATAGTGTATAAAAAGCCTTTTTGTCATACCTGCTATTATTTCACTTATAGTATTACATCCAAATAAATACTTTTGTTCCTCAAATATGGAATTGTTAATTATTGTTTTCCGAGTACACTCTTATCTATATGTTTTATTATACCTTATTGATAATTAATATTCAATTAAGGGAAATTATAGTTTAACCCTTAAGTATGGCTTAAAAAATATTTACTAATACAATCACTTTTAGAGTATTGATATTTACATTGATAATATCCATTAATGTCATAATATTAAAAATGTTGGACATAATTACATATATAATAGATGAAAACAATTGTAAGCTACGTTTTTAATAATTATAAATAGGATAAACAATGGAAAATTAAATATGTAAAAAATGGTTGGTAACTATAATAAGACTCGACAGGAGTGTGTAATAATGGATTTAACAAATAATGAAAAATTACAATTAATAAACAGTATTGAAATTTTAAGTTGTGCTACTACTTCTAAAGAAATGGCATTCGCTTATACAATGGATAATGAAAAAAATCGAGAGATTCTTTGTAAATCAGGTATGACAGAAGAAGAAATAAATTATCAATGTTATAGAGGTTGTGGAGTTCTAGATTTAATTAATATTGGGTTCAAATATGCTCAATGTTTCAGTAAAAATAAAGGATTTTATAATGAAATAGTGAAAATTCAATAGTAAAAAATATTAAAGTCATCAGATAAACTGATGACTTTAATAACTTATTTCTATAATATTAATTTATGATTTTTTCACTCTTTTTATTGTCATTAATTTATATCCTATCAAACCTACTATTACAATTACCACTGCAATGTCTGCATAATGAAACCATGGTCGTATTATAATCCAATTCTCTCCCATATAATAACCAGTAAAACCAAGTAAAGTACTCCAAATTAATGAGCCAAAAAAAGTATACAATGTGAACTTTTTAAAATCCATATTGCTTATTCCTGCTGGTAGTGAAATAAAAGTCCTTACGATAGGTAATAGCCTTGAATAAAAAACAATTTTTTCTCCATATTTACTAAAATATTTATCACTTTTATCCAAACTTGATTTTGATAAATGCAAAAAAGATGAATATTTCTCAACTAGTAGTCTTCCACCTAATTTTCCTAAATAATAAGCTAAAATCGAACCAAATGTTCCTCCAAGTGTTCCTATAAGTATTGTTGGAATTATGCTCAGCCTTCCTGTATAGCTTAAATAACCCCCAAAAGGAAGTATTGCCTCACTAGGTATTGGAATACATGCGCTTTCAAACATCATAAATATAAAAACTCCAAAATATCCCAATTTATCCATAACAATAATTACCATATTAATTATACTTTCTACCATATTTTCCTCCCTTTAATTCAAAAAACTTGCCGCTATTATAAACTTTCCGATACCAATGGTTTTACAGACAATAAGCACATTATACCATAATAATTTTCGGAATTCTTTTCTAAAACGAAAATTGACTTATTACATATAAACTCTGCAATTACATTACAAATAACCCATTGTTTCTTTTTATTATCTATAATTTATCTGTTTTTATATTTTATATTGTGACAGTTACTAATGTCAATTAGGTGTCAATATAATATTTTTTTTATTAATTTTTTATAAATTCATAAACATATACGCTATATAGCTTTATTAATAAATTTTTATAGCATATAAAAAAGCCTTGAATTACCTTATGGTATTTCAAGGCTTTTAAAAACTATGTAATTTTATTATGTTTAATTTTTAATCCGCTGCATAGAAGAATTATTTAGATTTTTTTTTACTTGAATATGCATTAGTTTTCTTTTCTACCATGAAAACATAATACCCATCTATCTCGGTTATTTTCACCCCACCAAAGATTGAAATCAACTTATTCTTATACCAGTCTTTTCTTTTAGTAACCATATACATTTTCCCACCAATTACTAATCTATTAAATCCTTTTTCAATAAATTCCTTTGGAACAGAAAAATCTACATGGTATGGAGGATTTGAAATAATTAAAGTAAAGTCTTTTTCATTAATGTTCTTAAATCCATCACTTTGATATAATTTAACCTCTTCAACATCATTAAGAACAATATTTTTTCTTGCTAATATTACTGCTTTATCATCTATATCGGTCATTACTACATTGGCTGCTCCTACTATTTTTGCAGATAATATTCCAACTATACCATAACCGCAACCCAAGTCTAATACCTTATCGTCATGCTTAAATTCAACAACTGACAACATTGATAAAGTACCTTTATCAACGTTTTGAGGAGAAAAGACCTCCGCTGATGTGTTCAATTTCAAATCAATGTTTTTTATATTTACATTTAACATAATTATATTCCTCCAAAGTTATCGTTAAATCATCTCCTCTAGGGAGCTACATTAACGACTTCAGAAGGAGATTTAAACTCCCACTGAAGTTTTATTTTTGCTAAGGTAGTTATCCTCTGAGTAAGTCTCTGGGGGTAGATAACAATTCTCAATTGTTATCCTCCCATTTATAGAAGTGGGAGACTTTCCTTCTGAAATGTCGTTAAGATAAAAATTGTTACTCTCTACCATACGATTGCATAATAGTTTATAAATAAATTATAACATTCTTTCTGCACTTGAAACGTGACTCTTTTGAAGATTAAAACATTATTAACATACTTACTAGAAAAAGCAAAAATAATGATGTATATTTAATACATAACAAATATTATATAACAACGGAGGTATTATTTTGAAAAAATCACATCATATAAAATTCAATAAAAAGATAATAATCAGAAATTTATTATTACTATTTATTTGTGTAAGCTTGTCATTAATTGCTGTTAAAATTATTTCATCATTCAAGAAACCTAATGAAGCTAATAATACCGCTAAAGTTCTAACGCCTGCTACTTCTAATGTAAAAAAAATAAATACAGAGGTATTGCTATCTGCACTAGGTGACTGTACTATAGGCACTGATAGTAAATTTAGTTATGCTAGTAGTCTTCCAGCTATGGCACAGCAATCAAGCAATGGGTTTGGATATTATTTTAAAAATGTACGTAGAATTTTAAGTAAAGATGATGTTACAATTGCCAATTTAGAAACAACCTTTACAAATTCTAATGACAAAGCGGATAAACAGTTTAATTTCAAAGCCGACAGTGATTATGCTAAAAGTTTAACTCTTGGTTCTATCGAAGGTGTAAATATTTCTAATAATCATATATATGATTATAAACAAAAGGGATTTGTTGATACAAAAAATGCCCTAAAGAAAGAAAAAGTTAATTACTTTGGTGAAGGTTCAAAGTGGACTACCAAGATAAAAGGACAATCCATTGGCTTTTTAGGTTATCGAGGTTGGTCTTTAGATAAAAGTTTTCTTGATAAATTAAAAAGAGATATAGCCCAATTAAAAAAGACTAACTCAGTTGTAATTATAAATTTTCACTGGGGAGCTGAAGGCGCGTATTACCCTGTAGATGCGCAAAAAAAGCTTGCACACTTTGCTATAGATAATGGTGCAGATATAATACTGGGGCATCATCCTCATGTAATTGAAGGAATAGAACAATATAAGAATAAAATTATCGCCTATAGTTTAGGAAATTTTTGCTTTGGTGGAAATCCTAATCCAAATGATAAAACAACCTTTATTTTTCAGAGTAATTTAAAGTTTGTAAATAATAATTTAACTTCTATTGGTGTACGAGTTATTCCTTGTAGTATATCTTCAGTAAATTATACTAATGATTATTGCCCAACTCCTTTTATTGGTAATGCTAAGATAAATTTATTAAGTAAATTAAATAAACTCTCAGGCAGTTCAGGCTTTAAACTAAGTGATAAGTTTTTTTATATAAATACTAATATTAATTAGTATTTATATATTGAGATGTTAATCTTTGGATTCATTTAAGTTTTCCAAATGAATATTTTTGAGATTTTAGATATTCAATAACTTTTGGTAATGCTTGGACAGTCGTTTCCTTGTTAGAAGCATCATGCATCAGAACAACTACATGCTCTTTCCCTTTAGTGTATTTTTTAAGATTATCTAATAATTTATCTACTGAAATATTTTGTCCTTCTGCATCACCCGTTATATCATTCCAATCAACATAATTGTATCCATCACTTTTAAGTGTCTCTCTAAAAGATTCAAGTTTTTTACCAAATGATCCACCTGGAAATCTTACCAACTTAGTTTTAAAATTATTGCCAAGTATTAATTTCAAAACTATATTACATTTATTAATATCTGTTATAAAATTTCTAGTATCAGAGTAAAGATATTTATAATTATGCGAATATGTATGATTTCCTATAGATTGCTTATCCGCAAATTCCTTTCTTACCAAATCAGGATATGCTATTGCATTACTACCAACTATAAAAAAGGTTGCTTTTACATTATATTCATCTAAAATCTTTAAAATTAAGGAAGTATTGTTAGGAGAAGGTCCATCATCAAAAGTGAGATAAGCTATTTTATTCCCATCAGCCCTGTAAATATGTTTATAAACATCTGTATATGATAAGTTTATATTTGTTTTGGGGGATTTAACTAAACTTTTTTTTAATTCCGTTTTTACATTACTAGAACGAATATCTTTTGTTTTACTATCAATATAGAATATTAAGCATGAAAGAATAACCATAATCACCATTGCTAAAATAATCCATTTTTTATTTTCGATTATTTTTTTCTTTCTCTTTTCTATTTTCATCATTATTATCACCAATCATTTCATTGTTTTATTTTACCTTTAAGTATATGTTTTATATTCTATTTAAAGAATAGAAATCCACAATTAAAAAAAGTCTCAAATTACCTTCCGGCATTCAAGACTTTTCTTCTTTCATACATTTATTTCTTATTCTTTTGATTTCAAAAATACAGCAAAACTATAATTATAATATTATAAAAAAAGAACTGCATCACTGCAATTCTATTATTTACATTTTTAGGTGATTTTAAAAAATATTCAAATAATATACTAGTAAAAAATATATTAGACTCTTTTTTTACTTTCTCTGCTATTGATTTATTATAATTTTCTCTTTAATTTCTGAATTGCTGTAATTATACCCTTCTACTAATTTTATCCCCTTAGAATCTATATGGATCTTATTCCCATAAATTGCTGTTACACTATTATTATATTTATTGCTACGAATTCCGTCTTTTACAAAGACTTCTCTTTCTTCATATTTTATAAGACCTAGTGTTTTTAATTTTTTTAAATAAAAAGCAAATTCTTGTTTCTTCTTTTTTGGTTCGTCCTCTTCTAATTTGTAATTTTCAATTTCAAACGGCATATCTGGCATCATATCTGCATCATAAATGTCAATTAGCATCTCACTTTCCAATGTGTTTAATTCCATGTTTCTCCTTCTCTCTTTTTATTTAGGTTATCCTTATAATATTTTTTTAATTTTATTATACAATTCCCCATTTATAATTTTTTATATTTTGTTATTCATAAAAAACACCTTAGTATCTTAATATTTATTAATCTGTGGCTTATGAAACCCATTACTCGCTGCTACCATATATTAGTAGTATATTGTTAATATTCTACATTTATTCCAAAATACCTTTTATTTATTTAATATATTTTATGTTTTATTAATTATTTTTCATCTGTCTTTTTTAATCTACTTCATGGATTATAGAAATTTCTTTTTATTGTTTATTAACCTCTATTTTATAAATTTATATCACAAGTCCCAAACTTTTTAATGTAAAAATTAAAATTGTTAAAGTAAATGCTGATAATAAAGTAGTTACTACAATTATACTAGAAGTTAGAACATCGTCGTTATTCATATTTTTTGCCATAACATAACAGCTTACTGTAGTCGGAGAACCTAGCATAATGACCAACGCTATAAGCTTTTGATCTCGAAATCCTAGAAATGCTGCTAGTGGCAGAAATATGGCCCCTTGAAGTATTAATTTAATAAAACTAGCTACTAAAGTAGGCTTTATTTTTGCCAATGCTTTTTTCCCTTCAAATCCAGCACCAATTGTCACTAATGCTAGAGGTGTAGCCATAACAGCAAAATTCTGTATTGTTTTATCTACTATTTTAGGAAGATTAATATTTAATAAAGATGATAACATTCCTAATATAATTCCAATAATAATAGGATTTTTTATAATGTTAATGAATGCTTTTTTTATGTTTTCCTTTCCATTTTTATTGTTATCTCCTTCAAATGTGAGTACAATAACGGAATATATATTATATAGAGGAACTGCTCCTATAATCATTAATGGTGCCATTCCAGAATCGCCATAAATATTTTTAATAAAAGCAATTCCTAGTATTGCCGCACTTCCACGAAAGGATGCTTGGACAAAAGCACCTATCATTGAAGGATCTTTCATGATTTTTTTGCTAAATAACCAAATTATCCAAAAACAAATACTTGTAACTACTGCACAAAACAATATATATTTTCCATCAAAATTTTTAATTATATTAGTTGATGCTATATCAGTAAATAATAATATGGGTAGAGTTACCTTAAAATTAAATTTATTTGCTACTTCTACAAAATTATCATTCAACATTCCTATCTGTTTTAGAATATAACCTATTACAATTACAAAAAATACTGGAAGTGTAGCATTTAAACTATATATCAAACTTTCCATTTTCTACTTCTCACCTTTCTGTTAATAAATATTCATTGCTAATTTTAAAAAAACTAATATAAAAAAGCCATACTGAAGTATCGCTTTTTTATTGTTTTTATTATTAAATTATTTCCAAAGGTTTACCAAGCTCAACATTTTTAACTATACTTGCAAATAGTCTACATTAAGTAGGTAGTTTTATGGTAAACCTCATCAGTTTGGTGTTTTTGTCTTCTATTATAACTTCTTCTTCCTTTTTTAGCAGGTTTAATTCCTATCCCTCTTCCAATTTCTGAAGTTGTAAATTTTCTGCAATTTAATTGTAATGCATTCATGTCTATTGTCATTGATTTACTTTTTTTCATTTTCATGTTTTTTACCTCCAATAAATTATTTATATATTCATCATACTATAATGATACAGCTAAGTAAATATTAAAAAAACTATTTTAATATATATAAATATAGAGTAAACGCAATTTTATAATCATAAATTTTGTAATGTGGTTTATAGACCATCATTTGTGGTAATATAGACTCATAAGAGGTGTAAATATGAGCCGAATTAGAATTTTTACAGGTCATTTTGGAAGTGGAAAAACAGAGGTTGCTCTTAACTATGCAATAACTCTTGCAAAACTAGGAAAAAAAGTAGCTCTAGTCGATATTGATATAGTAAATCCTTATTTTTGCTCTAGAAACATGAAGGATAAACTAGAGAATCTAGGGATTAAACTTATATCCTCAAGTGCAAGTCTCATGAATGCGGAACTAATGGTAATACCATCGAATGTTTACGGCGTGTTTAATGACAAAAGTTATGACGTAGTAATGGATATAGGTGGAGATGATCAAGGTTCACTTGTACTTGGACAATATAATGAATATTTAAAACAAGAATCTTATGATATGTATTTTGTTGTGAATAATAACAGACCATTTACTTCAAATAAAATAGAAACAATCACTTGCCTACAATCAATTGAAAGAGCATCCAGACTTAACGTTACGTATCTTATCTCAAACACTAATTTATCGTATGAAACAAATGCTGAAGACATTATAAAAGGTGATAAAATAGTTTCAGAGGTTTCACTTCAACTTAAAATTCCATATAAATATATTATTTGTACAAAGGACTTGGCTAGCATTATTAAAAACAAAGTACACGCTAAGATATATCCTATTGACATATATATGAAGCCGCCCTGGATGGAATAAAAATCAATAACTCAATATTAAAAGCTTAATATATTTGTATATATTTTAATTGTTAGGAATATCATGTAATCGTTTTAATAAATCTAAGGGGTGATTTAAATGGCAAGAGTAACATTTAGAGAAGATAGATGTAAAGGTTGTAAACAATGCATTAGTGTATGTCCAAAAAACATTATTACAATGTCCAATAAGTTAAATGTTAAAGGTCATCATCCCGCAACAGTAACTGAGGATAAAATGAAAGATTGTATAGGTTGTGCATCATGTGCAAGAATGTGTCCTGATTGTGTAATTACAGTTGAAAAATAAGAAGGGGGAATTATCATGGGTAAAAAAGTTTTAATTAAGGGTAATGAAGCAATTGGAGAAGCAGCCATTAGGGCGAATTGTATAGCTTTTTTCGGTTACCCAATTACCCCTCAGACTGAAGTTGCTGCATTTATGTCAAGGATGATGCCTAAACTAGGTAGAGTTTTTCTGCAAGCCGAAAGTGAAGTAGCAGCAATAAACATGGTATATGGCGCAGCAGGAAGTGGAGTACGATGTATGACCTCCTCAAGTAGTCCTGGAATAAGTCTAATGTCTGAAGGCATTTCATATATAGCAGCAGCAGAACTTCCTTGCGTTATAGTAAATATTGTTCGTGGAGGTCCCGGGCTTGGAAGCATACAACCAGCTCAATCAGATTACTTCCAAGCAACACGTGGCGGTGGTCATGGTGACTATAATATGCCTGTACTTGCACCAGCGTCAATTCAGGAAATGGTAGATTTAGTTCAAGATGCTTTCGACATAGCAGATATATATAGAAATCCTGTTATGGTTATGGGTGATGGAATGCTTGGTCAAATGATGGAACCAGTCGAATTTAAAGATAGGGTGAAAAAAGTGCTTCCATTAAAGGATTGGGCAGCTAATGGGCTTAATGGACGTAAAACTCATAATATAATAAATTCATTATTTTTAGATCCTGATATATTAGAACAACATAACATTCATCTTCAATCAAAGTATGCACAAATAACAAAAAATGAGGTTAGATACGAAATGGTCAACTGTGAGGAAAACTGTGATCTTATATTGGTTGCATATGGGACAACTTCAAGAATATGCAAAAACGTAGTTAAATCTGCAGCAAAAGAAGGATTAATGGTTGGATTAATAAGACCTATAACTTTATGGCCATATCCAATTGAAGCCTTTGAAAAAACAATAGATAAAACTAAATATGGTTATTTATCTGTAGAAATGAGCTGTGGACAAATGGTTGAAGATGTAAGACTTGCAGTAAATGGTAGGAAACCTGTAGCATTCTATGGAAGATCAGGTGGAGTAGTTCCGCATCCTACTGATATATTAAATAAAGTAAAAGAAATCATAGGAGGCGCAAAATAATGGCTATAGTATATGAAACTCCAAAAGCCCTACTCGATGTACCAACTCACTATTGTCCCGGATGCACACACGGCATAATCCATAAATTAGTTGCAGAAGTTATTGATGAATTAGGAATTTTGGATAAAACAATAGCAGTTGCACCTGTTGGATGCTCAGTTCTTATGTATAACTATTTTGCATGTGATGTATTTGAGGCTGCACATGGAAGAGCCCCAGCAACAGCAACTGGTATTAAAAGAACAAATCCTGATAAAGTAGTTTTTACTTATCAAGGTGATGGTGATCTTGCAGCTATTGGTATGGCAGAGATAGTTCATGCAGCAACAAGAGGTGAGAACTTAACTTCAATATTTGTTAACAACTGCATATACGGAATGACTGGTGGTCAAATGGCTCCAACAACTCTACCAGGTCAAGTAACTGAAACCACTCCATATGGACGAGATGTGAAATTAGCTGGTTACCCTATTAGAGTATCAGAATTAATATCAACACTTACTGGAGCATGTTATGTTGAAAGAGTATCTGTTGATACAATTCCCAATTTGTTAAAAGCTAAGAAAGCAATAAAAAAAGCATTTGAAAACCAGATTGCTGGTTTAGGTTTCTCGATGATCGAAGTATTATCAATTTGCCCAACAAATTGGGGATTGTCACCTCAAGAATCGATGAAGTGGCTTAGAGATAATATGATCCCATACTATCCTCTTGGTGTTAAAAAAAATACAACTGAGGAGGTTAAATAAGATGATATCACAAGAAATAATATTTGCTGGTTTTGGTGGACAGGGTATTCTCTCAATGGGAAAATTTCTTGCATTCGCTGGTATGGATTCTAATTTGAACGTTTCATGGCTACCATCATACGGTCCAGAAATGAGAGGTGGAACTGCAAATTGCTCAGTCATACTAACAGATGAAGAAATTGGATCTCCAGTTTTAACAAGAGCAAGTACATTAGTTGCAATGAACAGGCCATCGCTCGAAAAATTCATAGATTTTATTAATCCTAATGGTCTTCTAATTATTGATTCAGATCATATAACTTATACTCCAGATAGAAAAGACATTACTATTTACAAAATACCAGCTAAAACTATTGCCGAAGAAATTGGAAACGAAACTATTGCCAATATGGTACTTTTAGGTGCTCTAGTAAAAAAAACAGGCATTGTTTCAATGGAAGCTTTACTTGCCTCACTTAAAGTTCATGGGAAAGAAAAGTTCTATGAGTCCAATAAATTGGCACTTGAAAGAGGTGCACAATATATTAAATAAAAATATAGGGAATATGGATTATAATATCCATATTCCCTATTCATAACTTCATCTAACTTTCTCTACATCCTCATATTCTACACCCATAGCTCTGTTTGCATAATTTCTCTGTTTATTTATTGAAATGATTAATAAAAATACCTATGTTAAGTACTAACATAGGTATTAATCCGCATTTCTATTTTATCTTACTTAAATTCAGTTGTAATACTTTTTACTGTGCTATTATAATCATCACTATCTACAAGATCAGTGTCTCTAAGTAGCTCTATATGTAGTATTTTACCATTAGTAAAAGTAATAGTACCTTCAGATGTAGATACCTCTATATTAGCAACTTGCACACCGCCTTCAATTTGATAAACATTATCTGAGATTTCATCACTCTTTTCAGTTGATACTGAAATATATCTATCTTCACCTATGTTTCCGTCTATTAATAGATAAATTATTCCAAGTTCACATTTAACCGCAACATAATTTTCATTATTAACATATGCCTCCAGACAATTGCCAAAACCCTCTATTTTAAATTCTTTTAGGTTATGTTTATGTATTGTAACAAGCTTTTCACTTTTATATACTTTTCTTGTTAAACTGTGATTAAATAGGTATTTAAATATAACTATCTCCTTTGATGATAAATCCCTGCTTATCATTTTTTGTATATTTTCAATTTCTTTTTTTAAATCTTCATTACTTGATATATCGACTTTGAACTGTTCTTTGGTGTCTGTTGAATATTTTTCCTTACATTCTTTAATATGGTTGTCTACCAAATTCTCTAATAAAGCATTCAGAGCACCATTAAAATCATTCGCTAATAATATCATTTCCATTTTACAAAACTCCTCTTATAATTTATTTCATAGTAATGTTACTATGAAGTTAATAAAATTAATGCAACATAGCATATAAAATTATTTATCACTCTTTCTCTTTTTACATCTTACAAATTCATGTTTTAATTTTAATTTTTTAATCAACCTCTTATCTCACTTGCCACTATATTTCTTAACTTCACATTTTAGACATAATTCATTCTACTTTAATATTTTTGCAACTATTTATAAATCACTCCAATATCATTGGATTGTTTGAGATAAAGTTTTGTTATAAAATGCATCTTCTATTATACCATTATTATTTTATATAACTTTATCCGACACAATATTTATTTTATCGAAGATAATTTAATTGAATATCTATTCTAATTATCTACAATAGCATCTTTATTACTGCCAAAAAACATCTGCTCCCATAATCCTTCTTCTTCAAATACTTTTTTCTCACCATTTTCTTCAACTGTTAACTTGACATCACCAATACATCTTATATAAGTAGGATTGAATCCCAAAACCTTAGCTATACCAATTTTTATTGGAGAATTTCCTACTCTATCAAGCATATTGAAAGCTAAGATATCATATTTTCTTTTAAATTCTATTTGAAAATTCGTTACATCGTCCACTTTATGAATAAACATTAAATTATTATCAAAGAATTTTTTGCTTATAGGGTGATATTTAGTATTTAATCTTTTAATTATTGTTTTTTCTTCATTGTCATCCAATATAATTCCATCTTTAGCTATCATCATAACTGGCAATCTAGCATAGCCATATTTCTTTTCCGTAATAATATCACAGGCTATTATTGTATAAGGGCCGACATTTACACGACACCAATACCAATGATTCATGAGTTTTCTCATATGGGTATTCCCCCAGTTATGGTCATGATATCCACCACCGGTTAACTCAAATGTTTCTCCACAAGCTTTTAAAGTAGCTCTAACATCGGCAGAGGGTTGTGGAACAATCCATGCAAAATAATATTCCTGATTTTTGCCATAATACCAATGCCCTGTTCCCGGTCGCCACATTGGTAATTTAGGCTTCATTGTGCAAGTATATTCAACATCATCATCTATGAAATGTATTAAATAATTTCCTTTTAAATATTTAATGCTGCTTTGAGCAATTTTTACATCACATTGATCCCTTGAAGCCCGGATTTTTTGTCCCTTCTCTTCAGAAATATGTTTTAATACTTTTTTCCCATTAGGAAACGTTATCTCAAGTGATGCTGTTGGATTTGCAAGACCTCTTACATCAAATCCATTTTTGGTATAAAATATAACAACTACTTTAGTACCATCTGAGTATTTAGCATCAAAATACCACCATTCGTATGTGCCTCTACCACCATCACTTCTCATTCCATCTTCCCATACCGCTGTTTCTTTATTAATACCTAATTGCTTATAATCACTAATACCTTTTGCCAAAACGGCTTTTTTGTTCATAGTTTACCTACCTTATATTTTATAATAAATATTACAAACTTAATTTAAATTGTGACACAAAAAACACCATAAAATTCAATTTTGAATAATATGGTATTTAAATTTTTTATCCACTTTCAATATTTTTATTAAAACATTCTACGTTTTGAAAAGTTTATTTTTCTATGAATTTCACCAATTCTTCGTTGAATTTATCACGCTGGTCATAAAATGACGCATGACCGCTATATTTAAATGGTATAAGTCTTGAATTTTTAATACCTTGCTTTTGTACTTCAGCTAGTGGGAATGGAACAACTTTGTCATGAATACCATGAATAATTAAAGTTGGGACATTTATTGCGGCTAAATCTGAAAACAGTACTTCATTTATCCAAGTATTTGCAGTGGCTGCAGTTGCCCACCCTGCTGCCTGTAATCCCAACTGAAAGAACCAATTAGAAAATGGTTCAGTTATATGCTGAAAGAAAAATATATTGCCGAAATCGCTAAGCATTTTAGGACGATCAGTATATGTTCCCTGAATAATTTTAATTACTTCTTCTTTTTCTAGTCCAATTGGAAAATTGGGGCGCTTAATAAGACTAGGAGCTGCTGCTGCAAAAAGAGCAAGTTTAGATACGCCTCGTCCTTGATGCCGAGCCATGTATCGAATAGCTATAGCTCCCCCAGTTGAATGACCTGCCAGTGTAATATCATGCAATTTTAGTGCATCAATTACGCCTCTAACATCGTCTGATAATCTATTATAGTCATAGCCTGTGAATGGTTTATCAGATTCACCAAATCCTCTCTGGTCTATTCCAATACACCTATATCCCATCTTCGGAAGCTGATTAAACTGATACTCAAATAACTTATGACTTCCAGGCCAACCGTGAAGAAACAAAATTGTCTTATTACCCTCAGGATTAAGATCCTCTACATAAATTTTTACATTAGGTTCTACTTTAATATAATATTCCATTTATAACCTCCATTAATTCAATAGATATTATAATATGTTATTCATTTAAAGCTAAATTTGTGAAGGATTGAGCTGAGTCTTAAATACCGTACTATTCAGTTTTCAAAGAACATCATTAGTGATTTCAGACTTTTTTTATTTTGATTACTTATTACTTTATATATATTATTGTTTTGTAAATCATTGGGAATTAATTATTATGAAATTATCGTTTTCTAAATAATGGGGCCCCGATGATTTATGATTTTTATATTTATAAAAGAAGCTTTACAAAATTCAGGAACTTCACTATCAAATTACAAGGAATAAGTTTTTAATTTAAGTGGCTTATTATTATGTTCTTTTATTTTAAGCTTGTCTAACTCTATTATACTATAGATTTTTACAATATATCTTTATTTTAACTATAATAGTTCTTTATTTTATGAATATTGCTCTTTTATGTGCTATATCAAAAGAGACAATCAAGTTGATTGTCTCTTTTGATATAGCGTAAAAATTAGTAACAACTTTGATTTATTTGAAGTCAATGTTTCCCTAATTCTTTACCTTCATAATGTATAGCTACTATAAATTATCAAGTTTCGTCAGGTCTAATAACATGGTTTCATTTTATAATGCAGCCTTAAATATGTTTAAAACATCATTACTGTCTATAGGTTTTAAACTACCTATCTTTCCAAATCTTACTGATTTCTTTGCCATCTCTTCTAATTTATCTTCACCGATTCCAACTTCACTAAGCTTTGTAGGAATTCCAAGTAACACAAAATATTCTCTAGTTTTATCGATCGCAGCATTTGCAATGGCATACTTGTCTGTTCCTTTTTCAATATCCCATACATTTACTCCAAATTCAACAAATTTATCTACAGTACTATCATCCAAAATATATTTCATCCAATGTGGAGTTAAAATTGCAAGGCCTACTCCGTGAGTAATATCATAATAGGCACTTAGCTCATGTTCCATAGGATGAGCAACCCAGTTTTTGTCTTTTCCAAAACTTAATAGACCATTTATTGCAAGACTTGAAGCCCACATTAAATTTGATCTTGCTTCATAATCTTTTGGTTCATCCATAGCTTTTTTACCATACTTTATACAAGTTTTAAGAATTGCCTCAGCCATTCTATCTTGCAAAAAAGCTTCCTTTGTACTACTAAAATATGCTTCAAATGTGTGACTCATTATATCTGCTGTACCCGATGCAGTTTGCTTTTGTGGTACTGAAAAAGTGTAAGTAGGATCTAATATTGAAAATTTTGGTGCCATATCAGGATGCCCAGTTCCAAGTTTTTCATTTATATCAATATCTGTAATAACTGCAAAAGTATCCATTTCAGATCCAGTTGCTGCTAAGGTTAATACGGTTGCAATTGGAAGTACTCTATAAATTTTGCTTGGATCTTTAACTATATCCCAAGCATCTCCTTCATAATAGTATGCTGCTGCTATAACTTTTGAGCAATCAATAGAGCTTCCTCCACCAACAGCAAGTACTAGATCTATTTTATTTTTTCTACAAATTTCTACACCTTTTCTTACAGTTGTTATTCTTGGATTTGGTTCTACACCTGAAAGTTCCCAAAATTCAATTGAATTTTTCTTTAATTTATCAATTATATCAGAATAAATACCATTTTTCTTTATGCTTCCTCCACCATATACAAGGAGTACCTTTGAACCATATTCTTTTATTTCTCTAGGTAAAACACTAATCTTACCTTTACCAAAAAATATTTTAGTTGGAATTGAATAATCGAAATTCAACATAAAATCACCTCATAATTTATTATTAATATTATCTTGTTATCATTAATTTTATAGATACACATATTTATAAATATAATAAAATTTACAGATTTAAACTGCATAAGTTTAAAAGGATTAAATATTTTGCTCTTTTTATATTTTCCCCTCTTATTGCTTTTCAAACCACTTCTTCATTATAACATGTAACTGCTGTAACAACATGCCTATACTATTTTTTATTATTCTCTTAGGGCTTGTCCTGCTGCTAATCATTTTCTTTAAACTTGGTTTTCTTAGTACAATTTTCATTATAGTCCTCTCCTAAAATATATCTTTAATTTTTTACGTAAGCTATTCCCATTATAAGAATAATAATGAGAAGCTCATTTATAGATTTCTATATTTTATAGATGATTAAATGCATAATATCCAAACAAATACTACTTATTCTCAGCACTACGCTAACAATCATAATTTAACCCTTAATCATACCAATTACTTAGCATATATTACCGATAGTTCATTTTCTAACTACATCATCATATTATAGCTATAAGCAAAATTCAAGAAATTCACTATTAATCTTCTAGCTCAAAATATTTATAATACAATCTTATTTGTACTTCATCAGCAAATTTATTATCAATATTATACTTAAGTTTTTCACCTAAGATTGGCTTTGCTTTATCTAGTACTATATTTAAATATTTATCATTTCTCATTACATTCATCCAGTTATAATTATCAATTGATATCTTTTTATAATCAAATTCATAAGGATCTATTATAAAATCTAAAACATCATAATATCCCTTATACTTTTTGAAATTTTCTATATTTACACCCTTGTGCAATAAATATAATACGACTATATTCTGTAAGATAGTATTTAATTTATCTGGGAAAGTTACACCTATCGCATTTTATTAAGTTTTTCATTAACATATATATTAATCTGATCAATAATTTTAGTTTCTATAACTTTATCATATTTTATTATATTAAAAAATAAAAGGCTTATAAGTTTTTCAACATCAATACTTTCTATATTATTCATTATGGTATTTTCCGCATTTATTTTTTGTTCCTCGTTCATTAAATCACACAATATTAAAATATGTTCTACTTTACAATCACTTATTATTGAATCAATTTTTGTTTTATATATATCGCAAGAAAATAACTTTACAACTATCCATAATAATCTCCCCCATAATCAAACTCCTATAATATTATTCTTCTTTTATCCTTATGATTAGTACCAATTCCGTACCGAGGTTCATAGCCATCAACCTAGGAATTGAAACATATTCCAAATAGGTTAAACTCATTTTTTTCCTTGAATTCTTTAGATTTGTATAAGATACTTTTAATTTGTATAATAGGTATTGTAATAATTATAGTAGCAATTTGTTGGTTGCTACTTATAAAGAAGCTTCCTAAAAAAGCATTAATGGTGAAACTATATATAAATTTATAATTACCTTTAGTATTTTTATATTGTATATTGCTTTTAACATGTTTACTTAGTAATAAATGGACACCGAGTTTTACAAATGAAAAGTGGAATAAATGTGAATACATAAGAAAATACTCTATGAATAATTTTAACCATAAGTATAAGATTGTTGTATTATTAATCTAATTATAAAGATAGGAGATGTTGTAAATGAAAAAAGCTGTTACGTTATTAATGCTATTAAATTTGATAAGTTATATAAGTAACTTTGCATTTGCATTTATATCTGCTTACGATAAGGTTGCTTTAAAAAGTAATCTAATAATACAAATGATTTGGATATTGTCTCCATTTGTATTTTTGACGGTTACATCATTTATTTTAGCAACTGATAACAAAGAAGAATATAAAATATTTAAAACAAAAGCAATAATTGATTGGATTATAAGGCTTTTATCATGTTGCCTTGTGTTCCAAGAGTTTAATTTTAAATTTTTATCAAATAGGTATATATTACAACAGGTGGTACTTTCTTCATTCTTAATTTTTAATATATATTTAGAATTTAAAATGTATAAAAAAGCTCGAAAATATGTACCAATTAAAAAAGAAAATATGGAAACTAAAAAAATATCCGAAAAAGAAAAACATAATATTAGAGAAATGGGTGAATCATCAACTCTTGGAGTGATCTCGTTCTTTGTATTTTCAGGTCTTATAATATCTATATCGGAAACAAGTAAAATGTATACTGGATTTGCAAAGTTTTTTACTATTTTTATCTTTTTATGTGCGTTTATATTGTTTTTAGTGGCTAACTATAAAAAGTGTAATTTATTTTATCTAAACAAATCTGTAGCAAAAAGGATTTTTATTAGAGACTCAGTATACGCAGGTGTTTGATTTATATTAAATATTATAGCTGCACTTGGATTCTTTGGTGTAGATACATTGGTTCAATCTGCAAATACATTTTTAATCTTTTTATTGCTATATCCAACAATACGTACTGATAGAAAAATAGGACTTAGATATACAGAAGTTAAGAATATTATAGGAGAAAATTTCGATTTATATTTTAATTGTAAAGAAAAATAGTTATAAGAAGCCTTTTTAGTTATAGAAATAAAACATAAATGTTTTTTCATTGTATTAGATCAACATGTCACTTGCAACATTGGTGGAACCTATCCCATAAAGAAGTTTTTGTACATGCGGATGCTTTTGATGCTTTATTGGGTTATTATTTTTTTGATTACAATGGGGTCGTGTCAGCAGACCAATAAATGTAAACTGTCTATAAAACATTATAGCCATGCTAAATGTTATTTTATTAAGCCAGCCTTAATTATTTTTAGGAAACTGTCCAGACCCCAAAGTTCATACCGGAACTTAACTGCTATTTTGCAATAAACCTGCATCTAGGAAAATTCCCACATCCTTTAAATGGACCATACCTTCCATTTCATAATACTAATTTTTCTCCACATTTAGGACAAAACCACTATTAACCTTGATATTTTTTTCAGCTAATGTATTGTGAATTGCTTTTATATGATTGAGATTCAAGATATATTTAATCAGTATGGTGATGAGTATAGAAGAAATCATAAGCTACCGTTACATATTTTAAAAACTATGATAGATATTGAAGCTTGTAGAACAGCAGAGCTTGGTGGTCATGTAGACGAATGTGATGAATGTGGGCACGTCAGGGTTTCTTATAATTCCTGTAGGAACAGGCATTGTCCTAAATGCCAAACTTTAGCCAAGGAACGATGGCTTGAAAAAAGAAAAGAGGATTTATTACTGGAATTGAGGAATTAACAGAAAAACACATATTTCAAAGCTTTATAGGTAAGTTATATAAAAAAGAATGGGTTGTATACTGCAAACCCCCTTTAGGGATTGCAGAGCACGTACTTGAGTACCTTGGTAGATACTCTCATCGAGTAGCTATATCTAATCATAGGATTGTGAATTTAGAAAATGGATATGTAACATTTAAGTGGAGAGATTACAAAGATCATAATAAAGAAAAATTTATGACTCTTACTGTAGACGAATTTATGAGAAGATTTTTCATGCATGTTTTACCAAGAAAATTTGTTGAAATCAGGTACTATGGTATATTAAGCAATAGAAACAGGTCAACTAAGCTTCAAAAATGCAAAGAACTTACAGATGCAGTACAAAGTAAAAGTGAAAATTCAAATGATAATTTAAGTGCAGCGGAGCTTCTTCTTAAGCTGACAGGAATAGATATAAATATCTGTTCTTGCTGTGGAAAAGGTAAAATGATTACAAAAGAGAAGTTGGATCGCCAAAACTATTCTCCACAAGGAGAAACAAATAAAATAGCATAAAGTCTTTATTTAGGGGAGGGTGAAAATGCGTCTATTTTTACAAAACAATCAAAATTAATGAGGATTATAGATACATTAATGGAAATTATAATAACGGTATTGAATTTAAAGCAAATTTCAGAAAGAGGTGAAAGATTGAATCGCCATAGCAGTGCTAACGCGGCTTCGTTCAATAGTTCGTTTCACGACATTAAATAGACCCCTATAACTAGTCTATACCCTCATTGTTACTTTAACCTATGCAATTTTATACTGTTTTGACTGCATAAAAGGTGTATAATTGAGAAAATCTACCCCTTTTATTCATGCTCCATATTCCTTAATATTATAATAATATATTTATTTCTCTTACCTATATTATCTACATTACCCTTAGACATAGATACCTGAAACAATAACATTGTTTCAGGTATGATCTAATTAAACACTTGGTAATTATAAATTATACTTCCTTTGAATACATTGGTGATGGATTTGGAGCAAGTATAACATAACATGACATATCTTTATCACTCGTATTTGTTAAGCTGAAAACTTCAGTACCCTTGCAGTGTATAATATCTCCTTGAGTAATTTTATGATTTATGCCGTCTACACCCATATCCCCTTGACCTACAAGCACATGAATTATAAGATCACTTTGTTCGTGGTTATGAGCCGGAACTCCTTGACCTGGTTTAAAGTTTAAAACAAAGTTTAGAACCCTATCTTCTTTGAAGATAATTCTTTTAGTAAATTTTCCCTCATTATACACGATTTTATCAGATATTTTTTCTATTTTCATAATATTCCTCCTTTATATTTAATGATAGTGTTAACACTATCCATTAAAAAGGAGAGGATTATTAATGACAAATGAAAAATTAACACCAGAGGAACTATCCAAAATAGAAAAAGATAAACTTGAGAAAGCAAAAAAAGACGCGAATTTTGTACCACCGTCATTCAATTCAGAGTTTGATATATTTGGACCTTTGAATTGTGATAAAGAACTTTAAACTATGTAAAAAGCAATCTCTATATCTTAATATTATTTGAGGTAAGGTGATTGCTTTTTTCTTAAAATCAAAATAATCTTGAAACAATCTTATAACCAGCTTCATTTATTGGTAACTAGCCTATATCATCTCATTCCTCCGCATTAGCCTTAGTACTAGTTAAAATGCCCATCATATTCTTTCATGCCATATTTAGAAAAATTTTTATCAATACCATTTCTCTTTTTATCTAGTAATTTACTTGAGAATACCGGAAATAGTATGTCGCTTTTATAAATCTTATTTATATCATCATAAGAAATTAACAATTTAAAGTCTCTTTCTATTGCTTCCTTAACCTCAAAACCATAATTGAATTCAAATTGTCCGTTTTTTGATAATTGTCCAACAATATATTATCTTATTGTTTTAGGCTTTTTCCATACTAAATAAATATAATCTTTTCCTTTCCTAGTAGACATACTTTTCCTCCTCTCTTTAAAATATATCATTCATTAATTTTACTTTTGCTAATAAAAATTTTTTTATTAGTTTTTTCCTTTTATCGCTTATCAAATCTTCTGAATAAGTAAACATAATATTATCTAACCAAAAGGTTTGAATTGTTGAATTTACACGGTTTTTCGACAAGTTTTTTGCAAGAAAATTGATACTAAATCTTAAATGATATATAATAATAATTAGTTATAATGTTTTCATTTGATAATTTTTCATAGGTAGGTGTAAAAATGATCATGTATGATGGTAAAAAATATGTCTGTAATATTGATCTTGGAATGGAATTAATTCGTGGCAAATGGAAGGCAGTAATATTATGCCATTTAAATGATGGTCCAAAAAGGTTTTTAGAACTTCAAAGAATAACTGGTGATATTAGTCAAAAAGTTCTTAATGAAAAATTGCAAGAACTCCAGCATCATGGCCTAATTAGAAAAATAGTTTATCCGCAGGTTCCACCTAAAGTAGAATATCTATTAACTGAAATTGGGAAAGACCTTTTTCCAGCATTAGAAATGATTCAAAATTGGTCAATAAAGTATTTTCCTAATAAAGATTAATTATTGCAGTTAGAAACTGTATTAAATCATCTCCTGAGGAGCTGTAACATCTCTGAAAGAGCTGCCTAACCACTTCAGAAGGAAATTAAACTCCCACTAAAATTTTATTCTTACAAGGGTAGTTAACTTCCGCTTATAGAAGTGGGAGACCTTCCTTCTGAAATGTCGTTAAAATAAGATAGCTTTTCCCCTTACTAGGAAAAGCTATCTTTTATTATAAATCTATTTTTTAATTTCAGTAATTATTTTATTTGCATTTAGCGTTTATTTTTATAACTTAAGAGGAGATGTAATTATTGGAATTTTCAAGTACCAAATTAGCTAAAATTATTGTTGAGAGAACTATGAACGTTGTTAGTTATAATATTATTATAACTAACACATTAGGCATTATTATAGCATCAGGAGATACCGACAGAATTGGATCTATACATGCGGAAGCAATAATATCACTTAAAAGAAAATCAGAATTTAATGTTAGTGAAAATCAAAGTAAAAAGTTAAGTGGAGTATATTCAGGAACCAACCAAGTTATTGAGTTTCAAAATAGAATTATTGGAGTAATCGGTATTACAGGGAGACCTAAAGATGTTTTAGGTTATGGCAAATTAATTAAAATGACAGCAGAAATGATGATTGAGCAAGAACATTTACTAATGGAATCAGAAAGTAGCAAGAAAATGAAGCAAGAGATTATGCTAGCACTTATATATAATAAACAAGATTCTCTTATTTTGTTAAATAAATACATTAAAAAATTTGAAATTCCATACTATCATCCTATGATTATTTCCATAATTGAAGTGAATTTTAAAGATGATTCAAACAGAGGTGATTTAAAAGTATTAAATGCAATAATAAATCTATTAGAAGGTACATTTATGGAATCTCTAGCAGTAATAATTGATTCAAAGACCATTGTGGTATTACATAAATGCATACATATTAATAATGCAATTGAAGATTATAGTGAAAAAGTAAAAGAAATTAACAAGAAGATATGCAATCATATAGGCATTACTGTAAAAATATCCACAGGAAAAATATATGATAAGTTAAATGATATGTATAAATCTTTTAATATAGCTAAAGATACACTTTTATTTGGTAAAAAGATATACCCTAATGATGATAATGCTTATATTTTTGATTCACTAAAGTGTATGATGTTGTTTTCTCAAAAGAGTGGTAAATGGAAAATTAACGAATTAGAAGACATCTACCAACAAATAGCATTAAATGATAAAGATGGTGTATTAAGAGAAACTTTGAAAGTTTTAATAGAAGAAAATGGAGAACTTAACAATGTTTCAAGTAGGTTATTCATTCATAGAAACACTATTCGATATCGCTTAAATAATATTCACAAGATAACAAATAGAAATCCTAGAAACTACATTGACCTATTTTGGCTTTATAGTGCTATGATTAATTTTTAACCGACGTTATTAGAAACGAATGTAAACCCTAAGTTTGTGGCATACTAATTATACATATTATATAAAGTAACTAAATTGAAAGTTGTTTTTAAAATTAGACATATAAGTAAACGAAAGTTTCCAATTAACTTAAAACATTAATTTATAATATAGAGGGGAAGGTATTAATTATGCAAAGAACAAAAATGATTTTCACAATTGGTCCTGCTAGCGACAGCAAAGAGATATTGACAAAACTTATTAATATAGGAATGAATGTTACTAGGCTTAATTTTTCACATGGTACACATGAGGATCACAAAATAAAAATGGATATTATAAAAGATCTTAGAAAAAAGCTTAATAAATCTGTTGCTATAATGCTTGATATTAAAGGTCCTAAAATTAGAACTCACAATTTTGATAAGGATAAGGTCTTAATTGATAAAGGACAAAAATTCACCTTTAGTTGTGGTAAAGAAATACTCGGAAATAAAGATAGATGTTCTATTTCTTATGAAGGTCTTTGCAATGATCTTAAGGCAAATGGTACAATTCTTGTAGATGATGGTCTTCTAGAATTTAAAATCAATTCGATTGAAGGCACTGAGATAAATTGTACGGCCTTAAATTCTGGTTATATAGGAAATCATAAGGGAGTTAATGTTCCTAACGTATCTATTGGTCTTCCTGCAGTAACGGACAAAGACAAATTAGATTTAATATTTGGCTGTGAACAAGGGGTCGATATCGTAGCCGCTTCTTTCATAAGAAAAGTTGGCGATGTGTTAGATGTTAGAAAGATACTTAATGCAAATGGTGGCGAGCATATCCAGATAATATCAAAAATTGAAACACAAGAAGGCGTAGATAACATAGATGCTATAATCGAAGCCTCTGATGGTATTATGGTTGCTAGAGGTGATATGGGGGTTGAAATACCAATTCAAAAGGTTCCTACAGTTCAAAAAATGATAATACATAAATGTAATAATGTTGGTAAGCCTGTTATAACTGCAACTCAGATGTTAGATTCTATGATTAGAAATCCAAGACCTACTAGAGCTGAAGCTTCAGACATAGCCAATGCTATTTTTGATGGTACTGATGCAATCATGCTTAGTGGTGAAAGTGCTAACGGTGACTATCCATTGGAAGCAGCTTTAACTATGTCTAACATAGCAATTGAAGCAGAATCAAATATTGATTTTAAAGCCGCTTTAAATAAAAGAAAACATGTATCACTTAACAATATATCAAATGCTATAAGTCTTGCTACATGTACCACAGCAGATGAATTAAATGTATCTGCAATAATAACAGCAACTCAAAGTGGTCATACGGCTAGAATGGTATCAAAATACAGACCAAGATGTCCAATCATCGCTGTTACACCAAGAGAGCGAGTTGCAAGAAGTTTATCCATTAATTTTGGCGTGCAATCTATAGTTTCAATAGAATTAACTTCTACAGATGAATTAGTAGAAGATGCAGTGGATAAATGCTTGAATGCGGGATATATAAAAAAAGATGATATTGTCATAATTGCAGCAGGGATACCTGTTGGGGAGTCTGGTACTACTAATACAATGAAAATACAAAAAGTTTAAAAGCTTATAATATGAATTTTATCTTCTAAATTTAAAGTGATATAAAAAAAGATAAAAATGCTTCATAAATTCTTAAGTATATTAAAGATTTATGAAGTATTTTTTATTCTTATCAAAAAACTCAGAACAAACTAAGGTTTATATTATATTTCAAAAAATCATTTAAATATTTCGAGAACTACCTTCCACAAAAGAGGATATAAAAGAACAGCAAGAATTCCTGAAATAGCCATAGTTATGCCACTCATTGCTCCCTCAATTTCCCCTATTTCCATAGATCTTGCTGTTCCTAATGCATGGGCGGATGCTCCCATAGCAATTCCTAAAGCAACCTTATCTTTAATTCTGAAAACTTTATGTGAAAATGGTCCAACAATAGATCCTATAATTCCTGTCATTATAATAGCTACAACTGTAATTGATGAAAATCCACCTAACTGCTTAGAAAGTGCTATCCCTATAGGTGTAGTTATTGATTTAGGTATTAAAGACTCCGTAAGCTCATTAGTTAATCCAAATAATTTTGAAAAAAATACTACACATATAAAACCCGAAATGGCCCCACTAAGAATTCCTATGAGTATAGAAACTGCATTTTTTTTAAATAGATCAAATTTTTTATACATTGGAAGTGCTAATGCTACCGTAGCAGGGAATAAGAAAAACGAAATTATTTGACCACCATTATTATAGTTTGCATATGTAATATCAAATTTTTCGAGAAAAAATATCAAGATAATAATTGCTATTAATAGTGGATTAAATATTGAAAGCTTTCCCTTTTTCTTTATGTAAATTCCAATTTCATAAGCAATAAGAGATATTATTACACCAAAAATTGGTGAAGTAATTAAATCATTCATTTATTTGTCCCTTCCTTAAAACTTTTTCCTATTTAACCATGTAATCTCTTGTCAAACTCAAATCATTATTTACACCTTTAGCAAATAATATCTGATGAACATTAATATTACCGCAATTAAATGATGCAGCACAGGAATTTAGGTATAACCTCCACATTCTAATAAATGTTTCGTCTTTAGTCTTTTCTACTATAGGTAAGACATTTTCATAATTTTCAGCCCAATGTTCGAGTGTCTTTCCATAATGTCTCCTAAGGCTTTCTATGTCTATTAATTCAAGTTCTAGTTCTGCTATATCTGTGATAATATTTTTGATTGCAGGCACATGTCCACCTGGAAAAATGTATTTATCTATCCATGTATTGTTTCCTCCTTCATTTACTGCTGTTATGCAATGAAGTAAAGAAAGGCCTTTATCCTTTAACAAGTCATTTACTATATGAAAATATTCTGGTAAATTTTCTAGTCCTACGTGTTCAAGCATTCCCACACTAACAATTCTATCAAAACTTACATTCTTTATTTCTCTGTAATCTTGAAGTTTAACTTCTACTAAATCTTCTAATCCCGCAGCTTTTATTCTTTCATTAGCCTTTTGAAGTTGTTCTAAACTTAGAGTAACTCCAATAGCCTTTACCTTATATTGTTTTGCTGCCTTAATTATAAGTTCTCCCCATCCACATCCTATATCAAGTAAACTTTGTCCTTCTTTTAAGTTTAATTTTGTTAATATATGATTTATTTTATTGCTTTGAGCTTGTTTTAAAGAATCTGTATTATTCTTAAAATATCCACAAGAATAATTCATAGAATCATCTAACCACAATTTGTAGAAATCATTTCCAATATCATAATGAAACTGTATATTATTCTTACATCTTTTTATACTGGTTTTAAACTTTTTTATAAGTTTTTCATATTTTTCACTTTTATTTAGAAAGCTCTCTTTGTTATTGTATATTGACTCCACAACAAATTGTAGATTGCCTTTTATTTCTAATTTTTTTGTCATATATGCTT
This sequence comes from Clostridium psychrophilum, assembly GCF_018861705.1. GTDB lineage: Bacteria > Bacillota > Clostridia > Clostridiales > Clostridiaceae > Clostridium_AD > Clostridium_AD psychrophilum. The sequence continues at coordinate 32,133 of NZ_JAHLEC010000010.1, read as the reverse complement.
CTCCAAAGGTTATAGACGGATCATTTATAATGTCACCCTTTGATATTGGTTCATTGAAAATAATTTGAAATTTGCTCTCACCTTCACCGAACTTTTCTACACTCCCATCCCAGAACCTAATTGTAAATGGATCAGAAAATAGCTCTTTTAATAAAGTTTTATAAAACAATTTATCACCGATCAAAATTTATCACTCCTTAATTAAATATTAAATATAACTTATATAAATGCTAGACGTCTTATTCTCTTTGGCGTAAGAATAAAAAAAACGTTTTAAAGCATAGGTTTATTATTATGCTTTTTTACATTATAAACAATATCTAATTGCACAAACAATAACCGCTAATTTTGTTTACATGCACATTTGTATTTTATTAACACATACCATTCATTATCATATTAGTTTTGTACTATACCTGTACTTTTTAAGAATGTTTGCTTTTCTAAATTAAGCAATACTGTTATATTTAAATCAGAAAAAAATCAAACCACTTCATTTCTGAAATGGTTTGATTTTTTATATTTATATATGCACATTACCCAATTTTATTATGAAAAATTCACATATCCTTTGCAGCAATGAACTTTTTTTGAATATGTCTGCCTCCTTATTATTTACCAAAGGTTTCTTTCCAATCTTTGGCAAATTTTTCTATTCCGGCATCTGTTAATGGATGTTTTATCATTTGTTTTATTATTTTAAGTGGAACTGTAGCAATATGTGCACCAGCAACTGCTGCATCTGTAACATGCATTGGAGTTCTTATACTTGCAGCAATTATCTCAGTATCAATTCCATGTACTTTAAATATTGTAACAATAGTTTCTATTAAATCCATAGCATTAGCATTTATGTCATCAAGTCTTCCAAGGAAAGGACTAACAAAAGAAGCTCCTGCTCTTGCAGCAAGTAAAGCTTGTCCAGCTGAAAATATTAATGTTACATTTGTTTTTATTCCTTCTTTTGAAAGTACTTTTACAGCCTTTAGACCTTCCTCAGTCATTGGAATTTTTACAATCATATTTTTATGAATTTTTGCTATTTCTCTTCCTTCTTTTATCATTCCTTTTGAATCTAATGAAATAACTTCTCCACTTATAGGTCCGTCTACAATAGATGCTATTTCTTTTATAACTTCATTAAAGTCCCTGCCCTCTTTTGCAATTAGAGATGGATTAGTAGTTACCCCACAAATAACACCCATATCATTAGCCTCACGAATATCTGCAACATTTGCTGTATCAATAAATAATTTCATAATTAACACTCCTTCATATTTTTTTATTTTATTTTTCTACTGCAACCTACAAATAAATTAGTTGTATATTTCTTCTAATACATCCTTAACTCCACCTAATGATTTAAAAATAAGTGTTGGTTGTATTTCAGATTCAACTAAATCCTCAAGCTTTGCTTCACCTGATAAAACAAGAATAGTTACTGAATCATTATCTTTACCAATAGCTATGTCTGTATAAAGTCTATCCCCAACAAAAGCAATTTCTTTCTCGCAAAATCCAGTATCCTTAAGGACAAATTCTAGTGTATGATGTGAAGGTTTACCAAAGAATTCTGGAACCACTCCTGTAGACGCCGTAATCATAGCACATATAGCACCACAATCTGGAATGAATCCATCTTCAGTTGGGCAATTAAAGTCAGGATTTACGCCTAAAAATTTAGCTCCATTTCTTATAAATTCACAAGCCTTAGATACATTTTCATATGATAATGTAGTATCAAACCCAACAACAACAACATCTGCGTCATCGGTAACAACATTAATATTTGCAGCTTTGAAATCATCTTTTAAATACTGCGTGCCTAAAACAAATACTTTTTTATCTTGCATATTCTCTTTTATATAATTAATAATTACATAATTTGAAATAAGCATCATATCATCAGTTAAATTATATCCCATTTTTCTAATTCTATTTATATAAACTTTTGCATTTTTAGAAGAGTTATTTGTAAAAAATTTAAATTTAATATTGTTTTTCTCAAGCTCTTCTAGAAATTTAATAGAACCCTCGAGTATTTTGTCTCCTAAATAAACAGTACCATCAAGATCAAGAATAAAACATTTTACTTTTTTTAAAATATCTATTGAACTGTCTTTTGAATCAAGCGTTCTTCCTATCATACCTATCATATCTCCTTCTTAATATTGTCTTTAGCTTAAAAAAGCATAATTCTCTAAAAAGCAATATTTGATAACAAATTCAATATTTATATCACATCACAATATAATAAAAGTAACATATGTAATAGAATAATTTTAAAAACTACCCATATGTTACTTCATTTTTTTCTATAAAATACTTAATATCTAAATGGTCTACCAATATTTTATAGAGTGGATTGCATATTATTTGTAATAAATATTTGCTATATAACTGGCAGCCTCATCAAGCTTTCCTATATCTTCAAGAAGTTGCATAATACCATATCTATTACGCATATCCTTTGCAGCAATAAAACTTTTTCTGAATAATTCTTTGCTAAGTCCTAAGTCTTTAGGATTCCAAACTGCACCTGCTTTTTTCAAAGTCTTAATTATTTCCTCTGGTTGCGGAACAAAAACATCACAAATTTTCTTTATATCGTCCCATTTTGCAATTATTTTATACATACTATCTTTTCTCTCTTTTTCATCAAAGTTAATACTATTTTGTTTAAATTCAATAATATTTGTTGCACTAATAGTAAATACATCTTTTATATTTTGCAACCAGATATTTTTATCAAGATGCACGTAATCACCTTTTTTAAGTATTTTATTAATATCTAAGTCTTTTGCATATTTATATGCATAAGCTACAATTCCAACACCTACACCTACAGTATTACCGTGAAGCCATTTTGAATTATCTCCACTATTCATAAACATCATTTCATAACAATGCGATATATAATGTTCTCCACCAGACGCTGGCCTTGAGGCTCCAACCATGCCAATTGCAATCCCTGATAAAATTAATGCTTCAGTTATATTCTCTACAGTTTTAGCATCTCTACTTGTAACTCCTGCTGCAGCTTCCTCACACTTCTTCAAAGTGCTAAGAACTAATTTTTCAACTTCTGGGCAAAAATATTCATCATTTAAAATATTTGCAACATGCCAATCTGCAAGAGCTGTATATTTACCTAAAATATCCCCAAGTCCTGCTTGAAGCATTTTCATAGGTGCCTGTTTCATAATATCAATATCACAAACAATGGCTAATGGATATACTCCATCATATGTAACCTTTACGCCATCACATATAAGTGGAGAAACCACCGACGCAAAACCATCCATTGAAGGTGCAGTTCCCACAATCACATACGGAATCCCAAGCTTACAGCTAAGAAACCTTGAAATATCATTAATTGTACCAGATCCTACTGCAATAATTAAAGATGTATCACCAGGTATTTCAAGTAATAATCTTCCTAGTGTCATTTCATTAGGATGTAAATGTTCCTCAGTAAATACATACTTAGTAGCTATAAATTTATTTTTTAATAATTCTTCAACTTGTTTACCTGCTACCTCATATGTGTGGGTATCCTCTATAATAAATACCTTTTTACCTTTGTAATTCTTGATTACATTTGGTAACTGACTTATAACTCCTCTACCTACTTTTATAGTTTCTATCCCTACACTATGATTTTTACCACATGTACACATGTAATTAAGTCCAGTCATTTCTTCTACACTTAAAGCCATTAAATCTATCATAAGCCATCCTCCTTAAATCAAAGATTTTTTTCTATTTAATTTTTTCTGATTCAAAAGACTTCCATGGAATATCAACTGCAGAAGCACCAGAATTTATAATATTGTCAACATGCAAAAGTAATGGGAAATCGCTAAGTTTAACAACCCCCCTTTTTGCTAGAGCACGTACTCCACGAGCTGTACGAGTGGCAATGACTATTGATTCTAATGTGACGCCTTTCAATTGTTTAATTGATTCTTCAATTGAAAATCCTTGTCCTAGTAAAGTTCCAACTTTACGAGTACGTCCACCGAATACAGTTACGTAAAGATCTCCACCAGATAATATAATATTCTCTTCTCCACCACCGACTATCTCAAGAAGATGTTTCATTTCCTTTATACTTTGTCCAAAAAGTCCAGCCTGTGAATTATAATGTTCGTGACCAGAACCATCAGGTCCAATAGCAAGACCTATAGCAAGTGATACACCTAGTGCATAAGCATTTTTAAGTGCAACTGCACATTCAACACCTACAACATCTGTTGAAAGACTTATATGATAATAAGGAGATTCAAACAAACTCTTAAGCATTCTAAGCGTTTCTATGTTATGTCCACAAAATGTAACAACTGAATTATCTTTATCAGCAAGTTCATAACTAGTACATGGACCCCCTATAGCATTAATAGAAAGTTTCTTATTATTAACAAGCTTACTTTCAAAATATTGTGGATAAGTAATCATATTTCCATCTTCTTGATCAATCATTCCTTTTGTTATTGAAAGAAGAGGAATGTTTTCAGGTATAATAGGCAATATGTTGTCCGCAAACCAGTCAACTCCAAAACTACTAACTCCACATATAACAACATCAGCTCCAACTAATGCTTTTTTTACATCTTCAATTTGGAAATACTCAATTCCTGTCTTAGGTAATTGACGTTTTAATAAAGTATGAAAACCTGTAGTTTTTACTGTTTCAATTACCTCTCTATCTAAAGGAGTACCAACTAGTCTTACTTTATTACCATTTTCAGTTGCAGGGAAAGATAAAGCAGATGCCATCTGTCCAGCTCCAATAACTGTTATAATTTTCATAATATTACCTCCTAATGAATTTATTAAAAATTAATTGTATTTGTATTTCTAAATATGCGATTTACTTAGTTGTTAAAAGTTATGTGTATGTACATTATTGTCACTCATAAGTGATGTAGTAAATTTAATTACTTTTCCAATAACAAATTTGTTTTTAAGAAGTAAAGAGTGCTTGATAGCACTCTTTACTTCCTAACTTTTACCTATTTATAAAATAACTCCTCCTGTGAATAATTGGAATACCTTTATAATTATCCAATTTAAGAAGTTACCACCTAAATCTAAACTTGAAATCATAGTTGTTCCTTTTGGCATTACGAATTGAGCCATTTTAGCAATTTCAGTATGGAATACAGCAATGTTTGTTGCCATTAGTAAAGCAAGTGCCATTACTACAGTACCAGCTAAAACTGAATGAACAATATTACCCTTTGTAGATCCAACTATAAATGCAACATAAAAACAAATTGTAGTTAAATCGCCAAATGGTAAAACTTTATTACCAGGCAATACAACTGCTAAAAATAATGTTATAGGAACTAAGACAAGTGCTGTTGCTATAACTGCTGGATGTCCAACTGCAACTGCTGCATCAAGTCCAATTGTTAATTTTCTATCTTTACCAAAGTTTGTATTCTGTAAAAATTCTCTAACGCCTTCTGAAATTGGAATTAATCCTTCCATTAATATTTTAACCATACGAGGCATTAAGAACATAACGCCGGCCATAATAATACCTAATTGAAAACATTTTCCGATATCGTATCCAGCTAAAAATCCAATTACCGCACCAAGAACTAAACCCATCATCATTGGTTCACCAAACACACCAAATTTCTTTTGGATAGATTCTGGATCTGCTTTCAAATTTTTTATTCCTGGAATTATTCCTATTACTTTTGCAATTGGAATACCTATAAGACCACATGCTGCAGTAGATCCTGTTGGTAATGATACTCCTTCAAGTCCGAAAAAATCTTCAACCATCGGAGCTGTCCAATCAGCAATTTTAAGAACTGCAATTTCATAAATAATAGCTGCGAGTATTGCAAGTCCCCAATTTCCATTAGTTAAAACAAGTACTGTTGCACCTGCTGCAGTAAAATGCCAATAATTCCATATATCTATATCAACTACGTTAGTAAATTTCATAAATAATAATAGAACGTTTACAAGCATAATAATTGGTATCATAATAGCAGCTATTGGAGAAGCCCAAGTAATTGCTGCTGCTGCTGGCCAACCAACATCTAATACACTTAGATGCAATCCATATCTTGTTACCATCATTGATGTTGCTGCCCCTAAATTAGTAGTAAGCAAACCAATTACTAAATTAATACCTACAAAACCAACTCCGATTGTAACACCTGATTTAAACGATTTTGTAAATCCTAATTTAAAGCAACATCCCAATATAGTAATTGTAAGTGGTAATATTATTGTCGGTCCCAAATTCAAAATGTAATGAACAACGTTTAATAACATGTATTTCCCCCTTTATTTTTTAGCATTTGTTTAACAACATTTTGGAAGCTTCAAGTCTGCCATCTTCTATAAGTGGCAGTTGTCTAGCCTAGGAAAATTACTTTGGTGGAAGTCTAAATCTGCTTCCAAAGTTGTTAATATTGCAGCTCCGCAGGAGATGATTTAATGTTGAAATATAATATCATCTTTAACCTTATAAATATAATTTCAAGTTTGTATTAATTAGATTAATATGGTTCGTAATTATATAATCACATATTTTATTCTTTTATAACATCGATAATTGCTTTATCAATCTTTTGTGTATTTATATTAGTTAAATAGTTTATTGCCTTAATTACAGGAATACTATAAGTTCTTGGTGCAATTGTTGTTGTAACTAAAAGATCTGCATCATCTTGATAACCTGGTACTTCTGATATTTTACATTGAATAACTCTTGCATTAAGATTGTTCGCTGCTATTAATTCCTCCACCTTTTTACATACAACTGTTGAAGTTGCTATTCCTGTACCACATGCTACTAATATTACTTTTTGTTTACTCATTTTATATCCTCCCTTAAATTTATTTAAACTAATTTACAATCAAAGTTTGAGACTATATCATATATTTCATTGACATCGTTTGCATCGTGCAGTCTCTTTAATATATCTTCATTTTGAATTAAAAGCATTAGTTGCTGCAACATCAATATCTGACTGTGTGGTTCTTTTAAAACCATAGCAAATACAACATTAACTTCTGCTTGTCCATCACCATCCATATTATTAAATGTTACTGGATTCTTCAAAGTTGCAATAGCTATAGCTGGCTTAATTACATGAATTGCATCAGTATGTGGTATAGCTACGTTGTATTTTCCAAGTGTTAACCCCGTTGGAAATTTCATTTCTCTTTTCACTAACCCATCATAAAAGGAATCCTTTACATAATTAGCTTTTAACAACATTTGAGACAAAGCATAAAAAACATCTTCTGTCGTTTTGGCTTCAAGATTGTTTATTATTAAATCTTTACTTAAATATTCATTAATATTTGTTGGCATTGTTTCCCCCCTTCTCTCATTATTTTTTTCCAATGTACTTACTCTTTCTACATAATTATAATAGCAATTGTTGTGCCATAAGCCCTGTTGGAAAAGTAACAAATTAGTTCTTTATAAAAAAGATAATTTTACTTATACTTTCTATACAATCATATTTAGCAATTGTCGTGCCAAAAGTTTGTTGAAAAATTAACCTTTTGTTTACTATAAATAAAAGATTAACTTTACTTACACTTTCTACATAATATATTAGCAAGTATCATGCCAAAAGCCTGTCGAGAAAGCAATAGTTTAATTTTCAGCAAAAAAGATAGAAGCTATACATAGCTTCTATCTTTTAATTTCATAAACATGATATATTACTCATTCAAAAATATGTTTGCAATTTCTTTAGGTGATTTTGCTTGTTTTACTTTTTTAATAATATCTATTTTAGATAATAAATCAAACAATTTTAAAACTATTTCTCTATCATTCTCTTTAAGCGCAAGCATAATAATTGTATCAACCTCAGTGTCATTATCCCAAATAATAGGATGCTTAAGTTTAAAAATAGTTAATGAAGATTTTTTAACATGCTCAGGCAACCCATGAGGTATTGCAACATTATCTGCAACTATTGTGCCTCCCATCATTTCTCTTTTATATACACTTATTGCATACCCTTCCTTAACATTACCTTTTAATTGTAGCAATGAACACATTGCATCAATTACATCACCTTTTGAAAATAAATCATCTCTTATTTGTATATTTCCCTCATCTATTACATTCGTTAATGGATTGATTATTTTTATTCCTATTAGGTTTTTTAGCATTCGTTTACCATCTTCCTTCAGAATACTCTGAAATGAAATAAATGGGATGTCGTAAATATTAGGATTAATAGTTCCGACTATTGCAATTATATTATGATCTTCGCTAATCTTATTAATTTTATACTGAGCATTTTCTCTGTCCATAATTCCAATTGGAATTATAGATATATTTTCATTTGAAATTTCCTTTATTTCTTCAATATATTTTTTAATTCTTAATGCTGTGCCTTCACCAGTTATACACACTGTAATTATAGTCTTAGAATATTTTTTTACGCCTTCTACTTTTCCGACATATGATTTATCTCCGTCTAAAGCATTCGCTATTTCATTTAAATCACTGGTTACAAGCGCTCTTCTTACTGCTTCAAGCACCATTACAGTATCTACTCTACCAATAATTCTTGTAGGAATTCCTGTTTGTTTAGTAATGATTTCACCAAAAGTTACTAATGACCCCATATCAACTAAAAGTAAACATCCTTTGCCCTCATTCACTTTTTTTACTGTCTCTATAGTTTTTTCAAGCAGAGTCTTAGGACTCTCATCAAGTGACATTTCAATTCCAATTGCAAGGTTTGTACCTAATAGTTTATTTGATACATCTGCCATTCCACAGGCCACATGACCATGACTTAATATGATAACATTTACTCTGCTTATATTTTGATCCATGGCAGAAAATGTTTTAATATACATAGCTAAAAACCCAATTTCATCGTCAGGTAAATCTATATCTAAGCTCTTATTTATTTCCTTAGTCAATATTTTAGCAACTCTATATTCATTATAATATTCGCTCTTAATATAATCTAATTGAGAATTCTTAATTATCTTTCCTTGCTTTAACCTTTCAACAGTAGAGTTTAAGTGCACTGCAACGCAATAATAAAAGTTTTCTTTAATATTGTCTATATAACTTTTCGCTATGTTAGTTACATTCTCTACAACCTTTAATATTTTTTCATCAATTATATTCTTTAATTCTTCCTTAGGAAAAAGTATGTTTGATTCAATGTTTTTGGCAAATCTATTTAAATCAAATTTCATTTTATTCCATATGATTTTGTTTATTTCATCTGTTTTAAGCCCTTGCTTTTCAAGATCATAATATTTTTCTTGTATATTACTATATATCTCATCAGGTAATATGTACCTGTCATTTTTAAGTTTATTTGTACTTATATTTCCGGGGTCAACTACCAAATCATCATTAGATATATCGTCATACATTGAATTTCTACTAGCAACGCTCAATATTCCTAGTGGCACATGGTCTGGTAAATCTGTTATTTCAATAATAACAACGTCTAAATCATTGCTTAATGAATTCAAAAATCCTTTAGCACAGGCTACTTGTATGTCGCTTCTTAGCTGGCCAATATTGCCTGGGCAATCATATAGTAATAACGATCTAATAACATCAAACCTGATAGTAATTTCCTTTCCAACTCTTGCAGCCTCTTGTGAAAAGAAATTTTCAATTAATATATATCTTTCCTTAATGGGTCTATCATTAATAGATGGAAGATCGATTATCATTGGTATTCTTCTTCTAAACGTTAATAATAAAGCTGATTTTGGATCCTCCGTCGTTGCTGCCGTTATCATGACATTAGCTATTCTACTATTTTCTGTTTCGCCAAGTCTCCTATATCTCCCTTTATCTAATAGATGGAATAAAATTTCTTGCCCTTCACTTGGAAGTCTATGTACCTCATCTAAAAACAATATACCATCATTAGCCTTCTCAACAATACCAACCTTATCAACATTAGCACCAGTAAATGCACCCTTTACATATCCAAATAATTGCGAAAGAAGTAATTGAGGATTTTCTGCATAGTCTGCACAGTTAAAAACTATAAAAGGAGCATTATTTTTAAAGTTTGAAGAATTTACTGCGAACTTATACATAGCTTCAGCAAAAAAACTTTTACCTACCCCTGACGGTCCAAGTATTAGCGTATGAAGTCCATGTGGAGGATATAAAATTGCTGCCTCTGCTTGCCTTATTTGGTTTCTCAATGAACCATGGTATCCTATAATTTCTCTTAAATTGTTATTTATGTTTTTTTTACTATTTATTTTGATTTTTATTTTATTATTTAATTTATTAATACTTACGTTTTCTGCTTTAGTATCTACAATATTCTTAGTTGCATTATCTACAACATCTTTAGTTACATTATCTGCAATACTTTTAGTTGCATTTTCAACAACCTGTTTCCTTATTTGAGTAACAGAATATCTTGAGATATCATATCCAATCTCAGCTAACATCTTGCATAACATATTATCTGAAATCGAATTATTTTCTTCAATAATCTTTTTAATGTCATTATGTAAAATTTCTTCTCTTCTTTGATGAGAATTAGGTATTCTTTTTTCTTTTCTAAATTGAGTTATATAAGCCCTAGTAGTATTTACTTTTAATGCAATATCATTATCAGTTAATGGTATCTTTTTATCTTCATTATCAATAAGTTCAAATATCGTATTTTCAATCACAAATTATACCTCCATTTGCCACTTTATATTCTATATTATATTCTATTTTTGATATTGTATCTACACGTTTACAATTATAACATCAATTCAGAATAGAATTGTATTTAATATACTTGTTTTCTAAGGATAATCATAGCTCGTTTAGTAATTCACACTGCTTATAACCAAATTTAGAGCAAATATAATTCATAATATTATCCCCTCTCTTTTGAATCTATTTGATTTATCAGCCCTAAATAAAGTTTTTAGAAATTGGAATCTATTATTTTTTTCTAATTTACACCTTTAATATTTATAATATTTTGATAAGATGATATTATAGGTATGCTAAAACCATATGCTCTAATTTGATATTTTCTATTAATTATTACACCCCAATATACATCTGCAGAACGGATTTTAAATTCCATCAAACTATTAGCATCTTTAAAAATTCTTATGTTACCAGCTTGTGTTTGTGTATAGATTAAATACGTATCAACATTCTTACTTCTTATAATTCGTTTATTTGCAACAGTCACTGTATAAGTGCTTCTAAAGAAATGTGGTGATACCATAATTACTCCTATCATTAAAATGATGATAATTATTATTGTCTTAATCTTAAATCTCGGGAATCTATTATATCTAAATTTATAAAAAAAATTATTTCTTATCATAAAATCTCCTTTATTTTAATAAATCCATTCACTATAATTATTACTCGAAATTTCTATACATTAGAATACAATCTATAGAAATTTTGCTATATTAATTTAGATTCGACATATTATAGTAAAATATAACTAAACTACAGATTTCGTGAATTTAAAATTAGCATAAAAAAAAGCCATTTGAAGTAAATACTCATCACTTCAATCTGGCTATATATTCCTATTAAATTTAATTTCACATTTTAAGTTTTTCTAAGTATTATTATATTAACTTGGTGGTCTTATTCCATTAAGAAGACTCCAGGTATTCAATCCAAAAGTATATTGAAAATGCGGCAGATCTACAATGCTTATAAAAGTTCCACCCCACTCAAGTCCAACTTGTTGTCCTAGCTGACCCATTTTTTTATATTTTTCTATATCATTTGATATCTTACCATTCTCATACGGTGAAGCATCAAAGGCTAATCCCCAGTTATGATAAGAGTCACCCCCTTGGGCATTGGTAACTAAACTCCCAGGCATGGTCCTACCTTGAGCATATAACCTATCTTGTTCATTCCAACTTCTAAATGCGTTAGTAATACGTACATCTAAATTATTAGCAATAGTCAGATCAAGAAATTTTTGTGCAAGTACTGCCACTCGTGGATTTAGCGACTTTATAGAATTTGAACTTGGCATATATTCAAAATTAATCTTTGGACTAGGATTAAACAATCTTTGCCTTGTCCTTGGATTTACAATGCCATCTTGATATAACTTATTGTCTCTTTGAAATCTTTTTACTGCATTTATTGTAATAGGACCAATCCATCCATCAGCATATCCAGAGTTATATCCTCTTAAAGTTAGCTGCCTTTGTACTAATTTAACATTTTCAATAAGAACGCTCCATGTATTGGGTCCAACAATTCCGTCCCTTTTTAATTCAAATCTGTCCTGAAAATTTTGCACTACATTCCTTGTTTTTATATCAAATACACCGTTAATTGTAAAATTATTATAATTAAGGCTTAGCCCATTTAAATTTATCTGAAGCCTTCTTACGTATGGTCCTACTGAACCTAATTTTAATACCGGTAACACTGGCATACATAATTACCTACCTTTCTTAAAAATTCACATTATTCTTTATTGTATGCCATTCGATCAAATATGTTAAAAACTCTTTCAACAAAAATGTTAAAGCTACTTTAACAAACAATCCATGAAAATTAATTATTATACTAGATTAATTAGGCAAAATAGCTACTATATATTTTGCTACCTCAATAGCTGTTTCATCTATTTCACCATCGCCTGCAAAAACCATTGTATCAGCATTAGCACCCTTACTTAATAACAAGTTCATCATTGATTCGCTTTTAATAACTGATAAAGGAGTACACTTTTTAGCATCCATTGTATTTAAATTCGCCCCTTTGCTAATCAGAAGCTTAACTATATCTTTATTATCTACTTTAACTGCTTCTTCAAGTGCTGTTTCACCATTTTTGTCTTTAGCATTTATGTTTTTAACATCGGCAACGTATTTTTCAACCGCTTCAATATCATTATCTTGTATTGCAGTAAATATATCTTTTTTATTATTTCTACATAATATTATAAGCATTGAAGATATTATAATAAAGCCACTTAATACTATAAGCATTATTCTTTTCATATTTTGTGTTCCTCCATTATTTATATAAAATTCATTGCTTAACTAGTTCTATTATGTTCTTTAAATTCCTTTATTTACAAATATTATTTGTCACCTTTATTATTTAAATTTAATATTAATTTCAACAATTTCAGAGCGACTTCCTAATCGAATTGGCGGTCCCCAAGTTCCATAACCCGAAGATACTATATATTTAGAATTACCCTTTTCTAAATAACCATAATCTAATTCAAATATTAGATTTGTTACAATATTGGCAGGAAATAATTGCCCTCTATGTGTATGTCCTGATAGTTGTAAATCAATACCTTGCTTTAGTGCATCATCTAAGTTCTTAGGCTGATGATCCATTAATATAAGTGCCTTAGACTTATCTAAGTCTTTTGTTATATCTGATAGTGATTTTCTTTTAACCGTAGTCGTTGCCTCTAGCGATATATCGTCCCTGCCTATAACATAAAAACTATCGTTAATTAAAATTGCTTTATCTCTTAATACAGGCATACCTGCAGCATTAAAAACTTTAACACCATCCTCTACCTTATTTCTCATTCCATCATGATTCCCAAGGCAAGCATATACCCCATATGTACTTTTAATTCTTTCAAAGTTATCACCCATCTTTTCTCGTACAAAAGGCTCAAGACTACTATCAATTATATCTCCAGGTATTAACACAATATCAGGATGTAAATTATTTATTTCATTTACCATTTTAGTAAGTCTTCGATTATTTACTACTGATCCAAGATGAATGTCTGATACCATAACAACCTTAAGTTTCTTTAAATTACCAGCCGTCTTATCTATTTTTACATTGTAATGTGTTACCTTAGCATTTCGTCCACTCCAAGTACCATATACCATAACTCCAACTAAAAGCACAACCACTACTATTGAAATAATAAATGAAAAATTAGGATTGTCAGACAAACTTCTTGGAATGAATTTGATTTTTTTATTTAAAAATTTTATTAAATCTACAATAGGCAATATTAAAAGAAGGTAAAATATTATTCCCATCCAATATGATCCTATAATATTTAATGTATTTAGAAGCATAGACGGTATATATGAAGCAAGTAACATGCTTATGATATATGCAGTAGCTACTAGTAAAATTATTACCCAATAAACTTTATTATTTAAAAATGAAATATGAATTCCAAAACTTTGCCATCCCCTAAGCCCTATATAATAATTTATTCCCCCATATATAAGTAAAAATATAAAAGCAAACAGTAACATTAATTTGTTCATTTTGCACCCCTCTAGCAATTTCATCTATTTTCAAAAGCTATCAGATATTATCTGATAGCTTTATTGTTCCAGATATTCTAAGTTAATAAGCCACACAAAATATTTACTTATATGGATTATTTTATATAGAATATTATAACACAGCTATAATGCTAATATAATCATTCCATTAGTATTAAAAGAGTTTTTTTGTGCAAGCTCACTTAATTATTACGTATATTCTCTATAATTTCTACATATACTTTTTATAAACACTACAGAAACCCTTAAGAAATCCTATATAAAATTCTTGAGGTATATCAACTCCCGGGAATAAATTAGTAAGTCTTTCAAACTTTTTAACAGCAAGAACATTGATATTTTTAATACCATATGGTAATAAACCCTTTTCTACTAAATTAAGATATGAAATTAGACCTATTTCGAACCCATTTAATTCATAAGGATGTATTTCCCCTTTTCCTTGTTCATCGTCATTATAAAATGATTCAACGAATTGATGAATAACTGATAAAGAATCTTTTTCAGTTTCTTCACTTACTTCATCTTCTTCAAACCAATCTCTACCTTCCTTTTTCCAATCAATTATTTTACCCATTCGAGAACCTCCTATTTATATCTTAAAGTCCTATTTAATGCTAATTTATTAACTTATACTATTATTAATATTCAACTAATTTAGAATTGCTATAAATATTTATATGTTTAGCATACAAACTATATCAAATTTGATTAGAAGTTCACTCAATCTTAATGTCGATTTAATATTGTTTTAACATAACCATGTTATTATTTATATAAGATGAAAGGAGAGTGGGTTATATGAATAAAAAAGATGTTATTATAATTAGTAAAGATGTTATTGATGAATGTCTTGCTGATTCTATTGAAAAAGCAGAGAAACAAAAACAAGTCTCACATTATAAAATGTAAGACTTGTTTTTATTTCTTTACACAACTTTTTGAGTTTATTGTCAAATCAAAATTTGCGTTTCATCCATTATGCTTTTTAATCTAAAAATACTACTTCATTACACTTCTTGCATACTAATATCAAAGTAGCATCTTCACAGGTTTTAAATTCGTATCTTTCAATTGGCTTAACGGTTTTTATATCTTCAACATTACCACATTTACAAATTAATTTCATCTTGTACCTCCTACTAGCTGTTTACTTTTTCTATTATACCATAATTTGGTAATATTTATTGCAATTATGATGTTATTTTTTTAAATATGATAAAATTAATATAGTGTTCATATGACATTAATTATTTTTCTCTTATTTATTCTTTAATGAAATTGCAGATGATTGTAGTTTATTTACTGATGTTCTAGTGACATAAAAATATTTTGCACTAGTTTTAGTTATAACCCATAAGGATGAATACTTGTTTTTTACTGTTACTTTCGATATTGCTTTTACTCCCTTTATTTTGTTTGGATTAGATGTATACACCGTAATTATATCGCCGTGAGCAAGCCCTTTCACATATATTTTGCCTTTTGAAACTGACATATAACGAGCTACTACTGATGCACTTTTAACTGCTTTAGTTACTAAAGCGTGAGATGGTATTACTAATAATTTAGGTACAACTACATCATTAGACTTAACATATGCCTTAGAAGCAACTGGGTACAATGCTCTATTCCAAACATGACTAGACTTTATTTGAGTGTCGCTTTGCAAAGAATAAGTCTCAAATACCCTTCCTTTTATATCTGGTAATGGATCATTCCAAGTTGTATCTAAATGATACCAATTACCTGCTACTTTTACCATATTCCAAGCATGATTACCATCCGCAAGCCCAATAATTATTCTAGTCTGAACTCCTGCCTCCGTAAGCATTCTGTAAGCTAATAAAGAATAACCCATACATTTGCTTTTTCCACTTCCGAGCAGTGCTTCATACGCTGTGTTATTTTTGTTATCATAAGAAGTGTCATAAGCTACTTTCTTACATATATATGCATTTATAGCCCTTACTCTTTCTCCTTCAGTCATACTAGGCGTTATTATTTGACTTAAGACCTCTTTAACTTTTACTTTTACATCAGCTACTTGCTTTGTTGTCTCTGTATAATTAAATCCGTATGTTAGAGAAAAATGTTTATTAGCTAATGTTGGTGTTGAAGCTCCATCATAACGATAACTCATTAGTAAATTCTTCTCATAATCACTGCCTGCTGTTTTAATAGCTGTTGTTACTACTTCCATCAAAAATGCATTGTAATTTGGAATAGTTTCAGATCCTTTGTAACTTATATAAAGAGTGTCTGCTCTATGAGCAATTGCATAAGCTACCCTAGCCCTAAAAGCTGTAATTGTAGTTACAGTATCCATTTGCGATTTAGTAGATTTACTTACTATTGATTTTGAACCAGTTTGTACTGCTTGTACTAAACCATCACTCATAGTCGTTATACTTATGGCTAAAGCTAATGATAATAATACTTTATTTGTTTTATAATTATGTAACATAAAATCCCTCCTTCACTTTATTAACATGAAAAAGATACCTTGTTTAATTTGTATCAAATAAATAGTAAAATCATAAATAACTTAATTGTTTCAATTATTCATTAACCTAATTAAACTATATAAGACATCAAAATAGGACCACAAGAAAAATCTTGTGCTTGTATTTATATGATTATTTATGTGCTACTATTCCTCAAAATCGTATCTTATTTATAAAACATTCCCCTAAAACAGATGTTACTTTGTCAATGGTTTTTTATCCTCATATATATATTTATGAATTTGAGATGTAGTAGTCTTAATATCTGTAACCAAATACCATACCCCACCAATCGTTTTTCCCGTGCTATAAGCATCCAATGGGAAACGTTCCTGATCTAAAGTTTTTGTATTATTCGTAAAAATGTCAGTACCTAACTTTATAATATACATACTTGACATACTTGTTTGCGTATATGTCAATAACTTTTCTACAGTCGTTGGAAATTTAAATACTCCCACACCCTGTATCTTTTCAAGTAAAGCACTCAAAACAGTTCTTTGCCTTTCTGTTCTAACATAGTCTCCTCCTGCAGTGTGCCTAATTCTAGAATATGCCACGGCCTGCTTCCCATCTAGATTCTGGATACCTGTCCTTGTCACTTTTTTAAATGTTTGTTTTTCAAGATTTGCAACCTCTCCCATATAATCATTAATAAGACTAATCTCATCCGCCTTTACATTTATGCTCACTCCACCAAACTCATCTATTATTTTTTCTAAATCAAAAAAATCCACGGTTACGAAATCTTTAATATCGAGATTAAAATTTTCATTTAATGTTCTGATGGCAAGTTGAGGTCCTCCATATGCATAAGCATGGTTTATTTTTGTTTTGCCATGATCTTTTATATCTACATAGGTATCTCTCATTATAGAGCTCATCTTTATCTTTTTATGCAACTCATCTATTGTAAGTATCATAATAGAATCAGAACGTGATGGTTCATTTTTATACCTTCTATCCAAACCAAATAAAGCTATATTTATTATTTTTGTGCCTACCTTTGTTTTTGTACTTACTTCTATTTTTTTATCCTTTACTTGTTCCAAAACCACTGGTTTTATACCTAAATCTTCATTACTCTTAGATATTTTAATAGTGTTTACCTTGCTTAACTCATAATATGTGTATCCAATACTGGTGCCTATAATGACTAGAATCGTAAACGTCATAATTAATACAATCTTTCCCCATATTAGAATCCTCTTTTTGTTTTTTTTCATTAAGCCACCTTTTTGTTATTGTTTCTACTAATTATATATATTCTTATTTAATGATTACGCTCATTTTTCTATTTTTTGTTTATAGCAATCACCATGGTTACTATTATTAATATTAGGTATTTTATTAATTACAACTCCTAATATCTTACCTCCAACATTTTCAATCTTTTCTTTTGAACTAAGTAATTCATTTTTATCTAATTTTCCATAAGCAGTAACAATTATAGTTCCTTGAGCTAATGCTGATAAAATTTGAGCATCTGATATATACAAAACAGAAGGTGCATCTATTAATACCATATCAAAATCATTAGTTAGTTCATTAAGAATTTCTTTCATCTTTATGCTTCCTAAAAGCTCCGATGAATTTGGATTCAATGGTCCACTTGGTATAACATATAGATTAGGAATACATGTCTTAATCACAGTATCTTCAATTTTTCTCCCTTGAAGCAATATATTTGTAAGTCCTTTAGAATTGCTAAGCGAAAACATTGTATGAATAGTTGGCCTTCTAAAATTACAATCAACTATAACCACCCGCTTACCACTGCTAGTCATTGTAACTGCTAGATTTGATACAATCGTACTTTTACCCTCAAAAGGTTTACTAGAAGTAACGACAATACTTTTAACTTCATATCCTAAAGAAGAAAACTCTATATTAGTTCTAAGACCTCTAAATTGCTCTACGACTTTGAATTTTAGGTTCTTAATTTTACTAACACTCCTTAGCATATTATCATATCCTCGCTCTTTATTTTAACTAAAGAAATTGTCCCTATAACCGGAAGGCCAAGTACTGTTTCAACATCTTCTTTTGTTTTTATTGTGTTATCCAAATAATCTAATAAAAAAACTAAACCGATAGAAAATACAATACCAATAAAAAAGCCCATTGCCATGTTACGAGCTGGTTTAGGACTATCATTTATTGTAGGAAGTCCCGCCTCATCGATAACCATAACAATATCAATTTTATTAATTTTTATGCTAATATCATTTAATGATTTAGCAAATTGGTTGGCAATAATCATTGCTTGTTTGGGCTCTTGTGATGTTACTGAAATAGTTAGAAATTGAGTATCCTTCTCTGGAGTAACAGTTATCATTGCTAACAAGTCTGAAACCTTCATTGATTTTAAATTTAGTTGTTTTATTACATCCTCCGCAACTGTTCTTGATATTGTTAATTTGCTATATGTTTGAACCATTGTTTGATATAACATAACATCATAGTAATTTGAACTAGAATTATTACTTGTTGATTGTGTTTTACCAATTATTACAGAAATATCTGCCTTATATTGCGGTTTAATAAAAAAATAGCTTAAAATGCCAGCACTTACTGTTGCAACTATAGTTATTATTATTGCTAAAATTAATCGTTTTTTTAATATATAAAAACGCTCTTTTAACTCCATATTTCTCTCCTTTAAATATTAATCACGTTGTTTTATATTCCTTTCTTGTGAGTTCATTAATTTACCATAACCATTCGAGATAGCTTCACATTCATTAAAATTTTCATGAAAGTCTTTATTACAACAATCAATTATAATAAGCTTATCCTTGTTTATTTTAAATTCTCTTAATATTTTAATATTTCTATAAGTTAAATATATAATCAAATTGTTGCTACTACAGCTTAATATTTCGCTATTAATTTCATTTTTCATCGAAAAAGTTTCTATAAATCTGCATTGTTCTTCATTATTTATTATAGGTACATTATGAGCATTAACACTACGAAACTTGTTTCGCATCTTAGGCAATGAAGTATACAAATAAGTTCCTGAATCAACATATATATCTTCTCCTGCTATATTAAGTTCAAAAGAAAGCTTGTCATTATGGCTATGCCCAGCCCCTTTGGGTATGAGCCCTCCCATATTTGGGGTGAGTGTACCCCCTTTGGGGGTGAGGTCACCCACTTTGAGTGGGAGCCCACCATTTTCATTTTGACCTATTCCTCCTGCCATAACAGAAAGATAAAAATTATCACATTTAAATATATACAATCCGAAAAATGGATAACTTTTAAGTTTAATATTATTTATATCTATTACTTCACTTGTATAATCTTTGTATTTTATTTCCTTTACAAATGAATATTCAAAATTAAATATCTTGTCTTTATATAAATTTATTTCATAATTTAAAGGTTCTGCTACAAGTCTTTTATTCTTACATAAACTTTTAATTATACTTTTTTCAAGTTTAAACTTATCTAGAAATCTAAGTTTCTCATCATCAAATAGTCCATTTACCCCCGAAACAAAAGTATTGTGATTTAAAATATTTTCATCAAAGTATTTTTCCTGGTTTGATTGATAGCTTTTTAAATTAATATATTTTTTTATAGCGTCACTCTTAGTAAGTAACTCTCCATTTGGACTAAATCTAAAAAATCTTCCGCTATCATTGTCTCCTACTTGAGATATATTTTCATTTTCCTTTGTTATATCTACAGTAAATAATGCTGCTCTATAAATTCTTTGAATATATTCTTTTGGAAAAAACTCATAAGAATAAACATCATACTTTTGTTTTGATAAAGGTTTTAGCCTTTTAATCCTATTCGATTTATATTTAGTAAGAGCTTCTTTCTTATCAGTATTTAAAATTCCATATATAAGTGCTGTACTATAAATTAAAAGTTCTCCACTTAATCTGTGATAACTAGTAGATGATTCAAAATTACTACCATCTTCATGAAATTGTTTAAGAATTTGAGTTATAATCTCCTGAACCGAAAATTGTAGCCAAGAGTCTATTTCCTTATCTCTGTTTAAATAAGCACTCACAAATGCTAATCCAGAAATATCCGATAAATAATGATTCCCAGTAAAACCTTCATACCATTCAAGATTGCTTATTATAAATTGCCCATGTTCATAAATACTTTGGTTAAATGTTTTATTAAAAAATTCATCTAAGATGTTAAACTCATCAAGTTGTTTAAACATATCAAAAGCAATAAGCATATTAGCTGCTCTTATTGATACATCCATAGTACATTTCCAATTAACACCCATTCTTTTCGGATTTGTCATAATAAAATCTAATATTTGATTTCTAAATTCTGTTAAAATGAGTTGTCTTTTTTCTGGAAATAAAATAGAAAATATAGCAAGTTGTGGCAGGTGTTGAAATCTAGCAAGTTCCCCTGGAACCTTAATATCTACACCTATGTCTTTACCTATAGGTTGATCTAAATACCACTTTTTCTGAGAATACCTATAGCCACTTTTAAAATCCATCTGGTAATCTATAGGAATATAACCTATATCAATATGATTCCATATACTTTTAGCAAAGCTTAAATGATGTTTAAGTAGTATTTTATTAAGCCATTCTCCCTCTATATCGAAATTATTAATATGGAGTGAGCCATTGTAAATATTACCCTCAAGACCTCTACAATTCATGTCATAGGTAACATTAACATATCCACTTCCAAGCAAATCAAAACAATGAGCTAAATACATCTCACATAAATATTTTGATGCTACCTTATCAATATTTGAAAAATCGATCCTCCTTATATCAATATAACTATAATTTATATGTTTTTCTCTAGATACATGGGCTTTTTTAGTTAAAAACATGTTTTTACATAAAAAAATGTTTGCTCTTAAATCCATGAATTTAACCAGACTGTTTTTTATTATTTGATATGTTTTTTTTAATATCTTTTTTATAATCTTATCAGGTGACATCGAGAGCAGTTTTTTAAATTTATAATTATACATGACTGACACCACCTAACTACTTATTTTTTTATTCTTTTCTTCAAAAGACCCACAGTATTATTAAATATAAAATCTTTATCAATACAATTAATTTTGATTAATATAAATAAATAGCTTATCATTATAAATATATTAATTATAAATTCTTTTTCTAAGCCAATATTTTTTAATGATACAATATAGTATATTCCATATAAAGCAAATGTTACTATTTGAACCTTTAGTTGATATTTAGTGTCTAAATCTAACCTATAATATTTATGAGATGATTTAATGAATATTAAGTTCAATAGAAAATAAGAAATAATAGTGGCTAAAGCTGCGCCTATCATTCCTAATTTTGGTACAAGTAAAAAGTTTAAAATAATATTGAGTGCAGCGGCATAACCCATGTAGATTCCAATTTTGTATGTTTTATTTTGAATTTGTAATCCCAAGGCATAGTAACCAGTTTTCCCATATAAAAAATATGAGTATAGTATAAGAGGCACTACTTTATAGGCATTACAAAAATCTTTATTCGCAAAAACAACAATACCAAATTTGCTGTATATCGAAATACCAAGCATAATAAAACATCCTATTACACTATATTTTCTAAATAAGAGTTTAAATTCTTCTTTTGCATTCGAATTTTTATATGTTTCAAACTTATAAGCAGTAAATGAATTTAAAAAAGGAGTAATAAAAAGTGGATTTATAAGCATACCAAATTGATATCCAAGATTATATACTCCCGTATCACCAAATCCATTGTAATGATTAATAAAATACCTATCAGATAAAGTCAAAATCCATCCTGACAAATTAACTGGTAATAATCCCAAACTAAAAATCATCATGTTCTTTAATAATAATTTATCTAACTCAAACTTAAAGTTTCTAACTTCGATTAAAGTTAAAATAACAAATACAACAATGCTAGATATTAGTTGCCCATATAGAACTCCCATAAATCCCATATTAACTTTTAAGACTAAATAAATGATTATTAAAAATTGCAAACTTATTTGTGATACCTGAATAACAGACACTTTCAATGCTTTATACTCCATGCTATATTTACTTGTATAAATACTCGTGATTTGACCTAATATCGAAGTCACAATAATAATAACTAATATTTTATAGCTATCCCCAAAATTGAAAATCATCTTTGAAAATGTCTTTCCGATGAGGCACATTAAAATCAACATAACTCCGCTTATTAAGTACGCAAAATTTAATGCAGTATTAACAATTTTATTTTTATCAACCTCTTCTTTATAAAATCTACTTAGTCCTGAATAAATTGATAAAATTAAGAATGAGCCAATAAATCCTGTAAAAGCCGTTATCGTTGATATTTTGCCATATTCTATTACACCTAATTTATTTGTATATATAGGCAAAAGCAAGAAATTTAAAACTTGAATTAATATCTGACCTGCAGCATACACCAAACTTATTTTTAATAATTTTTTAGAATTTATACTCATCTATCGGTCCTACCCCTATATAAATATTAATATTCGTTCACTTATAATTTAAAACATTCTCTATAAATTTCTAATAATTTTCCAGCATTATCTTTTGAGTTTATCTCCTCTAGTTTTTCTTTAGCCACTTCATAGTTCTTTATTACATATGCTGTTTTATTATATAAATCATCAATGTCTCTTGTCTTAAACAATAAGGTCCCTTTTGGCCTCACGCATGCATCACTTGCAACTGTAGGTATCTTAAAATACAAAGCCTCTCTGATAGACACAGCATCTCCATCTGTATTAGTAGGCCTTATAAATAACTGTGATCTTTTAATAATAGGATATAACTCCATTTTTTCATTTACGAATAAGAAATTACTTTTAAGTTTTTTATCTATAATTGTTTTTTTTATCATATTAAAATACTGAGTATTATTAATGCAAGGTATACAAAATACCATTCCTACATTTTCTCTATCCTTATTTAACTTTTCTATTAACTCAACGCACATATCTATACCATATAAATCTTGATTATTATAAAATTGTATTAATGACGCATTTGCACTTATTATAAAACTTTTGCCCTTTATAAAATCTAATATATATTTAGGTATAATTGAGTTTTCATTCTCAAATGGAAATATGAATGCCGGCAACTCGTATATAGGTTTATTTATACCTTTAGTTAAAAGATATTTTTTATCACCTGATTTTGTGCATATGATTGTATCAAAACTATTAAGTGATTTTTTCATTATAAATTGATTACGCACAAACATCCATTTGTGTCCAAATAGCGATTTGTGCACAAATAAATCTTTACTATCACCATGAATTGTTAATATTTTTTTTCTTTTTTTAAAAAATAACTTATTAAAAAGTCCAATATAAATTTTGTAACTTATACCAGGTATATTATAATGAATTAGCTTTATATTCTTTCTAAATAAATACTTAAATGGAACATATCTAAATCTTACATTAGTCACTTTTTTAACGTTTTTATTTCTATTACTCAAGTCCCAAACTTCATTTGCTATATTTAAAGAATCCATATACAATTTCATTCTTTTAATGTATATGGAAACTCCACCTATTGGTTCTGGGTATGGTCCAACTTGAACTATCATTAAGCTTTTCCATCCCTTAAGTTATTCCATTTATCTCTAAGATGTAATATAATATTATTATTCAATATCTAGCCTCCTGTTTTTCCAATACTTATTAGGATCATTAATTTGAAAATTCTCTCTTAACCCACCTAAAGTAATTTGGAAAAGATCAATTGCGAAACCTAAATTTGTTTCAATTGCAATGGGGCCATCCTCAGTTAATGCTATATCCCACCCCAAATAAGTAAACTGTGGCAGTTTTGATGCACACTTAATTGTAAAATTCTTTATACTATTCCATTCATTTATTTTATGATTTTTAAAGATGAACTTTGAATCTGGATGTTTATAAAAAATTTCTCCTTCCTCGGTCGACGCGTAGTCTCTGTAAATTCCAGTTGTGCAGTCTATTCCAAGCGCAATTCCATTCTGCGAAGCATTATCAACTTCTTTCCCATCTCTCCCTATTCTTAATGCTGCGCATACTATCCTAACTTTTCCTTTTATATTTTCTGTTGCTATTCTAAATGTATTTACAGAACTTGGATATATTTTTAAAACACTTCCATCTTGTATTACACCACTCTGAATTATATAATCATTCTTTTTACATATATTATTCAGAAGTGTTTCAGTTAGTTCTACATTATTATTTGTATATTTATTATCAAAACTTAGATGAAAAATCATTATGCCATATCCACCCTCACCATCAACTGGCTTGATAAATATCTTTTTATAAAGCTTTTCTTTAAGCACTAAACTAATTTTATAAAAGCTTGTTTTTTCTAAATTACTAGTATATATTTTGCCGTTAATCAATTTGCATATAGTATCTGGTTGATCTATATTTACACTTTTAAATAATAACTCAGCAATATTTTTATCACCAAGTAATATTGAATATTTATCCTTATCATAATATGATAAAAATAAATTATAAAAGAAGAATTCTGGTATATAATTAATTAATTCCTCTTTGGTAAGCTTTTTATCTTTCCTATATAGATCATATCTAAAATAATGAAGTGGATAACACCCCCAATACTTTTTACAAATACTTATTTCCGCTCTAATTTGCCTTTTAGATTTTTTATTTTTACAATCCTTATACCTTTTATAAGCACTTTTCATTCTGTGATATTTATATCTGTATGTTAATTTATGTTTAACTTGTCTAAGTTTTAATCCTATATAACTATTCTTAAAATTAGCAATTTTCATTATTATCACCTCCAATTAAACAAAAATTGATTCAACAAGCTTTCTATTCACCTAAAACTAATATTAAATTTCTATATTTTTATATTTTGGACTAGGTACCTGAATTTACCCACCTTTGTTTTTTCAATATGGTCTGTAAAATATAATTCGATATCAAATCTTGGATAAAACTTTTTAAAGTCTCTAATTACACATTCTTTATCTTCCTTCGTAAATTCTATTTTACATTGAATGTATAGTTCGACTCTGCCAAGTTCATTTTGTACATATTGGTATAAGTATATTTTGTGTTTAACCTCCCAAAGAGCTACATCACAATATATAAATGTTACTTTTGATCCCGTCTTATCTATAAAATAATCTTGTTGCCTTCCCTCTATTTTTTTAATCAATTTATAATTTCTTTTGCAAGAACATTCTTCATTACTATTAATTGCAATATCTCCTGTTCTGTACCTAATAAAAGGAAATATATGATTATTAAACCCTGTACACACTATTTCACCTGCTTCATCTTCTTCCAGAACATCATGACCACTTTCATTAATTAACTCTGTATATCCATATTCACTCTGAAGGTGATAATAATTACTCTTTTCACATTCACCTGCCAAACAACTATGTTCTGTGTGACCATAAAAGCTATATACCCTTGTGTTAAAAGCTTGTTCTAATTGTTTTCTCTGAAAATCATATAAATTCTCAGAAGCGCATATTATTGCCTTTAAATTTGGACATGATATATTTATATTGCTATCTATTATATGTTTTGACAATAAACTTATAGTTGAGGGATATGCCTGTATAAAATCTGGTTTAAAATCTATTATTCTTTTTATGTAATTATCCATGTTATTTTCAATTAAATTAAATGAAGACAATATTAAATTATTACCTATATATTCGTAATCCCCCACCTTAGGTATATTCCCCCTAAGTATTACCATTTTATAGCTTTTTTTAATGTCATAACCTATCCTCGACCATAAATTTGCTGTATAGGCCCACTCTATTTTTTGCTCTCTACTTTTATCTTGATAGAAACCCATTGGGATTCCTGTAGAACCACCTGTTGTTACATACCTTAAATCCTTTTTATTGTATTCTTTTGAAATCAAGTCATCTAAGTTATTTTGAATTATTTCCTTTGTTAAATATGGTATTCTTTTTAAATCATTTAAATCTTGAATATACTCTGGTTTTATATTATTTTCATTAAATAACCTTTTGTAGTAGGGTACATTTGCATAAGAATATTTTATTATTTCTTTAACCTTTTTTAATTGATATTCACTAAGTTGCTTTTCACTCCATGTCTCTGATAACTTCAAAAATTTATAAGTATTATTAAATATTTTTCCGTATTTAAATACATCCGGTAATGAATTATAACTATTGATTATTGGTTTTTTAATTATATCTGGCATTTTTTTTATTATTTGTTTAATCATTAATTTTCTCCTCATAATTTATATACTTGGTTTTATTTGCGATAATTTGCAATCCAGAAGTATTGCGCTAATTAATATTCAGGTTTTAATTTCATCTTTTGCAAATAAAAATCCAAATAGTATAAGATAATAAATACATATATTAATCTCATAAGTCTGATTTGAATTAAAATTAATACATATCGTATTACCTATAACTAACATAATAATATATAATAGTTCCTTTTTTTTATTGTATTTTTTTATCAACATATAAATTAAACAAATGTTAAAAACAATAAATAGTATAAAATTTATTATTCCTTCCTCCACAATCATACTTAAAAACTGTGAATGAATTACGAATTGATCAATCACGCCAAATTTATGCAATACATAATTATTGTACTGTCCATGACCTGTTCCTAATATAGGCGTGGATAAAAAAGCTTTTATAGCTAAGGGAAATTGCACAAATCTATCAGCTTGGGTATCTCCTCTTTTCAAAAAAAGTATATCCACTATTTTGCTGAAATAATTTAGATAAAAATATATTCCTATACCTACTACAGAACTAAATGCTACTATGTTTTTTATAAGGTCTTTAACAGATCTGATTTTTATTAATGAAAGGATAAAAATTAGAATTTCAACACATATTGCAATATAGGCAACTCTTGTAAACGTAAATATAATAAATACAACATCGGCTAATATTAAGCTAATATTAAATATGTTTTTATTTTGATTAAATTTATATAGAAGTACCGTAAACATTATTACTCCAAGAGTACCCCCACCATTGTCACCCATTACAAATCCAGATATTCTTCCGCCTATATACAGCTGCGTTAATTGCTGAGTTGGATCTTTAAAATTAATCAAAACAGTATTTGTTATATATTGCAGGCCTCCCAAAATTCCATTCATTATACTGAACACTGAAACCACGCTAATGATAATTTTCTGATTGTAATTAAACCTTCTTAAGACTAAAAATATTAATAGCATTAACTCAATATCAAAGAATATTAATAAATACATTGAATAAGCTTGAGCTGAATAAATATATAAAAATATAGGTTCCAATAACATATACATATTGATTATAGTTAAACATACAATCATAAGTATAATTTTTTTATCTATACTTTTTTTTATATGATTTTTTTTATACATAATTATAAATATGTATAAATAAACAAATAATACTGTTGAAAATAAGCCAATTTCAATAGTGTTTGAACCAATATTAACTTTTATTAAAATCAAATTAAATATAGAGCAAAATAAAATAATTAATAAGAGTAATTTTTGTATAGTTTCTTTATATAAAATATTTTCTACTATACTTTCTTCAAAACACAAATAAATGGCAAAGATTATAATTACACCTGCTATATAGTTTTTCACTCCCTATAAACCTCACCTTCCATTTTTATATGGCTTCGTATAAATATATATTTTATAGTTTATTATAAATTAACATGATAATTTTAATGTTTTTTCCCCATTCATAGTAATCATTGATTAATAATTTAAAATGCTCCTGATTCTTTTTTATTTTATCTATTTTA
Organism: Clostridium psychrophilum; assembly: GCF_018861705.1. GTDB lineage: Bacteria > Bacillota > Clostridia > Clostridiales > Clostridiaceae > Clostridium_AD > Clostridium_AD psychrophilum. The sequence continues at coordinate 3,556 of NZ_JAHLEC010000010.1, read as the reverse complement.
CTGCTTACATCGTAAATATCTTCTTCATAAATACATACGTTGTATCTATCATTTATTTTATCTATATCACCAATATCATGGCTTATAAAAACTGGTAAATTACAATTAATGTACTCGGCAAATTTTGTTGGACTAGCAACTTTATTTACATTATTGCTGTCTCTTAATAAAATGCTGCAATCAGCTGCGCTTAGATATTTATATACATCCTTATAAAAAACAGGCTTGATTAAATATTCTGATTTATTAACATTCAACTTATTTAAAGAAGCTTCAAATATTTCCTTATCCTTAGTCAGAATCAAAAAAAATGTTTTTTCTATGTTTTTACTTATATTAATAAAGGCATTGACTAAATCTTCTGGTTTCTGATAACTCTGCCCCCCTCCACAATATACAAGAATAAATTTATTGTTTACTTCCAACTCATTTCTTATTTTTTCTCTTATCAATAAATCAAATCTAGTTTTATCAGCATCTATGCAGGTTGGAATTATTGATTTGCCGCAATTAATAACATACCTATTTTTTAGATACTCCTCTAGTTTTTTAGAAACACATAATATGTAATCTGAATTTTTACATACATATGATTGGATATTATTAATTTTTATCACTGAAAAATTCAATATTATTTTATACATGATGTTTTTATATTTATATCTCATTAAATACTCATCAATAACTGCTCCTCTAAAATCTGAAATCACTTTTACATTAAACATATCTTTTAATTTTTTTCTTGCTTTTAGTCCAATAAAACTACCAAAAATTCCTCTACAATGAATAATTATTTTTTCATTTGCTGAATTTTCATTTATAATTAAATTAATTACCCTAGTGATTAGCGTTTTGTTAATGAAAAAATCAAATCTTTTATTCTTGAGGAGAGATGTTACCTTAAAATTTTTATAATTTAAATATAGCTTCATTTTATCAATATATTCTTTTGAACTTGTGTTTGTGTCAAAATTGATAAGTCTAACTTTCAAGTCATTTTCACTTAACAGATGACAATACGTATAAATTTGAGAATCGAATACACTACAATTTATGCCATCATAATTAATATAATAAATAATCATATAGATATCTCCTTTTTATTATTGAAAGTAAGAATACTATTTATAGTTAAAACACTATTTATAGTGTTAAAACACTATCTATCGGTAATAATTCCGTCTATTTTTTATGTGACTCAAGTAACCCCTTATAAATGTTCTGAAGAGTATTAATATAATCCGTAATACTATAATTCAGTCTTAAATGATTATAAGCATTTTCTACTATTGCTTTTGCTTCATTTTTATTTTCATATACATATTCCATTGCATTCATTAAAAGCTGAGGATTCCTATCCTCTATTAATATTCCATTATATTTGTTTTTAATTAATTCAGGTATTCCACCAACAGACGTAGAAATAGCAATTTTTTTCATAGCCATAGCTTCGAATATTGTTAAAGGAAGGCCTTCCCTTTTAGACGATAATATAAAAGCATCAAATATGTTAAGCCAATTATAAATATCCCTTGTATATCCAATAAAATATATTTTGGTTGATAAATTATATTTTGTTACTAAATTGACTAGGTTATATTTTTGGTCCCCATCTCCCACTATAATTAAAATTGAATTATCATGTTTTTGCTGAAATAAATTAAAACTTTCTATAAGCAAATCTATACCTTTTAAATCAATTAATCTTCCAATATATCCAAAAACATATTTATTTATAGGTATATTATTTTTAAATTCAAACTTTTTTTTAGAAATAATATTAGCCTTATTAATTTCTCCAAAATTAAAACTATTTGATAATGCAATTACTTTTTCCTTATGACATTTGCTATTGCACTTACAATAAAATTCTTTAACGTTTTTTGAGCAGGCTAAAGACAGATCATATTTTTCTCTAAATAATCTATCAATAAATCTTAATATAGACTTGCTTTTTAGCCAATCATATTCACCATGAATATGGGATATCACAGGGATTTTTAAATTAGCGCTTGCAATTTTTGCAGCTATAGATGCGCGTACATCATGTGCATGTATTAAATTTATATTTTCATTTTTTATTAGATTTCTCAGTTTTAATATTTCTCTCATATTTAAATTACTTATATTAATCTTAAATGATTGAATAGATTCTTTTTCAAAAAATTCTTTTAGCTCATCTCCTGCACAAACTACTATTGGCTCATAAATTGTTTTGTCTAAACTTGTACATATATCTAAAGTTACTTTTTCAGCTCCATTAAGAGTTTTAGTTGATAATAGATGTAATACCTTATAAAACATAACATAACCGTCCTCATCAATAATTTTTCAAGTTGCCTCGTATAAATTTATATATTTTCTAACCATTTGGTTTAGACCATATTCTTCAATTACATTTTCTCTAACTTTCTCTTTAAATTTAACATCTGATATAATATTGTTTGAAGTTATATAATTAATTATTTTTATATATTCTTTTAAGTCATTCACTAAATACCCATTTACATTGTTTTTGATAACATCATTATTACCAATGACATTTGATACTATTACTGGTTTTCCTAGATACATTGCTTCAAGAAGTGAAATAGATAAACCCTCCCAAAGAGACGTCATTATAAAGATGTCTATATTCATAATCTCTTTTATAACTTCTTTTCTATCTGACCATCCTGTAACTTTTATATTATCTGCTTGTAATCTATCCTTTAACTCTCCATATCCTACCCAAATGAAATCATACTGTGGAAATTTTTTTGCTATATCATTAAATAACTTTGGGTTCTTTTGATAACAAATTCTGCCTACTGTCCCTACTTTAAGTTTGTTATTATTATTATTTTTATTTACATTTAAATTATTTTCTTTTATAATTTCATCTATTTTTTTTGGATCAATTCCATTATTAATGTTTATACATTTTTTTGATATCTTCAAAGCTTCCTTATATTCTCCAAACGAGCAACCTACTGTATATCCACCTAGCATACTTGCAAACCTTTCTAATCCATAAAATATTGTTCTTTTAATCCTAGATTCATTCTTTTGAAGAAATGAGAATCCATGTGGATTATAAAAAACTTTATCCATATTAAATCTATTAGCATAACATGCAATTCTTCCTAAAAAACCAGCAATAGACGAATTCAAATGAATAATTTCTGGATTTTCTTTTTTAAAAACTCTTTTTAGTTTACCTAAGGCCTTTAGACTCTTAATGGGATTTAGTCCTCTATACATAGAGACATTAATAAATCTAATCTTAGAATCAAAATTCTTCTTAAAATCTAAAGGTGTCTCTCTCCTTAATGAATATACAATCACTACTTCATACTCTCGAGTAATTGAATTACATAGTTCAGATAAAAACGTGTATACTCCTGAGCCAAAAGACTCAACAACATAAACAATTTTTTTCATATTATATCCTCCAGTACATAAGTGATAGTGTTAACACTATCTTTGTTTTATTTATTTAAGACCCTGCAATTGCAAGGATTGTAGCTGTTTTTAAGAAAAAAAACAATGACCCCCTCTTTCTGGTATAATTGTT